>CAJXZK010000212.1 GCA_913063055.1 uncultured bacterium
TTTTTTCAAGCAGAAGACGGCATACGAGATCTAGTACGGTCTCGTGGGCTCGGAGATGTGTATAAGAGACAGGTCGCGAGCTGCACCAGGAGCTGGCGTAAGACTTACGCGAATGGTATCGCCAATACCCTGAGCTAGTAATACTGATAGAGCGGCAGTGGATGCCACAATGCCTTTCATGCCCATCCCTGCTTCTGTCAGTCCGAGATGCAAGGCATAGTCGCAGTTCGCTGCTAAGCGGGTGTAAACGCTAACAAGATCTCGTACCTCTGAAACTTTGGCAGAAAGAACAATTTGTCCTTTGCTAAGACCATATTTTTCTGCCACCGCCGCTGATGACAAAGCGCTTTCGACAATGGCATCAATCAATACCTCGTGACCATCTTTAGGTTCTGGCAGCAAAGCATTTTCGTCCATCATCTTTGCCAATAGCTCTTGGTCGAGTGAGCCCCAGTTGACGCCGATGCGCACTGGCTTCTGCCATTTGAGAGCAGCCTCTACCATGGCTCTGAAGTTGCCGTCATGCTTCTCACCCCGGCCTACATTGCCAGGATTGATACGATATTTTGCTAGTAGTTTGGCGCAGTCATGAAACTCAGAAAGTAGCAGGTGACCGTTATAGTGAAAATCTCCCACCAGCGGTGTGTCATAGCCTCGCTTCTCTAGCAAGCTAACGATTTTTGGCACAGCTTTGGCAGCTTCTTTTGTGTTGACTGTGATGCGCACAATTTCTGAGCCAGCGTCAGCTAACTCGATTACTTGATCGGCAGTGGCCTGCGGGTGTTCAGTGGGCGTATTGGTCATAGATTGAACCAATACGGGGCAAGGGCCGCCCATCTCTTTGTTGCCGATTTTAACTACGGCCGTTTTTCTTTTTTCAGTAAATGTCATACCGAAATCATACTTGAAAGTTGCTAACAGTCCCAGATTTCTGGATGATTTTCGCGGAAACTAAATATTTCAAAATGCTCTTTACCCCTCTTAGCGGCATTACTTATTGTGTTTTTCAGGCCAAGAATTAGGTGGTCAAGTACGCTTACTCCCAGCACTTTGCCTGCTGCTATTAACTGCTTGGTGGTTTCGAAGTCTTCTTTGGAGGGGGTCAGCTTGGCTCCAGATGGGTGATTGTGGCAGACTAGAATGGCGTAGCTGTTGGCAACCAGCGCGGCTTTAAATACCTCTCGTGGATGAACCAGAGAGGCCGAGAGGGTACCGTGGGAGACTTCGTGTAGGCCGATTACTTCGAACTTAGTATTGAGGTGTAGGCTGACAAAATGTTCTTCGGAGGCAAAGTGCAAAGGCCTAAGTAGAGAAGCTGCATCTTCGGCCGATTTTATGGCCGGAAATGGTGGTTTGAGGTTTATCTCTTCTTTCACGAGACAGAGCTTAAGTTTTGGAATTTGATAATCGAGTAAAGTGCTTAATTGCACTGTCTTTCCTTTTTTCATTGCATCTTCCTCAGCGCAGTCAGCCAGTCTTCTTCTTAAGACGTTGCCGAGCTCGCTAAAGTTCAATGCAAAATTCTAAATTTTAGACTTGCTGTGTTTTCCAGACACCCGACTTAAAGCGCCAGACTGCTAGCAATCCTATGATTGATGAGGAGGCGGCAATTCCCAGCCAGATGCCCGGTGGGCCGAGAGCAAGACCATATTTAGTGGTGAGCAAAAAGGCTAGTGGTAGTCGCACCACGGTTAGACAAAGTATGCCAATCCACATTGGCCATTTTGTGTAGCCGGCCCCAGTCAGTGCACCAAACAATACTATCCAACAAGCCGTCAGTGGCTCAGAGAGACCAACGATACGGAAATAATCGGCAGTGCAGCTAACCACATTGGGCTCACTGCTCATCATGCGGGCAATTGGTGTGGCAAAAATAAACATGATTAGGGCCGTGGGAAATTCAATAGCCAAGCCAATTTTCATGGCCTGCCAGCCCGTCGCTTCAGCGCGCTCTGGCTTCTTTGCACCCAGGTTCTGACCAACAATTGTGCCGATTGAGGTAGCTAGAGCATGCAGGGGCAGGGTACAAAGCATTTCTTCAACTCTGAAACCTATGGTCCAGGCCGCCTGGCAGGCCGTAGGGTCTTTAGTCATGGCGAAAATGAGAAAGAGGGCGAAATTGCCCATTACCCAGGCTAGATCTTGAATGCAGGTGGGAATGCCTATTTTCAAAATACGCCAGATCCATTCCTTTGTTTCTTTCGTCAAGCCACCTTTGATCGCTGGCCAGAGATTGAGTGAGCCTGCCAGGTCAGACTTTGATAAGAGATAGAGATTGAGTGACATGCCCACTAAGCCGCCAGCAAGCCAAGCCCAGCCGATGCCTGAGACCCCTAACTGAGGCCAGCCTAGACAGAGGAAAAAATCTAGACCAATAATTACCACTGCCATGAAAAACCAGTTGAGCAAAGGCACTCTGGAATTGCCTATGGCACGAAACATCGAGTGTGCTGTCCAGACCACAGTAAACGGTAGTTGTGACAGGAGGTCTATCGATAGATACTGCCAGCCCAGTTCTTGCACGTGGGGGCTGGCTCCAGCCATGGCCAACAGTGGTTTTGCGGCGCCCCACCCAGCTAGAGTCGAGAGCACCCCAAACAATATGCAAAAAATCAGTGACTGCCGACCGGCTTCTACAGCCTGGCTATAGTCGCGAGCTCCCCAGAAACGACTGATCAGAGCCATGGTTCCTGAAGATAGAGCTACGGTCAAAAGCAGCATCAGAAACCAGATTTGATTGCAGATGCCGAGTGCTGCCTGTACTTCAGAACCAAGTTTACCGGCCACCCAGATATCGACAAAGCTAGCTGATGAAATCACTAGCATTTGCACCATCATGGGCCAGCTCATGTGCCAGATGGCAGCCCAAGTTGAGCCGCTCACCAGTCGGTCGGTGGAGTTAATCTCGCTAGATTCAATTTCAGGCGAGATTTCAGGCTCGTCTGTCGAAGAGGACATCTACAACTCTCTTTTTACATCGCCGTCAGTTTAGCTTGCTTGCTAAGAGCGAACTTACTAGACTATAGGTTGGTCGGCGGTTTAGAAAGGGGTAATTACGAAGTTTGACATGTGAAGAGATAGTTTTTCGCAAACCAGATGTAAACGAACTGTTCGTTGCCGCCTTAAGGCAACTTGCCTTTGAAGAACCTGCCAGTCGCTTTGCCAGAATGCGTAAGACTGTCGCCAAGCAATGTGCTAAGAACCCTGATACCAAGCCGATTTTACGCTCAATTGAAAGTAACTATTTAACTCTGGCAAAGACTTTCGGGCAAATCTTTGGCCCGCAAAATGTTGAAGAACCGAGTCTTTCGCAAATTCTCAGCTTAGCTATAGCACTTGATGATTTGCGGGTCTTCAGTGAAACTGCTTTGACGATTTGGTATCAGCAGTATCAACACATCACTGACGAAGTGCAGCTCAGCGCCAAAATGCAAGCTTTGCTTGAACTCCTTGGACAGGGCTGCTCTCGTGCTGCTCAAGCATGGTTGCGCGCTTGTCTTCTAGCCACTATAGATTGGCGCTTTAGCGAGTGGGAAAGCCTCAACCAGACCGAAAAGAAAGAAGATCTAGAGCGGGTGCTTCTAGTTCAGGAGATTTTCCGAGAATTGAAGGCTGATGCTTTGGCCTCTGGTCATGCCGCTCTGCCACTTCTGCCTGTTGAAGTTTTGGCAGACAAAGTTTATGAGTGTGCCAAGAAGCTCGCCGGCAAGCTAAGACCAAATCTTTTGCTCCTGGTAGAAGGACAAACTGAGGCCATCGTCTTGCCTCATTTCGCTCGCTTGTCTGGTCTGTCCTTTAGTCAGCTAGGCGTGGAAGTTATTGCCAGTGGCGGTGCTAAACAAGTAGCTCGGCGCTATCTGACAATTAAAGATACAGTGCGCTTGCCTATTGTCTGTGTGCTTGACGGTGACGCGGAACACTCAGCTGAGTTAATTGAGGATGCACTGCGCGATTGTGATCAACTGGTATCACTGGCGGTGGTGGAACTAGAAGATAGCTATTCCTATGAGCAGTTGCTCTATTTGCTCGAAGAGCATTTGGCAAGATTTGGACAAACACTGTCTCAGTGCGAGTTTGCCTTGCCCGAGAGCGGTCGACGCAAAGATGCTTTGAACAAAATATATCGAGATCGCGGTTTAGGAGATTTCGATAAAATCGGCTTTGCTAACGAAGTTGTCGCCTCTTGCAAGAAGAGCACGGATGTTCCGCTTGAGATGGCCATTGTTCTTGATGCTGTGAGAATGACTTTGACTTTGGGTCAGCCATTTGATGGCTAGTGCAAAGAAGACGAGCAAGAAATCGCTAGTAGCGACAGTGCTTTCTACTGCGCTTTGGCTTCTCAGTATTGTTCTAGCTTTCCAAGTACCGTCCACCAGTGCACTAATCTGGCTACCAGACTCATTACTCTTGCTTGGCTTCGTGCCCTTGCTCGTGCTAGCCAGGCAATCTTGGTTGACCCTCTTATTTGGACTTTCTAACGCCTTTATTGGTTTCTTTCTTCTGGTATTGACCCATTTAGAGAGTGATAAATTTGTCGGTGAAGTACTGCTGATGAAGCAGCACTTGATCACAATGCATTCGCCCTGGGCATGGCTCTACCTTGGACTGCTCATTGCAATTTGGGGTGCCGTTGCTAGCACCATCGATTTAGTTAAATTGGTCAAACGCTTGCTGCGCAGAAAAACTACATAGTAGTTTGAGTGCGGCGTCCCAGCTTGACAGGGGCAGTTCCGTCTTCAGGAATAAGCACACGAGCCAAGAATTTCTTCTCTTTTTCCCATTTCTTCGGCACTGTGCCACAGACTTTAAGAAGGTGGTTGAAGCCCTGCATGCTTTGATCGGCAAATTCAGCGTTTTTAGCCACAAATAGCCATTGCTTGATGACATAGTTGTAGAGAGCTGGGTCGCGGTCTTTTTGCTTGATGAGCTTTTTCTCGAGAGCCTCACCGTAAAGAATTCGGCCGTCCATATCGGCCGGTGCCAGTTCAACAGAACGCTGCAGCACCATAATTGCCCGGTCTAATTTGCCAAGGCGCATTGATTGCTCGCCTTCGATTCTTAGGCCGTTAGCTGAAGGAACGCCCAGCTCAAGAAACTGGTCAGAGCTCACAACTCCGTGGTGATCTTGCCCAATCTCTGAGGTGTCGACGAAAAGATCATCATAGGCGGCCATTGCCTTGCCAGGAAAAACGAATTGAGTCGATAACACTGTTGCCACTGCTAATGTCAGTGCCAGTACTCCCGGTATACGCTTAGTCATGTTCAACGACTCGGTCATTGTTTTCTCCTTACTACTTGAGCACTGCTTTTTCTTTGACGGGGGCACTCTTTCCCGCGGCTTTTAAATCTTGAATTGCTTTGCCTAAATCGGCTGCACCATAGACAAAGTTGCCAGCTACCATGGCCGTGGCGCCATGGGCCACTACTTGTCTGGCGGTATCGGCATTGATACCACCATCAACTGAAATTATTACTTCTGGACGCCCAGCTTCGTCAAACATTTTTCTCAAATTGGCGATTTTGGGTAAGATTTCAGCGATAAACTTTTGACCACCAAAGCCTGGGTTTACAGACATAATTAAGACTAAGTCGAGGTCTTGTAAAACATACTTGAGAGTATCTTCAGGGGTGGCCGGATTGAGCGCTACACCGGCTTTCTTGCCCAGTGAGCGAATATGCGATAAGGTGCGCTGTAAGTGATGACACGCTTCTTGGTGCACGGTGATGTAGTCGGCACCAGCGCTAGCGAAGTCAGAAAGATATTTATCAGGATCGCTGATCATCAAATGAACATCGAGCGGCAATTTGGTCACGCCTTTGAGGCATTTGACCACAGGGGCGCCAATGGTTAAGTTGGGAACGAAGTGGCCATCCATTACATCAACGTGTATCCAGTCTGCTCCGCCTGCTTCGGCGCGGCGAACTTCTTCTCCCAGGCGGGAAAAGTCGGCCGATAAAATTGAAGGAGCAACAATGACGTTCATATTTGGCTGCGAATTGGCCTGCTGGTTTTGATTTTCACTTGACAGTGTAATGATGCCCTTCTCTGCTCCAATGGTCAAGCGGTAAGTCGCCCCTTTAGCTAGCAGTCTTGAACACGGGCATGAAGATTTTTTTAGCCTGACCTTCAAAGCACCAGGCAGCGGGGTTCTAGACAATTGCCTACTTGCCAAGATGTCGCGCCTTAATTCGATAATAAGATGCTAATTGTTAGCAGTCCTACAATATATGTCTACATCAAACAAGAGTTTAGCCAGGTAAATCATGATCAGCCACCAATTGACTTCAGAGCAGCAGGAATACCAAAAGTTGGCTCGCGATTTCGCTGCTCGAGAAATAGCGGCCCAGGCTCATAAGTATGACCAGTCGGCCGATTTTGCCGGTGATATTTTTGACAAGCTTTGGCAAACAGGTCTAGCAAATGCATGCGTGCCTGAGGCTCTTAACGGTCTTGGTCTCAGCTGTTTCGATAATTGCTTAATTGCAGAAGAATTGGCCTACGGCTGTAGTGGTATCGCTGGCAGTGTTGAGGCTTCTTCTATTGCGCAGCAGTTCGTTATCGATTTTGGTAGCGATGAGCAAAAAGCAAAGTTCCTCTCCCCTCTGATGGAAGAAGCTTGCTTGGCTGGATTCGGCATGTCGGGTGGAATCAAAAGTGGTCGGGTATTCTACCGTAAGGAAGGGGAGCAATTTGTCTTGAGTGGCAAGCACCCTGCTTTTGTCAACGGCGGTATCGCCCAGTGGTACCTTGTTGCTGCCAGTGAAGATCGTCGTGAAGTGACTGGCCGTGGTCAGGCCTTAGGTAGTAAAGAACGCTTTAGCTACTTCTTGGTTGGTGCCGATGACGATATTGATTTCGGCGATAGAGCCGCGAGTCTGGGACGTCGCGCCCAGGTGATTAGCTCTGCCCGGCTGGATGAGGTTTATTTACCGGCTTCGGCACTCTTAGGGGCCGAAGGGGAGGGCGAACACATGTATCGCCTCGCTCTCACTCGCAATTACGCTTTGATTGCTGCTGGAATGGTCGGGGTCGCTCGATGCGCCCTTGACCATGCACTTAAATATGCCAAAGAGAGATTTACTTTTGGCGTGGCTATTGCTCAGCATCAAGCCATTAGCTTTATGTTGGCTGACATGGCGAAAGATATAGAGGCTGCGCGGCTGTTGGTGTATCAGGCCGCCCAGCTGGCCGATCAAGGTGTTGTATCGACCAGCGAAGCTGTTTGTGCCAAAGCCTTTGCCCAAGAAATGGTGATGCGAGTCACCACCGATGCGGTGCAAATATATGGTGGCTACGGTTTTTCTCGCGAGTATCCTGTCGAGAAGCTAATGCGTGACGCTAAGGTTTATCAGCTCTTTGAGCATACCTCTGAAGGGCTGAAAGTGGAGCTGGGCAGACACTTAGTTACTGCTGTCTAGTCATGGACGATTTGAACTTCGCCAAGGGCCAGCTACTTGGCGTCAAAGCGCCTCCGCTTTTCGAAAAAGAATATATCTATGAAGTAACCGGGGCTGGTGACAAAGTGATTCGCGCTAGTCTGCGCCATTCACCTAAGGTGAAGAAGCAATGGACGCACGAGCAATTTGAGCTACTGCTTGAGCATGGCATTATCAGGCTAATTGACTAACTGAACTATCAAGTGATTTAGCGATTCTTTTTGTTCGATGACTTTTTCGTTTTCGACTTTTTCGTTGACGCTTTGGCACTGTCTGGTTTGACAGCATCACTAGTAGATTTCTTGCCAATGCCATCTAGGCCAAGTTTTGTCAAAATCGCTGCTAGTGGCGTGATGGCCTTATCACTTTTCTTGACCAAGCCGCCATCGAGACTGATTTTCACGGCACAGAAAAACAGGGCGATACCAAGAGCAACAGAGACGAAGTTAAGAGACACCCAGCGCATATTGCTGTCTAAGGTGGTGGTGCGCTTTGAATGCTTAAATCTTGCCACCGTCATCAGGTCGTCAAGGCGGCGCGTGACGTCGGCCGGGCGAATACCCGAGCGCATACCACCTGCCATTTTGCTGGCTTTCCCGCTGTCTTGGCCGTTTATAGGCCGCCCACAGACAACGCAGAACTTAATCCCGTAATTGAGTTTTGCGCCGCAGTAGGGACAGGAACCTGACATTGTGAAGGTATTTCCTAGCTTAATCTAGTTTGGATCGACTTATCTTACGCCAAAATGGTTAAGATGCACCGTCCTCGGTGTCACAATATCGATTGACCATCTCAGATATAGATGCCCTATCGTGTGCCAGTGTTTCTTGTTTGCCCACAAGTTCAATGGTTCTCGCTTTTAACTCTTCAATTTGTTGCTCAATAATTTTGATCTCCTCGGAAATCTCCGATTCAGTCAAATTTAGGGCTTCGGAAAGAGTACCGAATGCTCTCTCAAGCTCGCTAACCGCCATGCGAATCCTTTCTCCGTCTTTATCTCAGAACCAAAGTTATTCTACCCGTTATCGCAGTCTCTAACTCATATTGTCAGATTCCTGCTCCTTGCAAAAATACATCGACTGGGTCTTGGTCCACTGACTTAAGGTCAACACTTGAGTTAATACCCGAATTGGCCGGGTCATTAATGTCCAAGGTAAGTTCTGGGCAAACTTTGTCTTTGAATTGTTCCAGTTCTTTGCTCTGCTGCTTGAGCTTGCCTTTGAGGTCTCTAACCGTGCACTCAAGCTCTGAAAGCTTGCTATGCAGCGACTTTATGGCCTGAGCCTCGATGTCAGGTACGTCTTCTTGAGGCTTCTCTGGTGCCACGCGCTCACCATTGCGGTAGATAACCCGTCCCGGGACCCCTACGACTACAGAATTATCAGGCACATCTTTGAGCACAATTGAGCGTGATGCTACCCGGACATTGTCGCCTACGGTAATTGCTCCCTGGATTTCGGCTCCGCTGCCGACAATAACTCCTTTGCCCAGTGTGGGGTGGCGTTTAGTGTCGCGAGACATAGCTCCTTGTCTGGCTGCGGCCCCGGCGCCCAAGGTGACACCCTGGTATATGACACAGTCGTCACCGACTTCCGCCGTCTCGCCGATAACCACGCCCATGCCGTGGTCTATGAAGACTCTTCGGCCGATTGTGGCACCGGGGTGAATTTCAATGCCGGTGAAGACTCGTCCAATATGGGACATTAACCGCCCAGGGGTGCGAAAACCCGACTTCCAGAGAGCATTGGCAATTTTATGGAAAAACAAGGCGTGGAAGCCTGGATAGCACAAAATTACCTCAAGGCGGCTTCTAGCGGCTGGGTCTTTGGCTAGTATGTTGTCCAGGCTCTCTTTTAGATACATTGGCGAAAGGGAATCCTCAGGATCCTCTTGGCAACTGGCTTTTAGGCCTTAATGGCGTTTAGAACGCCGGCGCCGAGGGGATATATAAGTTGTAATTAGTTTGCTTGATGGACAAACTGACTGCTGAAAGTAGAAACAAATTACCACTATTGCCGACTTTTTTGGCTTTTATCGTGGTTCCCCCATCGAACAACGACCAGAAAAATGAGAAATTTGTCTAAATTCTTGGCAACCGGTATAGACCCATAGGCGCAAGTTGATTATAGGTTTTTAAGTCAGTCGATGCCCCAAAATACATCAGCCAGCAGAGATAAGCCAGAGGACTCCAACAAGCCCTCGGTTGCGGCTGCCAATCCTTTGCTCGACTCACTAATGGCTACTCCCACCAAACGTGCCGAAGTTAAGACTAAAACTCCAAGTCTTTTGGATACCGCTGGTGCTTTCACCGCTGGCGCTATAGACGCAGGTATTAGCACTGCCGCTATCGTCACGCGGCATGACTCGACTAAGGGTGGGACTGTTTCGAACATCGCCCTCAATTTATATGATGTGGTCAAAGATCCCGTGCGCACGGTCACTGGCGTCAAAGACCAGACTGTAAAGGCTTATCAGACCGTAAAGAGTGGAGATGTCCTGGGCATAGCTCACCTCAGCGGCGGCTTAGCCTTCACCTTGGGTACAGCCGGACTCGGCGGTGCTAACACTGTTGGTCGGGTCGGTGCTCGTACTGAAGCACTGGTGGGCGCCGAGCAAGCCTTGGGACGAACTGCAGTAGCCCAAACTCTGGTTCGTGATGCCGGGGCTGTTTTGAAGACAGTGGGCAAAGAATCTATCGATGATCTTGCGCTGGCCGGTACAAAGCGTATTCCCGAAGGCTTGGTGCCCAAGGTCGCTGAAACAACAGTGAAGCCCAACACCATTCTTTCGACAGTAAAGCCAATTGGTGAGACTCTAAAATCAATTTTTAGCCCCGCGAACGAGTCATTGGCTGCCCGTTTAGATCATAATTTTGGCAATACACGTGCTTTTGCTGGCAGCGAGAGCGCCGCTGCCAAAGTGACACCTAAAGTTGCCGAAGTTCCACATGTTACTGCCAAGCCAGTAGTGGAGACCCCAGTAGTTAAGCCTGTTGGTGAAACCCATATTACTGCCAAGCCAGTGGTGGAGACCCCAGTAGTTAAGCCTGTTGGCGAAACCCATATTACTGCCAA
>CAJXZK010000213.1 GCA_913063055.1 uncultured bacterium
TTTTTCAAGCAGAAGACGGCATACGAGATCTAGTACGGTCTCGTGGGCTCGGAGATGTGTATAAGAGACAGATAATCGCCAGTTGGCAGGTTCTGCTCAATAGATGGACTAGGTCTTACAGAGGTGAAAGTAGGTTTTATGGAATCATTGGTCGCAGGTTTCGACTCAGGAGCAGCCGGACGAGCCACCGTCTGTGGTGACTTAATTTCGCCAGTAACTTCCTGCGCCTGAACTTGAGCGACCCGATCAAAAGTAGGCACGCTACTTGGAGCAGCAGGGCTGGAAGAAGTAGAAGCGGCCGGCGCCGATACCGCAGGAGTCGGCGGAGCTGGTGTCGCAGTTGGTGCAGGAGTTGGAGCTGGTGTTGGTGTTGGAGCTGGTGTTGGTGTTGGAGCTGGGGTCGCCGCTGGAGCGGGAGTAGGAGTAGCTGCCGGCGTAGGAGCTGGGGTCGCCGCTGGCGCTGGAGCAGGAGCAGGAGCAGGAGTAGGGGTTGGTTTCGGCGGAGCTTGAGCTACCTTCGCGGCTGGCGGCGGAGTGATCTGGCCAGTCTTGTTAGCTTGCGAAATTACTTGCTGCCCCAAGGCACCCTTCAGAGCACGACGGACATCAATGGCCGACTTACTAGCTTCAGCGGTAGGCGTATTAACAATACGCTGGTGCAGTTGCATAATCGGTTCGCGTGCTTTCTTCTCGGCAGGCAATTTGTTCAAAGCCTCTGCCACTTTATCAGCAACACTCTGCACCATATCGATTTCGTTGCGTGTCCAAGCGCGACGGTAATCGCATTGCTGCAAAATTACACAACCATGGGTGCCAACCTGGCTCCGCAGAGAAACACCCAGTAACGACTTAGCGCCAATTAGCTGCAACTCTTCTTGGGCTGGAGAAACATATGAGTTTTGCTGCCCTTCAAAAAGCTTCAGTGGCTCACGAGCCAGTAAGGTCTGCGCCACCAAGGCCGAATCAGCCGAAGGCCAGTAGCACTGCTGCAAACTTTGCACTTTGTCTTGTTGCCAAAACTCATAGCATTTCCAACCAGCCTGTTGATCATCGGTACAGATAAACAAGCAGCGACTGACATTGAGAGCTTTACCTAAAATATTGACGACCATAAAAAGTGCGTCACCTATTCCAAGGGAATAGGTCATCAGGTTACCGATTTCAACTAAAAACGTATCGCGGAAAGTATCTCGCTGAACTATGTCGTTAATCTGAGCAAGACGGATGATATCGCCTAATTCGCCCAAAACCACACGCATCATGTTCAGTTCATCGGGCGTTACATCAACCGAGCGACTCATGGTCATTGAACCGAAAGTGCGCCCTTGCAAAACCAGAGGAAGTGTCGTGGAACGACCAGTGATCGGAGAGCCAGTAGAGCGATACTCACAAATCGAAGTAACATTCGGGTCGAGCGGATTGCTCAGCAAAATCTGACAAGCGTCGGCCGAAAAGTGGTCGCCCAAGTCCTTAACGGTGGTTTCGAGAATCCTCTTTAGATCCCTCACACCGGTCAGTTTTTGCACCAAAGGACTGTTCATACTGCTCCAACGCTCTCAAGTAAAAGCTTATAAAATCAACCATAACATGAACAATACAGTGGTTCTACTAGCTCAACAGTGCTATGCCCATACTAAGGCATATCCAACCGAGCGCCACAGCCGATTTATAAGCAAAAGCTGGTTGTAAAAAAGAGCAAGACTGATAATTAACGCCTGCACCTGACCGATAATAAAGCCCAGCGATATCAAGCGCTAGCGCTGGCGAGAAATCCAACACGGCGCGGTGGTTAAGTGATAAAAAGTTCCCCAAAATACTTGTAAAATAATATGCTTACCGGACAATGTTTTCGTCATCTTAAATTCTAACGAATTTCCAGAGGTCCATTTGCCAAGCATAGTCACCACAAACAGGCCTCTTTCAGTCGGAGACATAATCGGGCGCGCCTTTCGAATTTTCCGCATCAATCTCAAGTTGATTGCTCAGGTGCTGCTTTTCCCAACAATTTTGCTGTGTGCCGGTCGCATCGGATTTATTATCGGTCTCACCCACTTGTCAAAGAGTGCCGCAGATATAGCCGCTCTGCCAACATGGGGTCTGGTCGCCCTGGCCGGAGGCCTGCTTTTGCTCATCGGTGGCTTTGTTCTCTACTTGCGGCTGATAGCACTTGTACGAGTCTTCACCGGCTTTGCGCCAGACTACATCGAAGCTAACAAATACGCCAAAACCAGGCTGGGCTCTCTCATCGGCCTCACACTGGCCGCTTTTGCCGCAACAATTTTGGTGATGCTGATGTTCGCAGTTGCCATCGGTATTTCAGTAGCGCTCTTTGCTGGAAAGGGAGTCTTCTTAGTCGCTGGTGTATTTGGCCTAACTATCAGTATCTGCTCAGGCTTCCTCACCCTTCTTTTTGTCAGCGTGGTTGGCCACATGTCCTTATCTGGCATTGCCATTGAAAAAGACGATCTCGGTACACTGATTTCTCACGCCCTCGCCCTCTCCTCTCGCTCCTTCTTCCGTTCGATTTTGTTCTATTTTCTAACAACAAGCGCTGTTGCACTCTTAGCTTATCCACTATCTTTGCCCCTGATCATCATTTTAGTGGGGCACAGTGTGAGCCAGGGCATTGCCACCGGAACTCACCATTCGGCCACCGAACTGCCAATTTACATGCAGATTGTGTCGCAAGTATGGGAACAGCTTGTCAGCATGATTGTCACGCCAATTAGCTTTACCTGCTTTGGCCTCTACTATTGCGATCTGCGCATGCGACAAGAGGGCCTTGATTTAATCGAAAGAGTGCAAGTAATGCAGGCAGAAAACAACAGCGAACTAGAGCTTCAATAGAAGATGGATGCAAAAAACATCGCCAAAGAAATTGCCGCAGTAGCGAAAGACTACGACTATCAACAGCCGCCTGGGCTCCTGATCAAAATCCAAGAAATAATTTCCAGTATCATCAGAGCCATTTACGATCTTCTCAACATGATCGAGCTTCCCCAGACGGGCAGCAGCGACACCAAACTAGTTGGCGACCTATTACAGACATTGGTGGTGATCGTAGCGTTGGTAGCAGTGGCGGTGGTAGCCATTGTCATCGTGCGTCGAATGAACTTTCTCGATGCCCAGCGAAAACGCGCACAGGGTGAGCTTATAGTTAGAGAAAGCGAACTTGACAGTAGTGGCTGGCGCACCTTCGCCGCACAGCTGCGGCAAGAGCAATCAACAAAAGAAGCCTGCCGAGCTCTTTACATGAGTTGCTTGCACCTACTTGATGAAAACAAAATTGCTGTCTTCGCCCCCACAAAAACCAATTACGAATACTTTTATACGCTCAAACAAAAACCGACTATTGCTAAGCATTTCCGCCCCCTGGTGGACACTGTCGAACTAATCTGGTTTGGCAACAAAGAAGCAGAAGAGAGCGACTATATCGACTGCCTCAATTTACTCACTGACATTGAAAATGCAGCAGCAAAAATCAAAGCCAGCTCCCAGCAAGGGGAGGGGCAATTGTGAGCGCAAACATAAGTAATCCTAAAACTAATACTAACTTAAAACGCGAACTGCTCTTACAAGTGATAGCGCTGCTAGTTGTCTGCGGGCTGCTTGTTTACGCCAGTGTGTCCAGCGACAAACAGCTCAACAAGATTATGCCCGAGACTCGCAGCTGGGCGTCCTCTACTAATTTAAGACCAAGTGGCATGAGCGCTTGCTTTGAGCTACTACAAAAAGTGTTCAGCCCCGAGAGGCAAGTAAAGACCTGGGAGTTACCCTACCGCATTTTAGGCGGCTCAAAGAAATCTGAACAAGAGCGCCAGAACAGCGCCAGCAAACTATCGGCATTGCAGCCCACACCGCTAGTTCACGGTGTGCTCATAGTTGTTAGCCCAGATCAGTCGCTGGCTAACTTTGAAGTGGAAGAAATTCTTTCATGGGTCGAGCGCGGCAATTACCTTATCTATTTAGATAGCTTTGTTCTGCGCACCTCAAGGCGGCTTTTAGACAAGGCAACGATGACAGTGAAGCAGCTGGAACCACCAGCCACTAATAAAAAAACAGATCCTCGCTTTGATGTCCCTTTCTACGATCACCTGCGCCAGCTTACGGTGTCAGCCGATCACAGCATAAAAGGCGGGCGCAAAATTGCCACCGTAGACGGGGCCTGCGTTATTGCAGAGAAAGACTATGGCAAAGGTAAAATTTTAATAGCCAGCTGCCCTAGCCTCATTAGTAACCGCCAAATTAACCAGAGCCAATACTGGTCTAACTTCCAATTTATATACAACTGGATCGCCACCACTGACGGAGACATCTACTTCGATGAGCGCTGCCACGGACTAAGTCAAGGCATCAACGTCTTTTACTACTTCCTGCGCGGTCCGGCCGGCTGCGTTTTAGCCCAAATCGCCCTGATCTTATTGGTGGCTGTGCTCAGTACCAATCAGCGTTTCGGCGCCATAACGCCAATAAAAGTGAGCCGCCAAATATCTAACCTTGAGCACATTAATGGCCTATCGAATACCTATATGAGGGCTAGGGCCAAACAAGCAGTAATTGAAATAATTTGGCAAAACGCCAGGCTTAAATTATGCAAGTTCTTACAGATTTCGCCCCACGAATCGAACCAACGCTTGCAGGAAGAGTTAAAAGCCAATAGCAGCGAGCAAACATCAGCAATGGCAATAATTGCCGATCAATGCGAAAAAGCTATAAGCAATAAAGATTTGAGTGACGACCAGTTGATAGAGCTTGTTGAGTCTTGCGATAAGATATCTCAGAGAGTCGACAAGCAGATGACAAGTAAACAGTTAAACAGGGGACAAGATGCAGCAACCAGCAGTACCGACCGTTAATAACGAAGAGCTGCGCCAAGTCAAAGAAACTTTTGATCGTTTGCGCTCAGCTTTAAGCGAGAACATAGTCGGCCAAGATCGCGTCATTGATCAACTGTTAACGGCAGTGCTAGCCGATGGCCATGTCTTACTCGAAGGTGTGCCAGGAACAGCCAAAACCATGCTCGTCAAGACCACCGCCGCCCTGGTCGGAGCAAATTTTGGTCGAGTGCAACTCACTCCAGACATGCTCCCCTCTGACATCCTCGGTACCAACGTCTACGATCTTACCTCTCGCACTTTCAGCTTACGAAAAGGCCCAATCTTCACGGGCATGCTCTTAGCCGATGAAATCAACCGCACACCGCCAAAGACGCAATCAGCACTGCTAGAAGGGATGGAAGAGCGTCAGGTCACTCTTGATGGTCAAACCCACAAACTACCCGATCTGTTTATGGTGGTCGCCACTCAAAACCCCGTTGAATTTGAAGGTACGTACCCTTTGCCCGAAGCGCAGCTCGATCGCTTTATGCTCAAAATTCTGATTTCATACCCAGAAGGCGATGCCGAAAAGCAGATGTTACGCAACTGGCAATCGGGGCACTACACCCGATTCTCCACGCCGCTAGAAGCAGTCTGTACTGAAGCTGACATCATCAAATGCCGTCAGTTTTTAAGCCATGTCAAAGTTGAAGAAAGTATCCTCGATTATTTAGTGGCACTAACAGCTAAATCACGCAATATTTCTGATGTTTCCCTGGGCGCCAGCCCAAGAGCCGGCTTAGCGTGGCTGGCAGCGGCCAAGGCTCATGCCGCAATCGAAGGCCGCGACTTTGTCACGCCAGACAATATCAAATTCGTGGCCGAGCCAGTACTACGCCACCGCTTGATTCTCACGGCCGAGTCAGAACTCGATGGCGTCACCGTTAGCCAAGTAATCGCCAACCTCCTGCGACAAGTACCCGTGCCTAGATAAAAGCGAGAAAATAAGTTTTGACCGCAAGTGCACGGCTATACCTAATATTGATACTAGCTATGGTGCCATTCACAGCGGCGGCATGGTTCCCCGTTTTCGCGTCGCAACTAACAAAACTAGGACTAGCAATAGATATAGTTTTATTGATTGCAATAGTTGTTGAGTATCAAATTACCCCGCGCACCAGTACCATTACCGCCACAAGAAAAGTAGAAGAGCGGCTCTCCATTGGCCGCGAAAATAAAGTAAGCATCGAACTTAACTATAAGGGACAGACACCGCTAAAATGCGAAGTAAAAGACGATGCGCCCAGTGCCATAGCAATCGGGGGTAACAGCGTTGTTCCAATTTTCAGCTGTCAACTGAAAGGCAATCAGAGCACAAGCATTAGCTACACACTGCAGCCAAGGCGACGTGGCTCCTATAAATTTGGCAAATTAAATGTCCGCTATTTAAGCGCTCTGGGCCTGATCTGGCGCGAGGTCAAGTTTGACCTAGATAAAGAAGTAAAAGTCTTCAGCGATCTAAAAGCCCTGCATGAGCTTTCCGTTAAGCTCTCACATTCATCAGAGCTAGGAGAGCTGCATCAAAAGAAACGCGGTCAAGGTACTGAGTTTGCCTCCTTGCGTGAGTATGCCGTCGGTGACGACAGCAAGGCTATAGATTGGAATGCTACCGCCAGGCGAGATCGACCAGTAGTACGTACCTACGAAACAGAGCAAGAGCAACGACTACTAATTTTGGTTGACGCTGGTCGCATGATGGTAAGCGATCTAGATGGACTCACTCGCTTTGACCGGGCTCTCAATGCCGCCCTCTGCCTGGCACTCACTGGTCTAACCCATAACGATCAAGTGGGCATTGGCATTTTTGCCGACAAACCCCTGCTCTACTTACCGCCAAAGCGGGGGAAACTCAATATGAACCGCATACTCGAGGCCACCTTTGCTATCGAACCACGCATGGTAGAGCCAGACTATGCCGGCATTCTCTCCTACTTTGCTTCAGCGCAGAAAGGGCGTTCACTGATGGTAGTGCTCACCGATCTGACCGACCCAACTGGCTCCCAAGCTCTTTTAAGTGGGCTGGCGAACCTGGCACCACGACACCTACCATTCTGTGTCACCCTGAAAGATCGCCAGGTTGTAAATCTAGCCAATAGCAATGCTGAAGCTCTAAAAGAAAAAGCAAGACAATCAAAGAAAAAGAGCGACACAGTAGAAGCAATCTACAAGAAAGCAATTGCCCTTGACTTACTCAGCCAACGTGAAATTGCCCTTTCTGTGCTAACAAGACGTGGCTGCCTGGTGCTCGATTGCCCACCCCAAGATCTATCTGACAAATTAGTAGAAAAATATCTCGAAATAAAATCGCGAGCCAGACTTTAATCGAGGAAGACAATGGCCAGCACAGCTAAATCTAACCTGGCAAACTCTATGCGCTTAGCCGTGTTTGCAGCGACACTGGCGACCGGCCTAGCCCTTACCAACACAAGGGTACAGGCCGATAACAACAAAACTCTTAGCGGATACTATCAAGCCGGCCTAGAGGCCCTGAAAGCCAACCAACAAGAGAAGTGCAAGCAATATATCAGATTACTGAAAGGCACTAGCAGTGGTGCGTCGACAGCCAATACTCTAGAAAGCCAATTGCTCTGCAAACAAGGCCATTTCAAAGAGGCCTTAGCTCTCCTCAATCAATCGCTCAAAAGCCAACCTAATAGCGCCTCGCTGCTGGCGCAGAGAGCTGTAGTTTATGGCTACGCTGATAATGAGGAGCAATCTTATAACGATTATATTGCTGCTTCTAAGTGCAGCAACATCACTAGCGACGATTGCTACACTATTGTCAAAGGTTTAAGCGAATACGATAAATGGGATGAGGCCATGGCCATAGCCCAAATAGGAATCAAGCAGAAACAAGCTAGCGGTGCACTTTATGCTCTTGCCGGAGACGTAGCTCGCAAACTAAAAAAGCTCGATCTGGCAGAACAATATATAGAAAAAGCCCTTGCCATTGGGCCAGCCAAAGCTTCCACTTTTCAGGAGTTAGCTTCACTGCATAAAGTCATGAAAAAATGGCCTGCAGTCATAAATGATTGCAAGCGATTAAAACAAGTGATAGTCGATCCCGACAAACATCTCACTTACGCTCGTTGTCTTGAAATGAGCGGAGAAGCCCATATTGAACTAAAACAGTACGAAGAAGCAATAGCTGACTTTAGCAACGCCTTCAAAATTTCACCACTTAAAAGCTCCATTCTAAAACAACGAGCCAGCGCCTACGAAAAGCTGGGCAAAAAAAACCTGGCGCAAAAAGATCTAGCCGCAGCAAAACAAATAGACAATTCATTCTAGAATCAAATTCGCCTTAGACCAGATGGTTGTCGCAAGCGTACTTTACCAGGGCCGTGCGACTCTTCAAATTGAGTTTCTTACGAATTCGAGAGGCGTGCAACTCTACGGTAGACTCTGTCAAGAATAAACGCTGGGCAATCTCTTTGTTGGCAAATCCAGAAGCAATGAGCTTAAGCACTTCCATTTCGCGCGACGAAAGTGGCGGTGATTCTTCTTGACTGGCTCGTTCATCGGCTCGGCTTATCAGTTTCGGTGCCGGAGCTTTTGCCGCAACCTCTAGAGCATTGGTGAGCTGCTGAGTGAGGTTGCCGAGAAGATTCATATGGAAGAGTTGGTCTTTCACCTGGTGATAGGTCTGGCAATGCGACAAAGCAATAGAAGCTTGAGCCGCAGTCAATTCTATTGTTTCGAGATCGGCCTCACTCCAGGCTCGGCTGTGATCTCCAACCACGAGAATGACGACACCATATTGAGTGCCTTGATGAGAAAGTGGCGCTCCAGCCATAGCTCTAATGCCACTCTCTAGAAGTATGTCTACATCACTCTCACTAAGCTGCCCACTTTTTCTTAGTTGCTCTACTTCATTGACAGCAACAGTTTTCTGCTGAAAGAGCGACAGCGCAAACATGGGGAACTGCCCAGTACGTCCCAGACCCAGAGGCGAGAGATCAGGCTCGACATACTCATGAGTGACCATCGGATGAGATGGACCATCAGTGCGAATAACCAAGCAACGCGTAGCCTTGAACATACGTCCGAGACTGTCAGCAAGAGCTTGCAACAAATGATCACGATCGAGGGAGGAATGCAGTTTGCAGACTGTTTGACGAAGCCAGCGCTCAAAGCCCATCCGCTTGGTGGCCTCGTCAAGATCATCAGAGCCAGGCGCGCTGGCTCTCCCAGCGCCACCTCGGCTGGAGCGATTGGCACTATTGGTATTGGCAGACGAATCACCAGCATCACCACTGGCAAGGAAATCACGCGGAATAAACTGCAAGCGTACCAGCGAGTCACCATCACCGGTCAATGAAACCAATGCGGCAGCACAACCAATTTGCCTCAAATCAGATGCTGAGACAGAGAAACAGCTACTGCCATCGGCCCGAGCAAGCGACTGCTGCAGGGCATCAAGGAAATTCTTAGAGCCCGGGAATACCTTCGATAATGGCTGTCCAATTAGACTCTTGCCTCCAGCGGCAAAGAGACTACAAGCGCTGGTATTAGCACTCTCCACTGACAGAGTTTCACGTTTGAGCAGTACAGTGGGTAAAGTCGACTCGACAGCTGGCTGAACCACTGCTGGCTCATCGGGCTCAAGACAGCGACCAAGATGAACGGCCAGCATGCGCGCAATCACCTGACCTAAATCAAGCAATTCTTCGGAAAATCCACCGGCCGAAACAGCTCTCTCCATCAGGACAAGTCCAATAATTTGCTTGGCTAGCACCACCGGAAAAAGCACCGCGGCACTGTCATTTTTAGAACCGCAGAATTCTTCTAGTGCTCTGAGAGCAAGTGGTGTTTCATTACCCAGACAAGTTTCGCCAAGTGGCACCCACTGCTCTTGACGCAAAAGACTATGAAGCTCACTGCGAGCGGCGATCTCTAAGCCCTTAGGTACTACTTTGGCAAGGATGTCGGCGCTAGCATCGCTTGAGACAAAGGCCAAGCGACTAAGTTTAAGACCATCAAAATAGGCATCAGGGGTGACTCGGAACAAAGCGCATGAGTTTAGCTCAAGAGCAGAACAAATAGCGCCCATATCTACTTGAAAATCGGCTTGCACAGCGTCATTTCCACTCTCGTCCTGGCGAGCGCTCGATTGGCTTAAATGCTGCAAAAGTTTAACAACAGGAGAGAGATGAATCTCATGCTCATGCTCTGTTGAAATTTTCTCAGAACCACTCATAGCTTTGAACAAGCCTGCGAACACATGAAAGGAACTTGGGACGGGGATACTTTACTAATTGCCAACGGCCATTGGCAGTCAACTGCTTATTAATTGGGGGTCTTTTGGGGGATCCTTAGAGGACCTTGCTATCTCCAACATATCGCAAACCTGGGATTTGCCTAGTACCCAGTCGGGTGATCTCGCAACTTGTACCAAGGATAGGCCGGCAAGAGCAAGCAAAGAGGCCCGTTCACGAGCTTTTAGTAAACAAAATTAGGCCCGGGGGAAGGCATGGGCCACCTACCATTGCAGACTTCAATTAGAAACCCTCCTGGCCCCGCACCCAAGATTTAATATTAATCCAGGGATGCCAGGAGAAGGCAAGGCGGCCTAATCGCCCACAGAATCAACAATTCAGCCCCTTCCGCCTGACAACAAGATAGTATAGAAT
>CAJXZK010000214.1 GCA_913063055.1 uncultured bacterium
TAATGATACGGCGACCACCGAGATCTACACCTCTCTATTCGTCGGCAGCGTCAGATGTGTATAAGAGACAGGTGAGAGACTGTTGACTGCTTGATTGTATTGTCCTGCAGAGTACTCCGCGATACCACGATTGAGCCAATCGATTTCTTCAGCCCATGCCGCTCTATCACTCTGGTGTTGGAGTGTTAGAATAATTAGCAGAAATAGCCAATAGCTTCGCCGCTGCATAGTTTTCCTGGTTGCTATCGATAGTTAGGTTCTGCCACTGACGTTGCATTAAAAGCTATTGTTCGTCACCGACTCGCACTATAAGCTTGCCAAAATTCTCACCTTTTAAGAGCCCTTGGAAGGCTTTGGGGGCATTTTCTAAGCCTTCGACTACATCCTCTAAGTACTTGATTCTTCCCTCTTTGATCCAGCCAGAAACGGCCTGTAAGAATTCCTGGCGCTGGGAGCCGAAATCGCTAACGATAAAGCCTCTAAATGTAAGTCTTTTGGTTAGAATAGCTCGCATTAAAATCGGCAGCGGTATTGCTCCTGCTTCGAGCGTTGTTTCGTTGTATGCACTTATCAGTCCGCAAACAGGGATGCGCGCAAACGGGTTGAGTAGTGGAAAGACTGCTTCAAAGACTGCACCGCCAACGTTTTCGAAGTAGACATCGATGCCTTTGGGGCAAGATTTGCCTAAAAGCTTGGGAAGATTAGCGTCTTTGTGATCGATGCAATCATCAAAACCGAGTTCTTTGATGACATAGTCGCACTTGCGCTTGCCCCCCGCGATGCCAATTACCCGACAGCCTTTTATTTTCGCAATTTGTCCAACAATCGCTCCCACTGCTCCTGAGGCAGCGGCCACTACAACGGTTTCTCCTGCTTGCGGTTGGCCAATGTTTAGCAAGCCGGTATAGGCTGTCATTCCGGGCATGCCAAGTACGCCCAAGGCTGTTGAAACTGGGGCTAGGTTTGGATCAATTTTGATTAGTGTGGCTCCTGGGGCGATGGCCTGGGATTGCCAGCCTGTATAACCTAAAACAATGTCGCCTTTGGCCAGGTTAGAATATTGCGATTGCATTACTTCACTGACCGTACCACCTTCCATTACACCGTTTATTGCTACAGGCTCTGCGTAAGATTTAGTTGCGCTCATGCGACCGCGCATGTAGGGATCAAGCGAAAGATAGAGAGTGCGTAGAAGTACTTCGTCTTTAGCTGGCTGCGGCAAAGTACTTTCAACCAGCTTGAAATTCTCGTCTTTTGGTTCTCCCACTGGCCTGGAGGCAAGGATAATTTGACGATTTTTGGTTTCGGCCATTTCGTACTCCAATTTTGTACTTTTAGTGTGCAAATTTAGTCTGCAAATTTAGTGTGTGAATAATGAGCGGTAAATCTGCAGTAAATTTTTTCGTTTGCTGTAGCGCTAACGATGACACAATACAGATTTTTTTTTGTTTACCGATTATAACTAGTAGGTCATCTTGAATGTGCTATGAATCCCCCAAACACTCCTCCTCCATCTGACGAAGAATTAAACGGCAGCGCCAGCTTGACTGGTAGCGGCGGCAGTGGAGATTTTCGACCATCTACTTCTGGTATTACTAATTTGCCAGTTTCTGATGAAGCTGGGAAGCTTCAGCCGGGAGAGCTTCTCGGGGATTACGAGATTATCTCGCTGCTCGGTGTGGGTGGAATGGGCTTCGTTTATAAGGCTCGTCATCGAGTCCTCAATAAAATATACGCCTTAAAGACCCTAAATTACGAAAAAGTGAATGAGACAGCTTGGCGTCGCCTACAGTTGGAGGCCCAAGCAATTGCTCGGATGAATCATCCAGAGATTATCGCCATTCATAATGTTGGTTTGCATGACGGAGTGTTGCCCTTCTATGTCATGGATTTGCTGGAAGGGGAGACCCTGGCCGATCGTTTGGCTCGGTCTGGTCCGTTGAGTCTAAAGGAAGCTATTCCACTATTTATTCTTGTGGCTTCTGGTCTAGGTTACGCTCACAAGAAAGGAATTATTCACCGCGACATCAAACCGGGAAATATTTTTCTGCTTAAAGAAAGGGACGCTGCTGGATCTCCGTTAAAGCTGGTAGATTTTGGTTTAGCTAAGCTTTCAGGAGTTGAACCTGAAGTGCAGAATCCCGCCACCGCAGGTGAGTTATTTGGCAGCCCCTATTACATGAGCCCTGAGCATTGCGATGGAAAGCGCATTGATGCCCGCTCTGATATCTATTCTCTTGGTTGCACGTTCTTTGAAATCTTAACGGGGGTGCCACCATTTCGTGGTGCCAATTCTATTCAAACTATGATGATGCATCAAAGTCAGAAGCCGTCAAGCCTAAGCAAGGCGACCGGGGGCAAGTTTTTTCCTGAGGCAATGGAAGAAATGATTGCCACCATGTTAGAAAAAGCTCCTATGGATCGTTATCAGAATCTTGAAGAAGTGGTTGTCGAGCTCACGTATATGCAGCAGGATTTAGACGCTTCTTATTCTTCTTCTCGCAATTCGGAGCAGAGTTCCTTTGTCAAAGATGGAACCAAGGAAAAACATCCAGTTCAGCTGGCACTGAAGATTTCTTTGGCAGTCGCCGTGCTTCTCTCTGCTATTTTGACTTTAGCCTATTGGATGAAGATAGAAAAGGAGAAGTCCTCTTCCGACGCCACGCCGGCTACCATGCGCCTGCCCACTTCTTCTCCCGGTGATAAAACAGGAACTTCACTGGAAAGCAACTCCAGAAACAAAGCAGAAGCTATTGCAGAAACCACGGAGGGAACCAAGTCTCCGGGCAGCAGTGAAGCTATCGCTGGTACTACGGCATCCCCTGCCGCAGCAGCCACTCCCGAATTGAATGCAGAGTCCTCAGTTGGATCCACGGCTGGGACTTCGCCGACTCCCACTGCTGAAGCCAAGTCGGTGTCTTCAAGTCCGTCAATCATTAAACCCTCAGCAAGTCGTCCAATTAAGGGCTATTTTTTAGGGAATGTTGATGATCAAGGTGTGTTGAAACGTAAGTTTGATTTCGGCGTTGAGCGCAATTTGGGCAAGTTGGAACTAGAGGGTCAAGAAGAGTTGATACAGGCTAGCGGTGTGGTGTTGCTGCCGCAAGGTAAGGCGACATTGCACTGCAGCGATGTGGTAATTGCCGATCCTTCTTTGCTTGAAGGATTTAGCTCTAATGACTTATACGGTCTGGTTTTCGCAGGGCGTAAACCCCTCGATAAAAGTGCCCTGCGGTATATTATCCGGTTGTCCGGTTTGAAGTATTTGTCGGTGTCTGCTTCCCCGTGCAACTTCGATGGGGACAGTCTGTCCCAAATAGAACTGCTCTTTGACCTCAAGGAGCTTGAGCTTGTAGGCACACGCATTAAGGGCAGCGAGCTGGCCACTTTGAGCCGAATTAAAAAGCTTAAGCGCCTTACCTATTCGCCAGTTACAGAGCCCGCTAACCTTTTGAAGGTGTTGACGCCCTCTAAAAGCTTGACTGAATTAACACTGGAGCGAGGCCCGCTCAGCGTGAGTGATTTCAAAGCAATTTCGACTTGTCCCAACCTTAGACATCTGCGAGTTAATGAAACAGGCATGACAAATGAGTGCATGGAAGCGATTAGCTCACTTTCGCGCTTGAAAGAGTTGCGAGCTAACCCTTCTTTGCTTGATCGCGATTGCCTTAAGTCTCTGAAAAAGCTGAAAAATCTTCAAGTACTGGGTATCGGCGGTCCGAAATTTGATGCCAATGACCCTGTCGATTTCTCAAAGGCTCTTGGTATTCCGGTAAACTAATGGCTTTAGTTTGCTTGCTGCTCGCGCCCTCAATATTGTAGCCGATGAGTGCTTGGAACCGAGCCACAAAGCTCTAGATGCATCATCATAAGCTTGTTGATAATAGCCCAATTTCAGAGCGGCGAGGCTGCGCATCTCGTAGCCACCGGGCTGCGTGAATTGCGCTTTTATGTATTTGTCAGCGCAGCGGAAGGCCTCTGGCCATAAGCCTTGCTTCGCCAGGGCCACAAACAATTGCGGCTCTGTTTCTTTCTCTTTCTCTTTGCGGCCCGCCGGAGGTGCAGATGGTCTGACTTGAGGGGCCTCAGCCATTACTGTTGGTTTACTGACGCTGCGCAGGGTTTTGCCTTTGAGAGCCAGAGTAGGCGGCCCTCCTTCCATCTCGTTTTCGCCTTTGTCATAGTGGTTGCAGCCATAACTTGTGTAAGTGCCGGTATCGAAAGCATTGTAGTTTTGAAATGGCCTAGTGGCCATGCGCTCATGCATAATTTTGTCGGTGGTTTTAAAGGCGTCGTAGGGCACCTTGTGTAAATCTTCGACTGCGCTAATGGCCTCTTTGTCGCTAATGCAGTCAGAGAGCTCTTTGCTATTTTTGTAGATGTGCTGAGCGTCAAAACCCTGCAGATGACTGCGAGCCACTAGTTCTGGTGAGTGGTTTTTGAGGTGCTCTAGGTGGATGCGCTTGAACAAGTCGGCTTTGTCTGGGGATGAGATGGCTTTGTCTTGCCATATGTAGCTGAGTTTTTCTGCCATTTCTAATTCTGCGGCAAGATCTTCAGAACTCCAAAACCCAGGCAAGCAGTGCAAAACTGTGCCATCCGCAGTCATGACAAAAGTTTGTAGGTTGTGTGGACCGGCTCCGTTCGTGGTGTTGACGGCGTTGCCGTCAAGCGGGTGCACGCCGGAATCTCCAGCGTAGCCTTCTTGCAAGATATTTTTGTAGCCGCAAACAAAATGATTGCGCAATGTGGAAAAGGCGGGTTCTTGTGAAAGCGACACGGCTCTCAAGCTATTGCCGGCACTTCACGTGAAGCCATCGATGTTGCCTAGCATATGAATCCAGACTATTAATTTGTTTTCTCTCCTCGCTTTTTGTTTCGCTTCTTCTAGCGATGTGTGCCACTTGATGCGGCTACAGACCATTTTTGATTGTGTTTGAGCGGCGCTACCCGGTAGAACTGCAATCTCTGCGGCCAGAGCAGGATAGTATGAGATGCTGCCGAGAGCCATTGTCAGCAATAGTTTTTGCGGTAATTTCAGAGATAGTCGATTCTTTCTGGGCATTCTCATCTTTAACCTATTTTGCCTCAAGAGCCAGGTTTACTTGAGATAGGCCTGGTCGAGCCGTTAGCCTGAGCAAATGGGGGTTGTTGATAAATGGACTGACAGGCTCCGGTTTGAAATAGGCTTCAAGGGCCGACATCGATTCGCCAGCCGCGCTAGCAGCTTTTAGTTTGTCACCAGATATTAGTTTGGCTTTGGCAAATTGTTCTATGGCGCTTCGATAGCCTGCCAGAATTGCCTCATCTTTTTGATTGGCATTGAGCAAGAACTTCATTGAGTGGAAACTGTTGACCTCTGGACGAATGACGATGCCAGCTGTTTCCATAACACCGCGGTGCTCTTTCTCTAGGTTGCCACTCAAGTATTTGGCAAAGAGATAGAGACTTTTATTTAGGGTTGACATAGCGCCAACTGGCAGGCTGGCGATGATGTTTTCGCTTGGTACTCCATAGTGGGAAGTAACCATTGCTGTTGGACATTTGCCGAATTTACCGAGGGCGCCGTCGAAAAGTCTGCGACCGACGAGGGTAACAGATTCAAGCACGCCCGGAATGGCACAACTGGCTCGCACAGCATCCCCGAGCTGGGCTGGCTTGTTTGAGACCAAGTTTCTGCTACCTTCTCGGGTATACTCCATCACACCGTTTTTTGTGAACATCATTTCGCTGTGATCGCCAACAGCCATTGTCCAAAATTTCGTGGGCCATTCCTTTACGTGGGCGTCTGTTAGTTCACCTAGTTTACTTGAACCGTACATGCCGTCTTGCAGAAGGTCAATCGGTTTGCGCTCTTTGATGAAAGGTGTCAGTAACTTTTTCTTGTCGAGGAGTCCTGAAAAGTCGGTTGCTTTGGCTAGGTCAATTAGTTTGTGAGAAGGCAATTCAGCTGCAGCCATGGCTGCTGGTATGGCGCCGCCGCTGACACCGCCAATGGTGTCGAGTTTCAGTTCGGCGGCACGGCAGGCTAAGATGACGCCGGTGCTGGTCAGTCCGGCCTTCGAGCCGCCGCTGCCGCAAACTAAGTGCCAGCCACGTGCTCCACCCTCTTCTGCAATAGTTTGGCGATCTTTGGTTATGGCTGTTAATGTGGCTTTGTCGGCAAACTTGGAACGCTCGCCGAAATTGCTTACGCCTTTATTAATGGCCAGGCCGACCCCGTGGAAGGCCATATTGGTTAGGCCGAATCCTGCGGCGGCGATTGCTGTGCGGTCAAGATCTGCTGCGTGACCGGTTTGAATAAAGCTGGTGGCTTGCTCTGTGGCGGCCCCAACGGTCATGCCTGATATCAGAGCAGCGCTTAGACTTTTCTCTGTGGCAACTAAACCAGTCTTGCTCAGCGCTTTGGGCAAGTTTTCCATAATTGCGATGGCTGCGGCACCATTGAGGCCGTGAACGATTCGGTCTTGATTATTTTCGCCCTGTTTCAGCGGTTCCACTGCGCCAATTAGACCGCCGGCAAGAATTGGCGCTAAGCTGCCGGGCAAAGGGGCACGGCGGAGCATGGCTGTGGCAGCAATGAAGAGAGTGGCACTGCCCACAAATTCACCGGCAAGATGAGCTTTTGATTGAGATGCAAGAGCTTCGGAGGCCTTTTGCGCCGGAGTGTCGCTGTCGTTTGTGACGATTTGAATGGCACCCTTGAACGGCGCCGCTAGCTTGTGGCTAACTCCGCTGCCAAATTCACTCAAGAGGTTTGAGTGAGAGGGGCTTTCTGTCTTGCCTGAATCGTTATTTGTTGGCTGACGTTCGAAGGGCATCTGCCGATTTCGCCTCGGGGGTGGCTATCTGTGGCATTTCTATCTTTAGGTAAAAGAAGAATTGCCACAACACGGTATTTACGGTTTTCAAGACCACAAAGGGCTATTCTGTATGGATTTAGCCTATTTTTGCTCGCCAGCGACGGCGCCAATCATGCTGCTCAGGCCAGCCACTACTCGGGTAAGGTTGTCGTAGTCGAGGTTATCGGGCAGGTCGTTTGGTTTATGGTAGGTTTCAATGCGATAGGGGGCCGTATCTGTAATCATCACCGCAGGATAGTCGAATTTTTGGAAGCTCCAGTCGTCGGAAAAATTCACACCCAGGATGAAATTGGGCAGCGAGAAACCTTCAGAGGGAAAGTCAACGAGGCGCCTAAATGCTCCAATGCATTCACGGTTGAAGGCGCTAGAAGACTGACTAGCGACAAAAGTAATGAAATTGCCCTTGTTGGGATAAAACAGTGTGCCGCCGCGAACCGGGTAATGTTGACTGCCTGGTTCGTTAGAATAAGTGCCCATGGTCTCTAAGGCCAGCATGCCGATGATATTTTCGTGGCGCTCGTGCGCCCCCTCGGCATAGTGATAGCTGCCCATGGTTTTTGTCCGGAAGTAGGGCGGTTCTTCGTTAGGGAAGAGCACCAGGCGAATGGTCTTGTCGAATTGACGACCCTTGAGAAGGCGCGCTAGTTCCAGCACTGCTGCTACTCCAGAGCCATTGTCGTCGGCCCCCGGGCAGTTTGGCGCAGAGTCATAGTGGGCGCCGACTACTAGTATCTCTTTGGCATATTTCTGTCCTACGATCTCGACCTCGATGTTGCGGCACTGTTTGCCCTCGACGTCATAGACCTGAGCTTTGCTTGAATAACCTGATTTGCTCAGAGATTCTTCGATATAGTGAGCGGCGCGTTCAAGATTGTCATAGTGCTTGATATTGCGTTCGCCAATTGTGCTGGCCAGCATCACTACGTGGTTCCGTAGATTTTGGCTCATTACCTTTTCACTGTCACTAAGTCGCAATGTGTCGCCAGTGTACGAATTGCCGGGCATCCAGAGCATGCTAGCCAGGTAGCCACAGATGCCAGCAATAATCAGCGAGAGAATGCTGTTTAGCTTGGCTCGTTTAGCGCTAGCCTGCTCAGTGGCAGAAAGTGCAGCATCAGCTGAAGGCGCTGCACTTTCTGGTTTAGGTTCTGGCTTAGGAACTGGTTCGGCGTCTTTTGAACCGCTCATATTGTCACTGCTGGCCTATTGACCGAGTACATAAGCGAAGATTAGCGGAGCGACGATAGAGGCGTCAGATTCAATAACGAATCTTGGAGTTTCTTCTCCCAGCTTGCCCCAGGTGATTTTTTCATTGGGAACAGCACCACTATATGAGCCATAAGAAGTTGTGCTGTCTGAGATTTGGCAGAAGTAACCCCAGAGTTTGCAGTCTTCTTGCAAGTCTTGCTGAATCAGAGGCACTACACAGATGGGGAAGTCACCGGCGATGCCGCCAGCAATTTGGAAGAAGCCGATTGATTGGTCTTTGCTGTTCTCTTTGTACCAATCGATCATCATGCCCATGGCTTCTAGACCAGATTTGACCGTATCGATATTTTTGATGTCTTTGCGAATAACGTGCGAGACGAAGATGTTGCCTAAGGTTGAATCTTCCCAGCCCGGAGTAATTATTGGTAGGTTCTTCTCGCATGCTGCTAGCATCCAAGAATCTTTAGGGTCAATCTGGAAGTGCTTGTTGATTTTTCCGGAGCGAATCAACTGATACATGAACTCATACGGGAAGTAACGTTTACCCGTCTTGTCTGCTTCTTGCCAGAGTTCGAGCACTTCGTTTTCGATGCGGCGAATAGCTTCGTCTTCAGGAATGCAGGTGTCGGTAACGCGGTTCATGCCGCGGCTGTGTAGCTCTAGCTCTTCGGCGGGGGTGAGCTGGCGATAGTGTGGCACTCTTTCGTAGTGATTGTGAGCGACCAGGTTAAAGATGTCTTCTTCGAGGTTGGCGCCGGTGCAGCAAATTGCGTGCACTTTGTCCTGACGAATCATTTCGGCTAGAGAAAGGCCGATTTCCGCTGTGCTCATGGCTCCAGCGATAGTCATGAACATTTTTCCACCGCTCTCCAGATGCGCTATGTACGCTTCTGAAGCATCCACGACAACGGCGGCGTTGAAGTGACGGTAATGATGTTTGATGAACTCCTTAATGGCCATGAGGTTCCTCTGAATGAAAAGGGAATGCTTGTACTTGAAATATCCGCAGATACTTTACTGTTCGCTGATACTTTGCTATCCGAAGATACTAACCCGGAAACTTTTCAAGCTGGCACAAAGTACTGGCTTTGTTAACTGTTTAAGTTAGTTAGCGCACTTGTGTTACCGGTAAACGCCGCGAGTGGCTTGCGCTGCAAGACTTTTATGAGATTCTGAAAAGGTTTGCCTGTTTCACTCTTGACGTTTCTATCTATGGCGGAGATGGCGATCATTAGTGTTCGTTAACAAAAACGTGGCGTTAGTTAGCGCAGGTAGTTTGCATTGAATATATGGCTATTCATATAGTTAATGTCTAGACCATTTTTTCCGCGTACGCATGAGGTAGTAACTAAACTTTTAATTCTCCCCGAGCATTACAAGCTTTAGATCAATAACCGTTTGACACTGCATTTGGTGTCGCGTGCACGTCTACTTTTCTATCAACTGTCTCTGCCAGCCAACTATCTGCTTAGCGTCAACCACTTTTGGTTAGCGCTTCGAAGCATTTTGCTTTCTTAAACCGGCCTAAGGCCACAAATCTAGGAGATTACTATGCATAACGTCATCCCTCTGCTGCTTGCTGCAGCGGTAGTTTTCCTCGTCGTCCGCACCCTTCGCAAGAGCAACAAGTCTCGCCCCACCGGCGCCCTGCCGCCCGTCGAGAAGACAACTCTGGAAACTCCGACCACCAACGCTCCTGAAAGCGATGCTGGCCCGGATGTCTCCATTCTTCAGCCTGTTCCTGCTGCGGTTCACGACCACGCTAACGACCAACACGACCACACCCCGCCCGAAGGCAGTTTCGCTGCTGACGAGTCCGACTTCCACCCCGTTCACCACGGCAAGAACTGGAAGGGCGGCTGCAAGTTCGATCCGGCGGAAGTGCGCCGCACGCGCAACCTGCAGCGCGCCGCACGCCAGCGCGCGCCCGTGCCCTCGGTCGCCCTGGTGGGCTACACCAACGCCGGCAAGTCGACCCTGTTCAACCGCCTCACCCAGTCGGCGGTCGTGGCTCAGGACATGCTGTTTGCGACCCTGGACCCGACGCTTCGGACTCTGAACCTGCCCGACGGCCGGCCCTGCATCCTGTCGGACACGGTGGGCTTCATCTCGGACCTGCCGCACGAACTGGTGGAAGCCTTCCGCGCGACCTTGGAAGAAGTGCGCGAGGCCGACGTCATCCTGCACGTCCGCGACCTTTCAAACCCCGACAGCGACGCCCAGGCGGCCGATGTCCGTGAGGTGCTGTCGCGGCTGGAGGTCGAGATCGACGAGCGCCGGCTGATCGAGGTCTGGAACAAGATCGACCTGCTGGACCCGGACACCAAGGACGAGGTGCTGGGCGATGCCCGCCGCGGCGGGCATCGCCCAGCACCTCGTCCTTGG
>CAJXZK010000215.1 GCA_913063055.1 uncultured bacterium
TAACAGGCGGTTTGGCAACACCTGGTTGCATCAACTGGCTCGTTGCATCAGCCCGCGATGCTGCTCTCTTCAACTAAGCAACTAATAAATCGTTCACAGCTTTTCCCCGCCAACGCCAGCCAGAGACCTCCCGCAAGGGGGGTTTTTGGTTTATAGGCTATTATTTAGCTTGATGCAGCCACTGAGTTGGCAACTTTTTTAGGGTAATCATGGATAGTCACTTTGAAAATGAAGAGGTGCACTCGCGCTATGCAAGCCAGCTTGCGGTGAGTGGCTTTAGCGCAGTTCATCAGCAAAAACTAAGGCGTGCCAAGGTTTTGCTTTTGGGAAGCGGCCCAGTGGTGCGCGCTGCTGCTCAAGGTTTAATCGTCTCTGGTATTGGTGCCCTAAAGATTATTGATAACCGTCTGGCCGCTCTCAATAGTTTGCGAACTGAGCTAGATGGGGGTGGTGATTGCCAAATTGCTTATCAGCTAATTGAATCACTTTCTTCATCTTCTTCTGAGCTTGAGTCACAGGTTGCAGTCTGTGATTTGGTTATTGATGTTTTGCATGATTGGCAAGAGAAACTGAGCCTTTCCGATTTATGTATGGCCAGTGGCAAGCCGCTCTTGCATTGTGGTGGTGCAGGTATGCGCTTTCAGTTATTTTGTATGGTGCCAGGTAAGTCGTGTTGTTTGCGCTGTCTACTTGCCTCCCTGGGTCTAGAAGATGCCATCGGCAGTCGTGAATCCCAGGGCGTTCTAGAAAGTCTGGCTGGAATAATTGGCAATTCACTGGCCCTTGGTGCCGTGAAAATAATTAGTGCTTTTGGCGCTAGCCAAGGCAATGAATTGATCAAGATCGACGGCTTGAGCGGTGAGCTAGAGGTGCTCCGAGGTTTTGATCCTGTCAGTGACTGTCCTGATTGCGGCATCGTGCGCCGAAAGACAAAATAGAAATGCGTCGGCTATTTTAGTCAATCTCTTCTGGTTCTTTATCGGGAACACTGGCTTGTTTAAGCGCTGTGATAATCGTTAGAGATTTTGCTTGATAGCGGTTTTTTAACAGCGTTGCCAGTACATCCCATTGCCTGGCTGTTTCGCGCAGAGCAAGTTCGCGAGCAATTTTATAGTAAGTGGCTTGACCTATTTTTTCCTGGCCTTCGCTGGCATTAGCTTTTTTTATTTCTGCAGCACCGAGGGGCGGCTCTGACTGCATTAGGGTTGGCACTTTTGACCACTCGACGAGCTCAATAGTGTAGGGGTCAAAACGATTGACACCTAGTTTGTTTGTGCGTTTTGCTACTTCGTGCTCGACATAGTTTGAATTGCTATAAAAATCTTGCACCGCTCGGAGCATTATGCCGAAATGCTTCAAAGTACGATAGCGAGCCGCTGGGCTACTATCGGCTTCGAAGGCTGCATTCAATACTTTCTTTTGCTCGCGCTCTATGTAAGCCATACTTCTTTTGAACGAGTTTTTATTGAAGAGCATGTCAGCATCTTCCGCTTGATCGCAGCTTTGGACTACTAATTTGAGGCTGCCTGGGCTAATGGTTGAAGCCAGGGCTTCGTTAATGATATTGCCATGCAAGGATTGCTCAGGATGATCCTTTTCTTTCAGGTCGAATGCCTGGCTGCTTTTAGCTGTTGTCGCCAGGAGGCTAAAGACGCTGAGCGAAGCAATAACTATCTGCTGAATTGATATATGCATCGTATAGATCGGGTCCGTTTATGTTATTTCCATAAGTACTATAGCTCGATTTAATCACCACAGCTGGTAAAGCCACCGTAGTACAATCAGTTCTATCGCCATACCAGAGAGAGACGGCATGACTGAAATATGTGAGCAGGTTTCGAGCTTAAGTCGCAAATCGCTCAGCGATCTGACATTTGTTGCTTTTGACGTTGAAACTACCGGGCTTTCGGCCATAGCTTGCAAATTGGTCGAACTATCAGGGGTCAAATTTAAGCTGGGGCCGTCGTCTAGTGCGAGTAATCTAGAACTTGATACTTTTTCTGCTTTGATAAATCCGGGCGAGCCAATTCCGCCTGAGGTCTCAGCCTTACACGGTATCACCGATGTAATGGTAAAAGATGCTCCCAGAATTGATAGCGTTTTGCCGCAGTTTTATCAGTGGTGTGGCAGTGCTGCTGATACAGTCTTAATTGCCCACAACGCTTCTTTTGATGTGGAGTTTCTCAAGGTCAATTCGCAGCGTTTGTGCTTGGATTTACCCAGTCATGCCGTGATTGATACTCTTGCTCTGGCTCAGTGTCTGGTGCAAGATAGCCTCAACCATAAATTGAAGACTCTCAGTGAGCACTTTGGCTTTGCGGGATCGCTTTATCACCGAGCCTTAGACGACAGCATGTATGTGCAGAAGCTTTTTGCCAAACTGGTTGAAGTCGGTTGCCTGGAGAACTTTGGGCAATTGGAGGAAAATAACTCTACTCTTAGTTTTACTCAACAGCAGCGCTATGCTCCGGTAGTATTGTCGCCTCGAGCTAAAGCCGATTTTGATCTTATCTCCGCCGCTATCAAGAAGAAAAGCGAACTGAAGTTGACCTACAGTAGTGAATTTAAAAGCACTCGCATCATACTGCCCCTGGCATTAATCGAAAGTCGTGGGAGTATTTATCTCACGGCCATTTGTCGAAAAACTAATGCGGAGAGAACGTTTAGGCTCGACCGGGTGGTTGAGGTCTGCCATCATGGGGTGAACGGCCATGGTGCCTAAGGCAGCTTTGGCGAGTGTCTGCCGTGGCCTTCTTCTCTCGGCTTCTGCTCTATTGCTACTGGCTGCAGCTGCTGTGCCATCCGCTTGCGAAGCTGCGCCTTTCTTTATGAAGCGCAGGCCTTATAAAGATCCTAAGGTGCTTGAGGCTGAGACTAAGAACGAAGAAGCAAAAGCGGCTTCAGAGGAAGTTTTTGAGCCGGTCAAAGAAGATCGCAATAAGCAGATTGATAGACACAGTCGTCTCGGGGATATGTTCTTTAGTCGACGGGACTTTACTAATTCTCTTATTGAGTTTGAAGACGTACTAAAGCTTGATCCAAATAGCTTCAAGGCCCACTATATGCTGGGCAAAGTCTTGATGAGTATGGCTGACTACGAAGAAGCTCTAAAGGAATTCGATAAAGTACTCACCATTAGAGCCACCACTGCTGATGGCCATTTTATGAAAGCCGAAGCATTGCGCATGCTTGGACGCAATGATGAAGCGAAGAGTGAATACAGCCGGTCGCTTAAAATTGATAGTGGCAATGCTTTAGCTCATGCCTATTTGGGCGAGTGCTATCGGATGCAGAGCCGTTTTCGTGATGCTATTGTTGAGTGCAAGCTTTCTTCTAAGCTCAACAAAGAGCTTGTTATTCCGCACTTAATACTGGCTCAGTGCTACACCTCCGTGCGGATGCCAGCGCAGTCTAATGAAGAATACCAACAGGCAATTGCTCTAAATCCTAAAGATGCCATTGTTCATGCCCGCTACGGTCTGGCTCTGGGCAAAATGAAAAAGTGGCCAGAAGCCATTGCCCAGTTTGTTACTGCTACTGAGCTTGATCCCAATTATTCTGAAGGTCATGTGGGCTATGCCTGGGCCCTGGCTAGCACAAATAAAGCCAGTGAAGCACTCAAAGAAGCTCGTCTGGCGGTGAGCTTGGCTCCAAATGATCCTGACACGCACTCTAATTTGGCCTGGGTTTATGCTAAAAATGGTGATCGCCAGTCGGCCCTGATTGAGTATCGATTGGCTTTATCCATTGATCCTAAAAACGGCCAGTTGCACAAGGCCCTGGCTTTAGAGCTGAAAGATGCTGGGGATACAAGCAGCGCCATAGCTGAGTTGATGACAGCCAAACACATGTTGCCAAACGACTACGAAATTGGACTGGCTCTGCAGTCGTTGTTGCCGAAGAGCAAAACCAATTTAGAATAGTGGCTGGCGCTATTTCTTGCTGCTGCCAGGCTTGATTGGTTGACTGCCGGCTTGGCACATTGGGCAAGCATCAGCTTCGTATGTTTTTAAATTGAGTTGTTCCAGGGCAAAGAAGGGTTGATCAAATTTGGCAGTGCCGCCACTGCGATCAATTATTGTTCCCACAGCCAGGGTTTTGGCGCCCATAGCTGTTAAGAGATCAACTACTCTTTTAGCTGAGCCACCAGTGGTGGTGACATCTTCCACGACAATAACTTCTTCGCCTTGAGCTAGTTCAATGCCACGACGGATAACAAAATCTTTTCCATTTTCGGCTCTCTCAGCAAAAATCGCACGTACTTGGTCTTGAGAATTATATTCTTCGGAAGTTGTGCTTGATTTACCAGAGCTGAGAATCTCGTTGAATGCCAGGGCCACGAAAACTTCTAAATGCACGGCGCCAAGGGCTGGGCCGATTACTGCTTTGGGTTTGATGCCAGCGGCCAGCATCTTAGTTGCCAGAGCTCGTGCCAGGTGCATGCCGTGCATAGGATATTGCAGAATCCGTTGACATTGCATGTATTGGTCGCTATGGAGGCCGCTAGATAAAAGGAAATGACCAGTCTGCCAGGCATCTACCGATTTAAAGAGGGCTTCAACCGATGGGGCCGCATTTGAATTTTGCGTATGTTGGGCCGGGCCTGCATTCATGGGTTTTGCCTCGCTAGTTTTATCGAATGAACAACGCCAACAATTATAGAGTGCTTAAGTCTTAGGCTGGGCTAAACTTTAACCTGGTGTTGCTAATCAGGCTGTTCTTGTTTCTTTTGCGGTAAAATGCCCTTAAATATTTCGAGGCATCATGAAACCACTTATAGGCATCAATTTAGACATCAAAGCTGGCCCTCCAGAAGAAGCATCAATTCAGACTCCATATACTGATGCCATTCTCAAAAGTGGCGGTATTCCGATTTTACTTCCGCCCATGCCCAGAGAAGATTTGCGTGAAGTATTGCGTAGGCTTGATGGTTTGATGTTAATTGGCGGCGCTGATTACTGCCCGAGCTTATATGACGAGACCGCGCACCCCTCCTGTGAGCTAACACCGGCCAAGCGTCAAGAGTTTGATGTAGCTCTTGTAAGTGAAGCCTTGAGTGACGACAAGATGCCAATACTTGGAATTTGTCTGGGCTGTCAGTTGATTAATATCAATCAAGGTGGCACCCTCGTGCAAGATATCAAATCGCATCTGCCAGAATCTCCAATTGAGCACGCAAGCAAAGATGGCTGGAAGGCCGGTTTCCACCGCCATGATGTGATCATTACTGAAGAAGGCATTCTCAAAGGGCTTTTCTCGGCAAAGCAGTTTTCTGTGCCAACATCGCATCATCAGAGCGTGCGTAAAGTTGGCAAGCAATTGAAAGTGGTGGCAACTGCTGAAGATGGCGTCATTGAAGCAATTGAAATGCAAGACCGTGACTTTGTTGTTGGTGTGCAATGGCACCCCGAAAGAGACTATGAAACTAACAGGCCGCTGTTTGAAAAATTGATAACAGCATCCCAAGGGAGGCGATTGAACAACTGATGGCAGGCCGAAAGATATTAGTGACAGGTGGTGCGGGCTTTATTGGATCAAACTTGATCGATAGTTTGCTGGCTCAGGGCGACACCGTTGTTGTGATTGATAACTTCAACGATTTTTATGCTCCAGCGGTGAAGCGGCGCAATGCCGCCGAGCACTCTGCTCATCCTGCCTATACTCTGATTGAAGGTGATATTCGCGATGATGCTGCCCTTGATAGAGCTTTTCAGCATGGTCCTTTTGATGTTGTTGTCCACTTGGCTGCTATGGCCGGTGTACGTCCTTCGCTTTTGCAACCAGCTCACTATATGGACGTCAATGTCGTTGGCACCCAGAAAATTCTTGATCGCATAATTCCCCATGCTGAGAAAACTAGATTGGTCTTCGGTTCTTCTAGTTCGGTCTATGGCGGCCGTTCTGGCGAATCATTCAAAGAGAGTGATCGAGTTGATCAACCACTTTCCCCTTATGCTGCCACTAAAGCCTCGAACGAATTGCAATGCTACGCCGCCCACCATACTGCTGGTTTGCAAGTAGTCTGTTTGCGCTTCTTTACTGTGTTCGGCCCTAGGCAGCGGCCCGACCTGGCTATTCATAAATTCTGTCATTTGATTGATGCTGGAAAAACAGTTGAGCTGTTCGGCGACGGTACAACCCGTCGTGATTACACTTTTGTGCTCGACATTGTCGCTGGTATTGAGTCGGCGATGACCTATGCTTTGCCAGGATTTGATGTAATCAACTTAGGGCGTTCTGAGCCAGTGATGTTGTTTGACATGGTCAAGTCGCTCGAGAAACACTTGGGCAAAACTGCCAATATCGTGCACAAGCCCATGCAAATTGGCGATGTACCTTACACCTATGCCAGTATTGACCACGCTCGCGAAGTCTTAGGATATAGCCCCAAGACTAGTTTTGATGAAGGTGTCAGGCGCTTTGTTGAATGGTATGTCAGCAGTCGAGCCAAAGTTTGAAAAGCAAATGTTCGCCCCTTGACTGCTGGCTTAAGTAGAACTTAGTTTGAACTTTTGTTGTCTTGTCTGGCTCAGCGGTGATATTTGCTTGACACGCTCAGTCATCGATTCGGATAATCTATATTCAGATCTCTCTGGAGATTTTTGCCTGCAATCTGCACGGCAATCTTATGGCACGGTAGCTCAGTTGGTTAGAGCGGGCGACTCATAATCGCCAGGTCGGGGGTTCGAGCCCCCCCTGTGCTAAATCTTTTTATTGATTAGGGACACGGTACTTTTCAACGTCGCCGAATTTGAAGTACTCATCGTTGCCATGGTCAGCGGTGATGATAGTTGCTTCTTGAACCACACGGGGCCGTTGTGAACCTTTAGGAAAACGCAGGATAGTTGTGCCGTCTAAGGCATAAATGGCATCGAGCAGAGCGTTGTCAAATTCAGCATTGCCTGACGAGGCAACGATTCTGGCTTTCACCACCCGGCGTTGATCTGATATGCGCACATAAAAGCTGGCTTTTTGCCCCAGGGGAATGCGGGGCGAAAGTATCACTCGGCCTCTGGCCTGGTCAAAGTGTGGCACCATGTTTTCAGGGTTGTTGATTAGCTCTTGCACACCGCCTTGAATTGAGCGCAACAGCCTGTTGCGCCAGCGGTCCCACTCCACAGCCATTTCTTGGTCTTGGGAGTCGGCATCTTGAGACTGTAACTCAAATTCATTCTGGCTCAGGGTGGCTTTCAATGGTCCACTGCCATCAAGGGTGGCTTTTTGGCTCTTCATTGGCGCCTCGCCTTCGTCTTGAGCCTGGCCTGAAAGCCCGTGGCCGCTGTCTTCAGCATTGCCTTTGAGCGAATTGTCTTGGGCATCGGCCGCCAAGGGTTTGCGTTTCTTTAGCACCGGTGCTGACATTGGCACGATCGGTGCCAGATTAGCTGGCGATTCGCTGGCGCCCATTTCTTGCACATTACCCTGGAGCGGCTGATCGCCAAGGGCTCGCTCGCTCGTGGCAAAGGCTAAGGCCAAACTAAGGCTGAGAGCGGCTAGCAGTGTAGTAGGGCCAGGCTTTGCGCTGCTAGTTAGCGAGAATAATTTTCGATTAGCGGTAGACTTGGGCATTGTGCAAAAAACCGATGCGCTGGGAGTTCTAAAAACGCTGCTAACATAGCTTAGTCGAAAAATACGACCTCTATGTTCCCATTCTAGATTTTGCAGCCTATATTTATTGTCCCATGCACCGCTTTGAAGGCCTAGTAAGCTCAAATTTAATTTCACTTGTTGGTGCTGACTCTGGCAAGCTGAAGCTGCTGGTGGCGCTTTCTGGTGGCGCTGATTCGGTGGCCTTACTCTGTGCTCTCAAGGCTCTGGCCAGCGAAAATCTCTGCCAAGTTTATGCTTGTCACGTCAATCACGGTCTGCGGGGAGCTGAGGCTGATAGTGACCAGAGCTTCTGTGAGCGCCTTTGCCGTGCTCAAGGCATTGCCTTGCAAGTCGTAAAACTAGATGGGCTTAAGCTGGATAGCTCAGAAGAGAGTCTGCGGGAACTGCGTTATCAGGCGCTCGCTCAGGCTGCTTCTGACTTATCGATATCGCATGTGGTGACTGCCCATACTTTAAACGACCAGGTCGAGACAATGCTCTTTCGCCTCTGTCGTGGCACCTCGTTATCTGGTCTGACTGGTATTAAGGCGGCGCGCTCCCTCAAAGGAATTTCATTGCTGCGACCCTTGCTTGCTATTGAGCGCCATGAACTAGAATCATATCTTGCTGCTATACAGCAGGCATGGTGCGTCGATTCGAGCAATTCCGATGATAAGTACACCCGAAACTTTTTGCGCAATCAGATTGTGCCGCAGCTCAATCAGCGCTTCTCGGCACTGAGTCAGAACTTTGAGCATTTGCGTATCAATATAGAGCGCGAGAACGATTTGCTTGATTCTCTCAGCGCTGCGGAGCTTGAAAAACTGCGCCAGCCAGGCAGACGTAGTCGCTTTATTACTGTTCAAGCCTGGCGCAACCTGCATGGGGCCCTGAGAGCCCGGGTGTTGGTGGCGCTGATGCGCGAAAATGGCGTAGAGGCTTCGTTTGAGCGAGTGGAGAGGGTTGAGCGTTTGGCCCAGTCGCTGCCAGCGGAGTTCAATCAAGCAGAAAAACGCTACTCGCTTGGTGATGGCCTAGATCTCTTGTTTGAGGGCGGAGGCCTGACTTTCGCTGCTCAGATTGAATCAGGCAAGTCGACTAGTGATAACGAGCTTTTGCAATTGCGCCGCGCTATGCCAGCGCTGATTGTGCGTCTGCCCTCTGGCCAGTCAACCACCAATACTGTCATACCCTGGCTCGATAAAGCATTGCGAGTTGAAGCCATCGCTGGGCTGAGTGCTGGCTCTCGCCCTGAATTGGCCTATCCTCATCGCCAGGCCTATGATTGCTTGGTAGACCTTAGTGCTATTAGCGGCACTCTTAGCTTTCGGCTGCGTCAAGAGAAAGACCGCATTCTGCCCCTGGGGATGGCACAGAGCGTTCGTCTAAAGCAGTATCTGCATGCTAACAAGGGCGCGGACCGAGGCCCTGGCTTGCTGCGGCATCTTGATGACAGAGTGGCACAGCGCCTTACTCCGGTTTTGGCTGATGATCAAGAAGTGCTTTGGGTACCTGGGTATGGCCTTTCTCAGAAAGTTAGGGTGGGCACAATCGCCACTCATCGCCTATCACTTATTGATTTGGCTAGGGATAGCGACAAATTTGAATTCGATGAAAGCATCTGTTGACTGCTTACAAATAGGTTAACAAATCTTGGCTTTTAATTATTTCGCTATAAGTTAGGCGCATTGCCAGCCTGTCATGCTCTTGGCCACCGCTGATGATTCTCTGCTGGCTAATGCCATTGCTTTTGTCAGCCCACACTTGAGAAATCGAATGATGGATGGGGCGGAATGGCTGGTAGTTGCTAATATGAATTTGTGGCTAATCTCTCGCTTTTTTTTGTAGTTTTTTGTCAATCCCCACAGGATGGGGCTTGCAGCGGTTAGCATAGAAGGATCGTGTTATAATTTGTTGATTGACATTCTGGAGCATTGCAATTAAATGAAGAAGTACGGAACAACCTGGGCCGTTTTCTTTCTACTACTGGTGTTGGTGGTCTTCACCGTTTCTCTCGCCAGCATGGGGAGGAAGGAAGATCCGCTCACATATTCACAGTTGATGAATCTGGTCAAGGAAGGCAAAGCGAACGAAATTCGCAAAGTCACAATTACCAATGGCGAAAATATTATTCTTGTCAAATTAGCTAACGCTACAGCTGATCGCGAGAAATCGGTGATTGTGCCCGCCGAAGCCAAAGAAGATTTGCTGCGTGAACTGAACAAAAACAATATTCCTATTGATACCAAAGAACCAGACAAGTCAGGCCTCTGGATGGGCATGCTTAGCTCATTCTTCTTGCCTATTCTGGTATTGGTTGGTTTGCTCTTTATGTTCCGCAGTGCTCAATCTGGTGGCAACCAGGCGATGAGCTTCGGCCGCAGTCGCGCCAAACTCATGGTCGATAACAAAGTCAAAGTCAGTTTTTCTGATGTTGCCGGTATTGACGAAGCCAAGCAAGAACTGCAAGAGATTGTCGACTTCCTCAAAAACCCTGACAAGTTCCAAGCGCTAGGCGCCAGAATTCCTCGTGGTGTGCTTCTTGTTGGTGCTCCTGGTACTGGTAAGACATCTGTCTCTTATACACATCTCCGAGCCCACGAGACCGTACTAGATCTCGTATGCCGTCTTCTGCTTGAAAAAA
>CAJXZK010000216.1 GCA_913063055.1 uncultured bacterium
GAACGAACTGCCCGGCATCGGGAGTGGTCATCGGCGTATGTTGAACGAACTGCCCGGCATCGGGAGTGGTCATCGGCATATGTTGGACGCACTGACCAGCGTCTGGGGCGTGCATGATCTGCGGATCGACATGATGAACTGGCATTACCGGTAGCTCGACGTGCGGCATTACTGGTATCTGTGACAAGTCTGGTGTAAGAGAATGTGCCGTTGCTGGAGTCTGAGGAATTTCTTGCGCTTTCAGTGGCAGAGCTTGCATCGTCAGCAGCGAGACTGCTGTCAGTGAAGTCAATCTTCTGCGCTTACTCATCTCAATTCCTCTTGGACACTTTCTAAAATTTGGGACGCCTAGTAAATAGAATTCAATGACGCAGTCGAAGCGGTGCCGCTTGCTGTCGGTTGTTTCTCAGTTGGCACGTTTGCACTAGGCTCGGTCATGCTGTTGGCATTCGACTCAACTGGTTCCTCAGGTGCAGGAGGTGTGATTCTTGGACCGGCTTGATCGCTCGCTGCCGATGAAGGTGAAGCGTTAAGATCTGAGCTGGAATTAGGTACAGAACTGGAGTTTGGAGTAGCGCTGGAGCCAGGTGAATTGCTCTTTGGCGCGCTTGGCTGTGTATTTCTGTTGTCCTGCTCTTTCATCAATTGCTTTTTTAAATTGAGGGAGGCGGCATAATAAGAAGGTTTGCTTACTATGAAGCGTAGCCCCGTATAAAATCGAAAATCGAAGCCACTAATGCCTGGCGTTTTATTCGATGCCCAGTTCCAAATTGGCTCAGCTCTGGCGAAGCCTAGTACTGACGGGAATTTTTTTGAGAGTGGACGATTGACTTCAAAGTCAGCAATCATCGAGACGTTGCTTTGGTCGGGTACTGAGAATTTAAAAGTAGGATGGCGGAAGTTGGTTACAAGAGTATCTGTGGCAATAAATGTCCATGGTCCGCGGCGATGGACGTAGCCGACGGTATAAAAAGGGTCAATTTCTCTAGTTGGTGCTACGAAGTAGCCCCCACCGCGCATCTGCAATAGAGCACTGGCATAAATGATGTTGTTGGGATTGACCACATGAGTAATGGTGGCGCCAGGGATGAAATCGAATTGGTGCAAGCGTCGAGCTTGCCAGAGTTCACGTGCCTGAAAAGTAAGCTGCAAATTCGTTTTTTTGCCAAGTTGCTTGTTGTGTTGAATACCCCAAGCAAGGGATTGTGTTGTTGGTCTATTGAGAAAATTATGAGCGGCAAAGGTGTCTTTGATTACAAAATAGTTGGCAAAAACAGATGTGTTCTTGGCAATATTGTAGCCAACTGTTAGGTTTGGTAGAACCCGAAAAGCATAATCAGCCTTGGCCCGGCCAGATGTGAACAGTACGTTGGTGTCGAGTCTTTGAGAAACTTCAGTGGATGCTGTGAAGTACAAGCGCTCCGGCAGCGCTTGAAAAATTCGAAATTTGTATCCAGGATTGAAGGCGTTTCGCTCAGGATTTATTGTGAATGGTGTAGCGTCGGTCGGAATTACTTGAGGCGAAGGAGGGGCTTGGGCTACCAATGGCGTCAACGAAATAGGCGCCAGATTGACAGGAGTCGACTGAGCCAATGATCCTTGGGCATTGAGCAATCCTGCTATCAATGTCGCTACTAATGAAAAGCTCTTGCTGACTTGAAAATGACTTAGCCAAGTCACTTCGTATGGCTTATCACTTGCAACTCGAGAGCGCTTAAATTCCATTGACAAGCCTTATTATCTAGATTTTCGCTGATTATAAGCCTTTTGGTAAGAGAAAGTGCGCTGTAAACTAGTCGCCTCAAGCCGAAACAGAATTTTTTTCTAATTGTTTAGTTAAGAGCCGCAAATATTCTACTTCTAAGCATTGCTAGCCCAGAGATAAGATTATTTTACTAATACTGGTCTTGACTAGCTTTGGCTTAGCTGGTGTTTAGTGCGGTTAGTAGTTCGTTTTGCCAAAATGGAACTGTGGCGATAGTTCTGTTGAATTCTCTAGTCAGCTGCTGGCGGGTCAACTATGGCGCCAACAAAAAGAATAGCATTGGTTTTTTCATCGCGAATGGCTACAACAAACGGGCGATCGCAGATCATATCGAAGGGCGGTTTCGGGTTCATTGGAGCGCTTGTGACGCTCATTTCTATAGCTGTGGCCGCGGCAGCTTCGGTGCCTTTCTCGTTTACCTCTAGATAAGTCTTGTGCAGAACGCGAGAGATCATAGCGTTCTGTTCGATCATCTTCTTAAAGTCAGCACAACTGTCTTCGAAAGCACACGGCATACCAGCAGCTTTGAGTACTTCGCTTAGCTCGGTTTTGTATTCAACTTTGAAACGAGGTAAGCCAAGGTGACCTTCTTCTTTCCTGAACTGCTGGTTCCATTCGCTCCAGCTCTCTGGAGTAAGGCTGTTGATAAAAGCCGTTATGTTTGACTTCTTGTCTGGGAGGAAGATGCACATCTGCAGCCGGTTATCTTTGTAAGGAAGCATAACGGCCTGGAAATTATTACCAGCAAAGTATGACATTTTGGCAGAGCGATTCATCATCTCTACAGTTTTCTTCGTGCCATTATTGAGTTTGAATTCGGTTTGTTGTGTCTCTTCTTTTTTAAATTCATCAAGCCAGACGCCCTTGAAATAAACAGCGTTGACTAAATAGAGAATGGCATCTGGCGCTACTTTATCGAGTATGCTCGGGATTTTGCTCTTGGTATTTTCTTTCACCCAGTTGTTGATTCTATTGACCGTAGATAAGTCTGCAAAATCTAGTGTTTCTAGTTTTGCGCCGTAGTACTTTTGGTTGCTGTCCATAAAAGCTTTGAGAAACTCAAAGTTTTTGTTGGCAAACATGGCATTGGCAATGGTCAACTCACTTGTTGGGTTGACATGCATCAGGCTCTTGTAAAGACTTGAGTTTTGCTGATTGACAGCTTCATCGCTGAGGCCACTGTAGCCTAATACGTCTTGCATTTCAGTCTTGGTTTTGCTACCAGCTCCGTTGTACGCCATCGAAAGAGCCGTGCTTACACTGTATGGTGATACAACGACGTTGCTATCAGGCTTCTTTGCTGCGAGCTTGAAGAAGGTAGTGGCGAATTTCTCGGACACTTTGATATTCACTGGTTCTTCATTACTTTCTGAATGATCACTTGACGCGCAAGCGACGACGAACATAGACATGATTGAAAGTGCTGCAGCTGTGCTGCCATACAAGATAGAGCGCAATGTGTAGCCTCGCAAGGGGTAGGGCGGACATTAGCATAGCAATGGCTGCAATCAAGGTCAATCGGCGCGATTCTATGGTTTTCAGGAACCAAATAGGGAATGCATTTTAGTTGGCAGCCTGCGGATCAACAATTACTCCCAAGAACAAAATGGTGTCGGTCTGCTGATCGCGAACGGCAATGACAAAGGGGCGATCGCAAATCATATTGAATGGTGGCGCTGAGTTTACAAATATGCCCCGAGGCATAATTTCAACTGCCGTTGCCGCTGCTGCCTCTGTGCCTCTTTCGTTTACTTCCAGAAAGGTTTTGTGAAGCACTCGTGAAATAAATACATCTTGATCAATCATATTTTTGAAGTCGGCGCAGTCATCGTTAAATGCACAGGGCATGCCAGCTTCGGATAGTATTTTACCAAGTTCGGTTTTATACTCTACTCTGAAGCGGGGTAGAGCTAGCTTTCCTTGGGTTTCGCTAAATTTATTTATCCACTCTTGCCAGTTCCGGTCATTGAATCTTGCAATCAGAGCGGTAACATTTGACTGTGGAGAAGGAAGGAAGATACACATTTGCAGACGATTGTCTTTATATGGAAGCATCACAGCTTGAAAATTGTCGCCTTGCAAGTGCAACATTTTGGCAGAGCGATTCATCATCTGTACTGATTTTTTTGAGCCATCTTGCAAGTTGAAATCGGCTGAATGTGTCTCACTCTTCTTGAATTCATTGAGCCAAGTGCCTTTGAAGTAAATGGCATTGACTAAATATAAGATGACATCTTTGGGTGCCTTGTCCAGAATCGTCGGTATCTTACCTTTTGTGTTTTCTTTGACCCAGTCATTTATTTTGACAACAGCCGAAGGATCGGCAAAATTTAGGGCTTCAAGTTGTGCGCCATAGAATTTTTTGTTGGTATTGATAAAGTTAGGGTTGAAGACTGCGTTTTGTTTAGCAAATAAGGCATTGGCAATGGCTAATTCGCTTTGCGGATTTACTTGCAAAAGGCTTTTGCTTAGGTCGGCATTTTGCTTGTTGATAGCAGCATCGCTCAGGCCATCGTAGCTAAGCACCCGCTGCATCTCATCTTTGGTTCTACCGCGTGCACCGTTGTATGTCATCGACAGGGCTGTGCTAACGCTGTAGGGTGATATGACAATATTGCTATCGCCTTTTTTTGCTGCAAGTCTGAACAACTTAAGGGCAAAATTCTCTGAAACTTCGGATGTCACTGTCTTACCTTTGCCTTCGGGTTGACTAGGGGCCGCCGAAGCGATAGCCACAGCAGACATCAAAGAAAGAGCTGCAGCTATGCTGCCGTGCATGATAAAACGCAATGTAGAGCCTCGCCAGGAGTTAAGCGCGGCTAGCATAACAAGGGTGTTCTTGGCGGTCAACTGCTGCTTTCTTGCAGGGCTTTCTTGCTGGTCTTTCTTGTTTGGTCTGCAGGCTTGATCGAATTAGGTATAGAACTGGCCTTCAGCGCTCTTTCTCTGCCTTTAGAGCTAACTTTCGATCTTTGGCTGCCAATTCTGGTTTGCCTAATTTTTCGTAGGCGTTTGCTCTGGCTCGATACGACTCTGCTGTGGGATCAAGCTCGTGCTTTATGGCCAGGTTATAGTCGTCTAGGGCTTTTTGATACTGACCAAGGGCAAACTGGCAATCGCCTCTCTTTTGGTAGGCATCTTCAGAATCGTCGTCTAGTTCAATTATTTTTGAGTAGTCCGCTATAGCGTTGGCATAATCACGAATAGAAAAGTAGAGGTTGGCGCGATCAAATAGAGTTTGGTCTAAGTTCCACTCTATGTGACCGCCTTTGCTGGGGGGAATTTCAATTATTTTGGAAAAGTCAGCAATAGATTTCTCGGCTTGTGATGTATCTCTGTATAGTCGGGCCCTGCGAAGATAGTCTTTTCTTGAAAGCGGATTTTTCTTCAAGACAATGCTAAGTCCTTCTATGTGAATTTGCTGCATTGTCAGTTGCTTGTTGAATGGATCGCTTTTGAACTTTGCTCTCAGGGCTGGTTGCTTTTCTTTAGCGATACCATATTCGGTGAACAGTCGGTCTGCTGTTTGATCAAGTTGTCTCTCTGCAAGTTTGGCGCGATTGTGATCTATTCTTGCCAGGTCGACTTTGCCCATGGCTTCGTAGGCTTTGGCTCGCGCTTGATAGGTTGCAGGGAGATTGGGAAATCCAGAAATGTAAGTGGAGTAGTTATCTACCGCCTTATTGTATTGATGCAGTTTCATGTAAGTATCGCCCAGGGTTAGATAGGGCACAATGTATTTGGCATCGAGGCGCAGAGCCTGCTCGCATTCACTCAAAGCTTCCTGATAATGACCAAGCTCCATCAAGGCAATGCCTTGTTCATGGTGTCCTTCAGGAAGTCGTGGATTGTGAGCTATGGCCTTTAGAAAATACTTGCTTGCTTCTTGCCATTTATTTGCTCGAGCCAAGTTGCGGCCTTGGTCTATTTCTTTCATGGCAGCAGCCGGGTCGAGATTTGCTGGCGCAGCGAGAGCCGGGATGCTGTGACTTTGTACTAAGGCGCAAGCGAAGGCGTTGGATAAAACGAGCGAGGCGAGTCTAGAGGGTAGTCTCATCTGTTCCGTGCCTCTTCCTGCTTTATTTTCTCTGCCTGCTTCGAGAAAGCATCTGCATCCATTTTATCTAGCTCATATTGCTTGTTTACCGCCTGCAGAACTTTGCGGTAGTTGGCGTCAGTGTCGTTGCCCCAAGCCCCATGTTTGAGTAAAGCAGGCCTGGCTTCTCGATAAAGAGTTTCAGCTTTTAGGTTGTCACCGGAGTCAGCGTATCCGCTTGCTTGAATTTCAAGAGTGAGCGCTGTGCGATAGTCGTCAGGCGGAAATTGCTTGCGCTCAGCAGCGACCAGTTTTGCCACCGCTAGTTGTCCTAATGTAAATTCCTTTCGCTTAAAGCAATTAGAGATGGTCGTATTGATAATGCTGATTGCTTCGAAGCTTGAGCTAATAGTAGGAATGTATCCAAAGGTGCAAATTGATTGCCCTGGGTTTGGTGCAAAATAGGTGCCAAGATTTAAGTTGGTGGCGAGCAGTTCATCGAGTATCTTCATGGAGTTGACGGTATCTTTTTCGCCAATACAATAATCGAAGTATTGCGCTAGCTGCATTTGAGCGGCCAGGCTCGATTGCCCTTGCACTTCCTGCACGCGAGCTATTGCTTCTCTGAATAACACCCTTCCTAGTTCTGGGGCGCCAGCAGCGGCTAAATGAACGGCCACCCCATTTTGGCCTATGATTTGAATTTGTGTGTTTGCTCTGGGATCGGTTTTGCTGTAAGCCGCTATTGAGAGTCGAGCGTGGGCACAAGCCAAGTCGAATTTTTTAGCGAGTGCTTCAGAATTTGCAAGTCGCATCCAGTAGTCACCAACATCTGGCAGTTTATTCTTTGCTGCTAAGGTGGCAGCTTTTAGGGCGCTTTCCAGATCTTCTGCCGTTGGTCGTGGTTCCATTGCGATGCGTTCCTTAAGTGTATCGCTGCTTTTGTATGTGTATGAGGGTTGTTTCTTCTGTTGCTCGCTAGTAAGCGATTCCCTCATGCTTTCTTTGCGTAGATAGGCTGTCGTACTAATCTCTTCAGGTTTTTTAGGATTTGTGTTGCTCATAAGAGTCAGAGCCTTTTCTCTCAATTTTATGCTTGCTATAGTTAGGGGGTCGCTCTTTCCCGCCAGTGCTAAGTAATAAGTTGCGAGCACGTCCTTGTCAAAGGTTTTGTCGCGTTCAGCGCAGGCTATTGCGCAGCGTAAAAGAGAGAGCGCCAGAACTATTGAATCGCTCTGATTGAGAGTGTTCGCAGCTAAGCTGTAATACTTCGCTGCTTCTGCGTGGTTTCCGCTTTTCTCCTCCACATCTGCTGCCTGCATATAGTTAGAGGTTGACTGGCCATAGCTTCCCGGAGCGGTACTTCCCTCTACGAGTTTTAATGCCTCTGATTTGTTGCCTTTTTTGAACAAAAGAGCTGTCAATTTTGTTTTTAGTTGCGCCACTGAGCAATACTGATCGACTAGTTCGCTGGCAAGAATTTGTTTAAGCAGATCAATTGCACGATCTGTTTGACCAACTTCTATGAAGATATCAGCAGTCTTTATCAATGATCCGATTACGGTCTGATTTGCTTCTGGTTGCTGCTCTTGGGCTAGTTTTATATATTTGTCTGCGTTACCATAATCACCTTGTCTTGCAAAAAACATCGCTAGATTGATTCGCAGCAAGAAGCGCTCGTCGAGCTGCTTATTTAGGTATCGCAATGCTTCTTCGTCGGTAATTAAGTCTGGTTCGATTTGTAAGGCCCGATCGAAGAATAGCTTGGCGCGCTTGTATTCATCTGCAAAAGAATAATTCATGGCCAATAGTCGCAGTTGCTTGCATTTTTCGAAGTTGAAGCTGATTCTTTTCGTTTCAGCACTCTCACCAACGGTTTTGACGTCTAAATAATTGCTCTCAAAATCTTCCCAGAGTTTATTTTCAGTGGTCTTGTCAGCGCTTTGTTTATTAGATAGTGAATTCACTACCTCTTCAGCTGCAATCATTAAATGCGCCATTCTTTTCCAGCCTGGGTCTAGGTCTTTGGCTGCTACTGTACTGGCTATTTCTCTTAGTAGGTCGTCAGAATCTTCTATCCACCCTTTGTCTGAAAAGGCTCTGGCTATACGAATTGTGGTGCAGAAAAGATTTTGGCGGATTCGAGAATAGCTTCCGTCTTGGTCTGCTTGCTGATATAGGAAGCCGTGCAGCAATTGTTTTACTAAGTCGATCGCCTTACTTTTGTCATTATTTTTGATGCAAGTAAAGCACTGGTTGGTAAGTATAAGTTGCCTTGGGAATGCTGAGTGGAGGTCGCCAAAGATGTAGTCGCTTCCACCTTCATACCAGGGTTCGCACTGAATAGGGTGGAGTGGGGCTATTGACTGTGATTTAGGTAGAACAGCTTGAGCAGCTATTACCTGAATTGGTGCCGGAAAGTATAGAGGCAGTTGATCGAGTAAATTGTATTGCTCAATTGGCAGTTTCTCTTTGTAGTACTCAGTTATAGCTGCTAGGTCTTTGGCTGCTTGCTCAGTATTGCCTAATCGTGCTTCTGCTTGTGCTTTTACATATAGGCAGAACGCTAGTTTCTGACAAGATACAAAAGTTGGATGTGGATCTTCTCTTTCGCGCAAAAGCCGTTCTTCAACTGAATAGAGCTTAAGTGAGCGCTCTGGTGTTTTGTCTATCCTTTCGAGAAGCTGACCAAACCAAAGTAGATTTTGAGTGTTAGGTGGGTGCTCAACTGAATAAACTGGATATAGTCTTTCAATTAGTTCGAACTGTGCCGCCAACGATTCTCCGGTTTGTATGTTCTGCAAGCACTCTAGAATTTTGAATGGATCAATATGTTCCGGTGCTTGCTGGTAAACAGGTGAAGCTAGCAGCCGGCAAATTTCAAGTGCTTCTTTGTTTTTGCCTAGAGCTACTAAGTTTTTGATAGTGCCGAAGAGTGGAAAGTTGAGTGTTCTAATTTTGGCGCGACTTGTGTCATTTAGTGCTGATAGCGCTAATTGCAAATATTTGTCAGCGCCGTCTAGGTCACCGATTGCTTGTGAAACAGCAAGACATTGAAAGATTGTAGTTAGCGTATCTCTTCCATTGTCTTCCGAGTCACTGCATTTCTTGGCCGAGTCTGAGCAGTAACCTTTGACTAGCAGATCGTTGTTTGTTCGGGTTTTCTCTAGCAGATTTGAGTGAATCTCTTCAGTGTTGAAGCGATCAATTGACTGAAAAAATTCTTCTGTGGAAAATAGACCATTTGCTTTCTTTTCTGCCGGAATCAGAAGTTCGATATCTTCTTTTTTACCATCATAGTTTACGACTTGAAAATGTACCGTTGAACCAAGCTCGCCTTGCAGAGAGGACATAACATCTTGAGGTGGTCGATTGAGTAGGCTAATACCCGGGATACTGAGCAGGTAAGGTTGCCCACGGAGAGTGCTAAGTGGTGGTTCGAAGGAGACAATGTATCCAACGTTATTTACCGCTCGTATGTTGATCGGTGGTCTTCTGAATACTTCCGGTAATCTTTTAGTGTAGGCGGGTGTAAGAAGCTTTGTTTTTACTGCTATTTGCCTTTTAGAGCTTTTAGCGGTTGCTTCAACCGTGACTTCGTTGGCAAGACAGTTCACTGACGGCAGGCACAGCAAACCGGTTAACGACAAACTCGTGATAATCGAGTGCACTGATTTTGCTGGCTTTCGGTGAATCATTGACTCATTATAGCCTTAGTTTCTAAACAGAAGAAATTGGGAATAGTAACGGCGAACTGGTCTAGAGCGTTGATTCCTCGGTGAACATATGCGCATTAACTTTATCCTTGCTATATCTGCACTAGTTTGGGCCGCTGCAAGTAGTCCGGCTCTGGCCTCTCCAGCGGCTCGAAATACTTCAACAGCAGTCGATTCGCCTACCATCACGTTGTGCGGTGCTGTGCAGCCTACAAAGATAGGTCTTAGAGAGAAGAAGTGTTTTGTCGTTATTCAGAATAAGACAAAAACTGCCTTGAATATTTGGGCTGAAGATTGCTCTTGGGGCTGGACCAACATTTCTTTTGAAGTTAATGCTGGTGAGAAAATACTATCTCTCAATCGAGAGGAAGTGAATTGGAAGCGCAACTTCCCGATGCCACTGAAACTGCTACCTGGTGACATGTCTGTGCGCGAGATAAATTTGGAAGACCGTACTTGGTCTTGGAATAAGGTAGTTGATTTTTGCCGGGAGAATCCCAAGGCAAGCATTTCTGCCAAGCTTGAGATCACGAGCGATTCTTCGACAAAGGCTGAGCATGTCTGGACGGGAGCTGTGCATTCTAAAAACTCGTGCGATTTGTACTAATTTATAGATTCTTCCCATTGCTCTAGCTCGCTGCGGTTAATTAAACCCCGGCGAAAGGCTATATTTAGAGCGCGGCAGCGGTGATTGTATTCATCTTCTTCTGTGG
>CAJXZK010000217.1 GCA_913063055.1 uncultured bacterium
TTTTTCACCACTAGTCTGTCTAAACTTGCGCCGCGCTTGAGCTTTAGCCTCGGCCTTAGACACAGCCCGATGGGAGCTTTGCCGTTTAGTACTGGCAATATTTGAGGTCGAGCGCCGCTTTTTCTCACCAAAAGGGCCACCAAGATATAAGTTAGCAGCAGTAGCAAGAAAAGAAGCTACAGCCATGGCTGTGTGCACCGGTACAAACGCAGCAGCTATCAGATAGAGAATTACCCAGAGAGGCAAACAAACCAGAGCAGCAATGGAGTAACTGCTGATTTCATGAATCAGCCTGGGCATTAGTGGTCGAAAGTTCTGGGGAAGAGCCTGGGCAAAAATCTGCCCGCGGGCCACATAGGTGATCAGAGCCAGACAAATAACAGCAGCAAAGGCCGCTGCTATCTCAATATGCTTGGCACCATAAAACTCGAATGCACCAAAGGTCAAAGCAAGAAAGGCCGGTATTAAAACTATTGCCGCCACAAAAGCTGTGGGCCAATTGAAATGATCGTCAATATTGCCACCGGCACCACTATTAATACCAGGAAGCTTGGCCCCACGCTTGCCATTGGCAAAGTCGTAGCCTTGAGAAGACGGCTGGGAGTGGAGGTTGCAAAGAGATTCGATAGACTCTTGTATCTGCAAGTTATACTGCTCTACTTCGGCCGAAGTATTCAGTTTTTGCTTAGATCTAGAGCTAGTCGAAGGCGAAAGCAATTGAACGACCCTGCAGATATCACATATACCACCATCATTATGCCCGCAATATATGTGATTCCAACTGCCTTTCAAGCAATTACCAGAACTACACTTATTACCAGACACTGAGGGCAAGAAAATCGAGAAAACTAAAAAAATGCTCTGTAGAAGTTATCTCAATTCATTATTGAGAATATTGGCCAAACGAGCGCCTGCCAGAGAAACTCTTCGCCTCGCCACTTTTAGCGCATTTTTTTTATAAGCGGGAGTCAGCTTTTCAACTCGATCACTGATAGCAACCGGGGTCACGTATACTTTGCTCAGACAGAGAGCAAAACTCTCTTTCACCCATTTACTTACTTGCAAGTTCTTCGCTTGCTTAGACGAAGCTTTCGGCAAAGTTGCAATAAACGGTAAGACACTGGCGGGGTCACGCTCTGTGCCCAAGACTTCATCCCAGTAGCTATGCAATAAAGTAGGTGGCTCAGTATCATATATTTTCACAGCATTGCCACCGCTGTCGCCATCGGGCAAACCCTTAGTGATGCGATTAATACAGTGCAGCGGTTGATGAAGATCGCCAACCAAGTGCAAAAGCCAGTTGAGATCATAAGACTTGAGCAGATCCGGGCTATCTGAAGCTAACGTAGAGCGGCAAACGGCAATCTCGCTTTCACCATTGGGCGTGGGAACAGGCAAGAGCTTTGTCTGATCAGGACTAAATGGTAAATCAACAAAGTGCCAATACTTATGCAAAAATTTATCGCTATAGCCAATGTTCAAGCTTGAGGTTATGCCATCGGGTCGGTAGCCCTTGTCTAGACCATCGGGCTTATAGGTGGTATCGCCCTTAATGGCATCAGGCCAGGTTGCCGCAAGCATAAACAGCATCATATTCTTATCTTCTTGCTTCAAGTCAGAACGAAGTGATGCCAACCAAGTTGAATAGCTAGGATTAAGTTGAACCAGTTGATCAGCGCGCTTGCGAACACTCGGCTGCAGTCGTTTGTAAGCTAACCCAGCTACAGCCATGTGACCGAAATCATCCCAAGCACAAACCGGGTTTGGCACCACTAATAATGCCAACATGACGAGAAAGGCGGATGAGCGAAATCTTTTGTTCATCGTTAATTACGGGGAAGTATCAAGTTTCTAGGATAGTTTCTAGTGCAATTGAGAGGCTTAGCCGTATATTTTAGCAGCTAGAAATAGTACCAATAGTAAAAAGGGCGACCCTTGCAGGCCGCCCTCTCATTTACTCAGATTAAGACTGCTTATTTCTTAACAGCTTCTTCACCAGAGCGGGTTACATCTTTGGCGCCGCCATTCTTGAAGATTTCTTCGACCGTCTTAGCTTGATCACCATTTTCGGTGTGTACAGATAGAAGAATATTGCCATCACGCAATTTGCCTTCATACTGCTTAGCTTCATATTCAGGCATACCTAAACCAATTAGGCCGCCAGCAACACCACCACCAGCAGCTCCGATGGCAGCACCACTAAGAGCAGCCATAATCGGACCAGCGGCAACAAATGGACCAACACCAGGAATAGCTAAAGCACCGATTCCGGCGAGCCATCCCAAGGCGCCACCAAGAACAGCACCCGATGCAGCACCAGTTGAGGTACCTTCAGGAGCCTTACTGTGCTTCTCGGTACCGAGATCACGTACGCCTGTTCTATCTGGCATCAAAACTGAAATATCAGTATTGAGAAATCCAGCGGTTTTGAGCATGTCGACAATCGCTTCAGCTTGTACTTCGGTAGGTACAATACAAATCACTGCTTGTTTCATAATCTCTCCAATAAATGTGTATAGCGTCAAAGACGCTTGTAGTTAAACGACAGCTTCAGCTGTCAAAAATATTCTGTTTAAATGTTTCCGAGGCAAACGCTCAGGCACACTTGCTTTTTGCGATTGCTCTCAGTGACTGGCGGTCCCTAACTAAGTTCCCGCCAAGCGGTTGTCAACAGCCGAATAAAATGGCGAAACTCTTTTGCAATACAGCAAATTGGTTGTCAATTTTCAACCAATCGCCTGCAGCAATAGCGCTTTCTAGCGCCACACAAGCATTCTCTTCTTCATTTATATAGAAAGGCAAACACAATCCTTTGAGGCGATGAGCTACGGCTTTGACCTCTGACAAATGGCGAGCCAAGATTGCTTTGCCAAGCTCTTCTGATGTCTGCCCTATGCCTTGCACAAATTCATTCATCAATTGCTCAGCAGTGGCGCGGTCCATCGAGCTTTCCCATTCAGCAAAAGTCTTGGCATACTGTTTCATGACAGACTCAGGGCTGTCAGCATCATCTCCCGCAGCAGAGTCAAAATCAATGCCGTTAGAAATTGGTCCAAGCCAACGGCGCAGTATAGCTTCGAGCTTTCTAACATTAACTGGCTTAGTTATATAGTCATCCATTCCCGCAGCCAGACACTGTTCTCTGTCGCCACTCATGGCCTGAGCAGTCATTGCCACAATAATTGAGTGGCCACCACTGACTTCCTCTAACTTCCGAATCGCCCTTGTCGCCTGAAATCCATCCATTTCAGGCATCTGGCAATCCATTAATATCAGCGAATAACTTGAACTACATACGGCCTTAATTGCTTCCATGCCATTAGACACAGTAACCACAGAACAGCCAAGCTCCTTCAGTTGAAGTTGGGCTAACTTTTGATTAACCGGCTGATCTTCAACAACCAAGATATGACAATTATTGAAAGTGACAGTCTCTGGGCCTATTACCAAAGCCTGTTGCGCCGGTTCTGGCTGATTTCCTAAGCGCACGCCAGCTAAACAAGAAAGCAATCGACTCTGCTTGATTGGTTTTCGCAAACAAGCATCAAAGCGTTCCGAGAAGCCCGGCCCTGTCCAAACTAGAGGAATATCACTATCTCTTTCAAGAGTATCGGCAAAAGCGACGGCCTCTGGCAGAGCCTTTCCATCAAGAAGAACGAGGTCAAAGGCACCCCTACTCTCGGCAAGACGCACTAAAGCTTGAGCATAACTAGAAGCCTGACTAATAACAAAGCCCCAGTCTCGACTATATGCATTAAGCAGACGGGCAAATCCTTCTGGCGCATCAACAACGAGCAGTCGCATTCCAGTTAGCAAACTGCGCCTGGCACTCCCAACAGAACGCTCCTTCTCAGCAGCAACCGGCAGCGGTATCTCTACAGAGAACCGACTGCCTTTGCCCAATTCGCTCTCTACCGTAACAGTGCCGGCCATCAACTCCACTAGCCTCTTTGTGATCGAAAGGCCCAGGCCAGTGCCGCCAAACCTACGGGTAATTGAACCATCACCTTGAGAAAACGGAAGGAACAATCCATCGATGGCCTCAGGACTGATACCAATACCGGTATCGCTAACGATAAGGCGAACTCTACAAGTTTTAGTATCGCCAGGTTCTTTTACGGCTTCAGTGCTGTCAACAAAAACCTCAATTAAGACCTCACCAGAGCTCGTAAACTTGATGGCATTGCTCAATAGGTTAAGCAAAATCTGGCGCATCCTAACGGCATCACCGAGCAGCAGATGGGGGACATCAACCCCCACGTAGGACAAGAGTGAGACGCGCTTGTCAGCAGCTGACTCAGCAAAAAGCTCTACGCTCTCTTCAACCAGGTCAAGGAGATTAAAGGGAGCACTGAATAATTCTAATTTTCCAGCTTCGACTTTAGACAAATCGAGAATGTCGTTAATCAATAACAATAGACTCTCGGCCGAAGTATTAATTGTACTGACCAGATCCCGCTGTTCCGGCTCAAGTTTTGTGCGACTGAGTAAATCGCTCATACCAATTACCGCATTCATCGGAGTTCTTATTTCGTGGCTCATATTGGCCAAAAATTCGCTCTTAGCTTGATTGGCCGACTCAGCTGCTTCCTTCGCCAAGCCTAACTCTGCCGTACGTTGCAAAACTCTAGTTTCAAGTTCGAGGTTGAGAGCACGCAAGTCAGCCTCAGCTTTGAGTCTAGCTGTGATATCTTGCACCATAGCCACCGAAGCAACGGGCTGGCCAGTACCATCGCGCAAAATTGCGGCATTGACTTCGACCCAGATGATCGAACCATCCTTGCGCACATAGCGCTTCTCTACCAGATAAACAGAAGAAGGATCGACCAAACCACGGGCGAACCACTTAGCGTCCTCAACCCTATCGTCAGGGTGGGTGAGCAAAGGAAACTCCATGCCTAATAATTCGGCCTCACTATAGCCAGTGATTTCGCAAAACTTAGCGTTGACCATATTAATGCGCTTAGTCTTCACATCGGCCTGAACTTTACCGACACCAACCATCTCAAAAATCAAGCGATATTGTTTTTCTCTTGCTCTCAGCGCCTCAAATAGCAAAACATTCTCAAGAGAGGTGACAATCTGGACCGAGAGCAGTTGTAACAGCTCAATGCGATCGGCGCTAAACAAATCTGGTGCGAGATTATTCTCCATGTACATGAGGCCAAGCAATTTCCCCTGCTTGACGATAGGAATACAGAGAGCTGAGCGAGTTTTGACCTGCGCAAAATAAGGATCACGAGCAAAAAGATTATCGTGGGCAGCATCGGCCACCGCCACTATTTCTAAAGTGCGGCGAACATAATTGATGAGTGAATGAGGCACCATCGCGTAGTCTTTCAGTGGTATCTCTTCAATAGCACTGCCTGAGCGAGAAAGAACAACAAGCTCATTATCTTTATGGAGTACCAGAAGGGCATGTTGCGCCGCCGCCGATTCAATCATCACCCGCAGCAATGTATCAAGCAGTTTGTCTAATTCAACTTCTTTTGAAATCGCCTGAGCAGCCTTGAAGACAGTCATCATATCGAGAGACCACGGTGTGGCTGCCGGCAATAGCTGTGGATACAAATTATCAATTTCGCGTAACTTCAGGCTGGCATTCCAGCGAGAATAAGCAGCACGCGCCTCTTTCAAATAGGCAAATCCGGCCGTATTGATTTGCCGACCTAAACAGAATTTGCCGGCCAGCTCTAAGGCTAAAGCCTCAATCTGAACAAAATTACTAACTTGCGCCGCGGCAATAGCCTGCTCATAAAGCTGCATGGCTGAAGCATCCTGACCTCTGATGCGAGCAGTCTCGGCAGCCACCAATAAATACTTGCTTGAAAAATTGAAAGGGCCATCGTCTGCCCATTGTTTAAGTAATAAGAGATGCTCATCCAAAGCCAGCAAATAGGAATTTTGCTCAACGCTGTCGACGCGATCATAGTTAGCGGTCATGGCCAGGGCTAAGTAGAACCAATACTCACACTCACCAGCATAAGTGATATGAGCCCAAAGCAAAGCTTGCGCTTTCTTGGCCATCTTAATTGAACGACTATAATCTCCTTCGAGATAATAAACCTGAATCATCATCACTTGATACAGAGCTGCAAGCAAAATATTTTCTGCCAGCAATTGCATTTCGTATTGATCATCCGAAATATCTTGCACCATGTAGACTGACAGCTCGTCAGACAGTCTGTGGGCAATGCGATCGAAAATTCCAGAAGTACTAGAAAGTACATTGCTCGCCTGAGTTAAACAACTAGACTCAGAAGCGCGCTCTAAGATTTGACGCAATGGTGTACCAAGAATGAAAGAGTTGACGATGATATGGCCATAACAGAAACCAGCAAAAGCATTGTCTGCTGAGCGAACGGCACTGGCAGCTGCGACCTCCAGACACTGCCTGGCAACAACCAAACCATCGGTGCAAAAGGAAATCATTCCTGTTAAGAACTGCAATCGCGCTAAATAACCGTCAAGACCTCGCTTCTCCGCTAAATCGCAGCTCAACGAGGCAAAGGCACGAGCTTCATCATAGCGGCCCAAAAGGCGAGGTAAAGTAGAACCAAATTGGGCGTAACCCAAGCAAGAGCAATCACAATTACCAAACTTGAGGCTGCTAGCCACTATGCGACAGCCACCCAGAAAGAACAAATTACGATCAACAATCATGCTAGCGGTATTGAGAGTCTGAAAAAGGTCAACGATAGCTAAGCCGAGAGGATCCATCATTAGTGGTAAGTCAATCAAATCTTCTATCGCTCTTGAACCAATAGCTTCCCAGACAGCGTTATATTCGACATCGACTTGCGCCCTATCAGGTCTAGCTGGGACTTCAACACCAAGTAAATTTAAGCCCTTCAAACAATGTTCTACGGCGCTGTCATAAGCAGAATTGCAAATGCAAATTTCAGCCAACATTCGATAAACATTAGCTCTCTCGATAGCACTCTCGGTAAAGGGCAAGAGTTCGGCAAATTTCGCTTCAGCCAGAGCAAATTCAGCCATCAACCAATAGCACTGGGCGTGGGCAAAACGCAAGTTAAAGAGCAACAGGTGGTTTTCATTCCAATCGGGGTCGGCTAAACCACTCAAGCCGGCGGCGAAATACTGCAATGCCGAAGAATAGGCAGTATTTTTCAGGGCCTTGCGTCCAGCCAAAAGATTCAGTTGCGCCAAGCGCACACGCTCTTCAGCACTGGCTACCAGACTAGCACCAAGGTTATATTGATTGACGACTTCGAAAATAGACTGTTCTAGCTCTTCGTTTGAAAACTTTGAAAAGAGTAGGCGAGCAATACGCAAATGCTCCACAGCTTTCTGCTTCTCGTCGATTAAGGCGTAGGATGCCTGCTGCACCCGGTCATGCAAAAATCGATAGCAGTCTTTCTGGCGCAATAAAAGGCCAGCCCTAGTTACTTCAAGTAAGGCTTCTTCCATTTCCGCTGGCTTCTGTCCAAAAACACTAGCTAATGTATCTAAGTCACCAGAGTTTCCCAAACAAGAGGCGACTTTCATCAAGTCGGCAGCCACCACTGGTAGTTTTCGCAATCTATTAACGAGCAGATCTACTACGTTATCGGCATATTGTAGAGCTTCTAGTTTGCTCAGATCCCAAGTCCAGGTTCCGGTGCTCGAACTAAAGCTAATCAGATTCTCTTGGTGCAGTGCTTGTAAGAACTGGATGGCAAAAAAAGGATTGCCCCCGGTTTTCTCAAAAACTAGGGCCGTTAAAGCTTTAGAGTCGATACTGTTGACACTAACCCGCAAGGTATCTGCCACCAACTCATTGAGCGAATCAATGCTAAGGGGCTTCAAGGCAATACTGTTTATTTTAATATCTTCGTTGCTAACGAAGATATCAGCCAACATCTGGGTGAGTAAATGATCCTCTCCGACCTCATTGTCACGATAAGAGCCTATTAGAAGCAAACTAAGATCATCGCCATCGAGAACCAGGCTCTTGATCATCTGCAAAGTGTCAGCATCGGCCCATTGCAAATCATCAAGAAAGAGCACCAGGGGATGCTCTGGTCTGGCAAAGACTTTTATAAACTGCCGAAATATCGTCTTGAATCTTTTAGATTCATCGCTACCAAGTTCAAGGGGTGAGTGTTGCTTGCCAATCAGAAGCTCCAGTTGCGGAATGAGCCGAACAATAAAACCCAGACCAGAACCAAGCTCCTCTTGCAGTCTTTCGGTCCAGTAGGCAATCTGCTCTTCACTCTCAGTGAGAATATATTGCACCAATTCTTGAAAGGCCTGAGCAATTGTTGCGAAAGGAATATCACCCTTAAGCTGATCAGATTTGCCACCAAGACAAAAGCCCCACTCGCGAGCAAGTGGGTCATATAAAGAGCGCACCAGGGCGGTTTTACCAACTCCCGAATAACCGCTAACAAGAAGCAATTGAGTACGATTTGACTTAAGCATATGCTCGAAGGCCTGTTTCAAGACCAGCAATTCTTGCTCACGACCATAGAGTTTTTCAGGCATAGACAAAGTCTTTGGTCTATCCATAGAACAAAGAACAAAGTCGTCACTGGCACAGTCTTGCTCTTGGATTGAGGCAAGATCGAAAACTAAACCAGCGGCAGTCTGGTAGCGATCATCGGGCGCCTTGGCCAAGAGCTTCATTACTAAATCAGAAATCAGAGGCGGCACATTAGCATTAAGATCACGGGGAGGAATTGGCTCCTGTGAAAGATGGGCATGAACCAACTCAAGGGCATCCTCAGATTGAAAAGGAACATGGCCAGTGAGCATTTCATAGAAAATTACACCGAGCGAGTAAAGATCACTTCTAAAATCAACAGCACAATTCATTCGTCCAGTTTGCTCCGGCGCCATATAGCGTAGGGCACCACGAAGACGAGCGGGGCGAATCAACTCAACCTTTGACTTTTCAATCAAAGTCAACTCACTAGCTTTACCAAAGTCAACTATTGTCAAACCGGCAAAACCAGAATTAGTAGCGATATTGCCAGGACAAAGTTCACAGTGAACAATGCCCTGTTCGTGAATTAGTTGAACAGCTTTCACCAGGCGAACCGCTGCCACCATAAATGACTTTATGGCAATCGGTCCGGCGGCTTCAGAAAGAAGCTGCGCCAGTGTTTTTGACCCGGCATCTTCCATCACTAAAGCAGTAAAACCACCTTCGCACTGCAGGTCAAGAACGTTCATGACTCCATCAAGCTTGTGTCCCCACAAAAGCTTGTGCACGCGGCGCAGGCGCTCTATATCACTAGCTCGCGGCTTTTCAGCCAGGGTTAGCTTAAGAGTGACAAAAGCAGCATTTTTACTGGAGTAGGCGCGGTAAACAGCATAGCGATTGCCCTGACAAAGCAAAGTAGGCTCGCTAAAATCAACAAAAGCAGTCAGCGCAGAGGTTAGCGGATTTAATTCCTTACTGCACATTAATCATCCAGTTCAATCAGGGATATTGCTATATTCCTCAGGCGAAATAGAGTCTAACCAGCTTTAGCAGTCTGCACCTTAGCTTGCCGATAGTGTTGAGCTTGATATTGATTGTGATGGTGGCGCTCAAAGAATTTCCAGATTTCTACACTGGCAATATGTTCTCTATGCATCGGCCCTAAAATCAAGCGCGAATACCAAGACTCAGCTCTTTGGGCCGGCCAAGTATGACCGCCTCCGTGAATCTTTAAAAGTGAAACCTCAAAACCATTTTGAGTATTCGCTGATTGAATCAATTGCGCCGAGGTGGCCTTTCTAGCGGCTGGCACACTGTCAGGAAAATGCAGGCGTGTGTCAACTGAATTGATACCATTATGAGCTTGCCAGTATTCAAAAGTATCGGCCACCGACATCCAGCGATCGAGATCTCCATCCCACTTGTTTAACTTGTCGGCAGTGCCACTAATCATCATCATGGCCACTGGTTGCTTATGTTCCACAGCTGAAGCCCAACTGCGATCGAGATTAGAACAGACCGGGGCAAAAGCAGCAATTTTAGAGGAGAGTGAAAGGCTACAGGCAAATAGATGCAAAATATCAGCGCCATTAGAATAACCGGTGGCGTAAACCCTGGCAGCATCCACAGCTTTGCTATCCACGAGTGAGTCGATTAAACGCTCAATGAAGTGACAGTCTTTGTTATAAAATCCCCGTGGCACATTGAACTGCCAAAAGACTGTCTCTTATACACATCTGACGCTGCCGACGAATAGAGAGGTGTAGATCTCGGTGGTCGCCGTATCAT
>CAJXZK010000218.1 GCA_913063055.1 uncultured bacterium
CGTCCCACCTATCGCTCAAGGTTGACCAAGCCTTGTTAATTGGCTTGGCGGCAGGATGGCTAGTGGCTAAGTCGTCATGCCAGAAACCCTTACCGACAGGAACGGCATTTTCAATTGCTGCCCTCAGTGGGCGCAAATTGTCAGGCAGATCGGTGGCTTTGAGTGTGGTTGCCATGGCAATCATACCGCAGCCTAAGTCAACACCAACTGCGGCAGGAATGATTGCCTTGAAAGTTGGAATGACAGTACCGACAGTGGTGCCTTTGCCCATGTGAGCGTCTGGCATCACAGCGATGTGCTTGTGAATAAATGGCATTGATGCCAAGTTAATCAGTTGCTGCAATGCTGATGCTTCTAGAGCAACACCTTTGACCCAAGCCTTGATTGGTTTCTTTTCGTGAATTCTAATTACTTCGTATGGCAGGTCGTTTGGATCGTAGTGAATTTTTTCGATTTTCATTTATTTCTCTTTTTGTTTGATATTTTTGTTGTCTAAATTATAAGTGCTTTTGTGCGCTCGAAATGCCGGCACTTCATTACCATCAATTTCACCGCCATCAATTTCACTGACGGCTATTTCCCTGCCGTTGCTTATTGTTTGGCATAGGAGTTCGGATTTACCGCTCTCACGCAATTCTCTGTGGCAACGACCATATTGGCGGTAGGCATTGGCGAAGATGTGCTCGACAATGAAACGCCGGATAGGACGTGGAGAGTTTATTGCTTCGATCATGAACCTCATTTGTGGTTCCTCCTTTTTATGGCTCAACGGTGATGAGCTTTGAATTAGACGGGTGAAAAATCTAAGTGGCTTGGCCAATTTTTATTCGGCTAATATTTGCTCGACCAGTATCTGGTCGCAACAAAACTACTGCACCGTATATGGTGCATAGATGAAAAGTTATAGGCGTTCCATTTAACCGAAGAGCAACACAAAATGCTCGTGGTTCAATCGGTATGCACTACCTTGTAAGGTTGAATTCAGAGGGTTTTGGCATCTAAACTAGATTGTCAGACTAGTCAGAAACGTCTCTTGTTCTGGCCTTCTTATGTTGATCTCTTGCCGCTTGCTTCGCGGTTTAATTGATTGCGCTATCCGGCATTAAGCCCTGATTTTTCGCTGCATTCAAGAGATTGAAACTTTTGCCGTTCACAAATCTCTCGACCGAGAGGTAGTTCGCCGCTAGCTTCTCCCCTGCGAAGGTGCCAATCCGGCGGGCAGCACAAGTAGTGCTGGCGGCTCGTTTGGTTTTATAGAATGGTCCCATGGGGCACCTCTCTTCCTTCGTGGTTTGAAAGTGCAGTCACTTAAGCTGACACATGAAAATAGCATAGTGTTATAAGCACAACTCTGTCAAGCGCAAATATACTAAACTATGAACTAAACCGCCTGCATCATATATGGTGTCACTTGCAGGTGCGATTCGATTTTGTTAGAAAAGAAAGCTACGGATTATCTTCAATGTAATCTCCGCCAACGGGCAGATAATCGTTGATAAGGGTAAAAACTATTGTGCCGAGGACTACAATGGCCAAACTGGCGAGAGTCATAAAAAAACGAGCACTCCTTAGGGATAGCCTATTATCTATGCTGCAAAGTGACTATAGTGCATACAGTAAACATATCTTTACAGAGCTGAAATTAAGTCAGTCTACTGATTTCGAACCCTAAATGTTGGCAATTACAGCTTAGATGGCAAGAGTGAACAGGCGGTGAACGTCGTTCACTCTTGCTCATGACAAGATAAATTCTAAGAAATAAAGTCACTGAGAGACTTGTTGTGTAGGTGTCGTCTTAGCTTTTTCAAAGAGCGCTTTTGGATGCGTCGCAACTCAGCAACGTCAATGTTTAGCTTCGCCGCTACCATTTTCGAGTCATACAAGCCATCGCCTTCCAGTCCATATAGATAGCTGATTGCCGTTTTCTCTAGTGGACTGAGATAGCGTGTTAGACGGTCGATACCCCGTCGCAGCATTGTTTGTTCTGCCATACGCTCAGGTAGAGCTGAAAACTGGTCTTCGATAAAGCTGCCAATCGTATCCTTATCTGAACCAGGCATGGTTTCATCAAGTGAGGCTATGCTGCTGGAGCTGGTCACAAGGCGAGTTATCTCTTCTGGTGGAAGCTCAAGGGCAACCGACAGTTCAGCTTCCGTGGGGAAGCGGCCGTGACTTTGACGGAATTCTTTGGCATAGCGCTTGATTCGAGATATCTGACTTCTGACATGAACCGGTATTCGAATGCTTCTACCCTTATTAGCGATAGCCCGCATCACTGCCTGACGTATCCACCAGGTAGCGTATGTGGAGAATCTGTTGCCCATGGATGGGTCAAATTTTCTCGCCGCATGAATCAGACCCAAGTTTCCTTCTTGAATCATGTCTTCCATGTCTAAGCCTTGGTTGCGAAAGCGCTTAGCGATGCTAACAACTAATCTGAGGTTGCTCACTACTAGTTTGGATAGGGCTGCATCATCTCCGCTGGCAATGGCACGACCCAGTTCAATTTCTTCGTTGGCCTTTATCAGGCTGGTCTTACCGATGTTGTGAAGATAAGCATATAGGGCCGGCTCTCCACTAGCCGCTTGGGCATCTTTTTCGGCTTGTTTCGATTCTTTTTCGTCCTCGACCTCGTCTTCGTCCAACGGCAGAGCCATCGTTCTGTCGAGTAACTCTAAACTTCCGCCGTCATATAAGCTGGGCGGGAAATCAACAATGTATGTGTCTAATTCGTTCATTTTGCTCACCATTTTGAAAGTCTCAAGTGCGCCAACATCTAGAGAAATTTGGGAGCGATTTTCTTTTATTGATTCATAAGCCTTCTCTTGCCTCTACCTTAGCTGTGTACTTTGCTGTTTGCGGTATAAAACTCGAACCAGAAAGTACTGCCTTTACCCACTACACTATCTACGCCAATCTGCCCACCGTGCAACTCTACGAGTGAACGACTGATGGATAAACCAAGACCCGTTCCACCAGCCTTGCGGCTATCAGAAGAGTCTAACTGCTGAAAAACTTTGAACAATTTGTCTAATTGATCCGGGGCAATCCCCTCGCCTTGATCAGCCACTGAAAATCTTACTGTGTCCAGGCCGCGTAGTTCGGCACTGACAGTAACTGTGCTTTTCACTGGAGAAAATTTGATGGCGTTATCGACAAGATTGGTTAGCACCTGCATGGTTCTATCAACGTCGACAGACAGTTCTGCCGCTGTGGAAACTTCCTTTTTCAGATTGACTTGAGCCGAGCAAGCCAGTGGCTTCACCGCCGCTATCACACTGTCTATCAATTGTTCTGGGCTGATATTGCTGGTGTTTAGTTTGAACTTGCCAGATTCAATTTTCTTCCAATCTAAGATGTCTGAGATCAAACGAATCAAGCGTTCAGAATTTTCTAGGGCGATGCTGACCATGCGCATTACCTGCGCGTTGACCTTTCCTGCCGAACCATCGGCAATGACACTCAAGGCGCCATTAATAGAACTAAGTGGAGTGCGCAGTTCGTGAGAGATCACCGAGTAAAATTCAGAGACCCTTTTCTCTGCTTCTTTGCGGGCTGAAATATCGTTTTGTACTCCGACAAAATTGATTAATGTCCCGTTTTCGTCGTGCACAGGTGATACTGTCAACTCATTCCAGAAGATTGAACCGTCGCGCCTGTAGTTGCGCAGTATTGTGGTGATCGGCTGCTCTGTGCGAATCGCTTCTCTGATATTTTCTATGGCAATTTGGTCACGGTCGTCGCGCTGTAGAAAACGGCAGTTGCGGCCAACTACCTGATGCCTTTGATAAGTGGTCATCTCTAAAAAAGCATCATTGACATAGACAATCGGATTGTCGGGCAGGCGTGGATTGGTTATACAAATTCCGTTGCGCACAGATTCAACGGCACGTTTGAAAAGAAGGAGTTGTTCATTTTTACCGGCGCAGTTGCTGTCCACGGAATACCTATTGTTTCTAAGATTCTGCTCTTTGCAGAAATTCGCCTTTGGACGTGTTCGTGCTTTTACTCATGGCTCTCTCTCCACGGCCTTCGCATTCGCCATAGATTCTCTCTAGGCAACGCTCCCGGCCGTGGCCTTAAGCTCATGGTTCAAAGCTTTTTCAAGGTTGGCATAATCGAACTTAAATCCAGCCTTCTCTAGCTTCGCAGGAAGGACAAGACTGCCGTCCAGAAGCATCTCTTGAGCCATCTCTCCTAAAATCAGCTTAAGTCCGAAGGCAGGGGCTGGCAATATTGCAGGCCTGCTCAGTACTTTAGCCATTGCACTTGTGAATTCTGCATTTGTGGCTGGGTTTGGTGATGTCATATTGACTACACCCTCAACGTTGTTCTCCAATAGGAACTCGAAAGCCTTTACCAGGTCGTTGATTTCAATCCAACTCATATACTGACGACCGCTGCCGAGCACTCCACCGGCTCCGAGTTGGAAGGGCAGCAACATCTTGTTAAGGGCGCCACCTTCCTTACTGAGAACCACACCCAATCTGGCAATAACGACTCTAAGTCCGTCTCTCTTGGCTGGTTTAGCGGCCTCTTCCCATTTCTTACAGGTGCTGGCCAAGAATCCGGCTCCAGGCGAACTTTCTTCAGTAATTGACTCGTTGCCACGATTGCCGTAGATGCCTATCGCTGAAGCGTTTATGAACACTTTAGGGTTGCCTTTTGTCTTACTCAAGGCGTTGGCTAAAAAGGACGTGGTTGATACTCGGCTGTCAACAATTAGCTTCTTTTGCTCGTCAGACCAACGCTTAGCGGCGATGTTCTCACCAGCCAAGTTAATGACGGCATCGAAGCCCTCTAGATACTCTGGGGTCACGTTTACAAAGACCTGGTCTGCACTGCTACCGCGCTTCAAGGCAGTCACAGTGTGGCCTTTCCCTGTCAAGCTCTTGGTCAGAGCCTTCCCTACCATTCCACTGGCACCGGCTATAGCAATTTTCATAATATCTCTCGCTTGAAGGCACACTCACATACTTAAACTACGCTTGCACTGTGAATATGTAGTGAACGACCGCAGCTATTTTACTGCTATTATCTACATTCTAATGGCAAAAATCTTACTAGTAGAAGACGACTCGGCGCTGGCAGAAGTGACCAAATTTGGTCTTGAAAGTCAGGGCCATATGGTTCAGATCGCCTCTAATGGTGACGATGCTCTCTTAAATCTGCGCGTGAATAAGTACGATGTGGTCATCCTTGACTGGATGATGCCTGACAAGACAGGCATTGAAGTCTTAATCACCTATCGCAAGGCTGGTGGGAAGATTCCAGTTCTTATGCTCACCGCTAAGACCCGCCTTGAAGATAAAGAGCAGGGCCTGGATGCTGGCGCTGACGATTATCTGACCAAGCCTTTTGAACACCGTGAGCTGCAAGCTCGCGTGAGAGCCTTGTTGCGCCGCCCCAGTTCACTCGCCAGCACTGTCTTAGCCGTCAGTAATATAACCCTTGACCCGGCCACTTGCATCGTTACCCTCGATGGAGCTGAAATAAAGCTCAGGCCAAAGGTTTATAGCCTTTTGGAATTTCTGATGCGCCATCAAAATCAAGTATTTTCGGCCGAAGCGATTTTAGAGAGAGTCTGGCTTGATGATGCCATGGTCTCCACTGATACGGTGAGGGCTCACTTTAAGCTTCTGCGTCGTAGCCTTGGTATTTCAGAAGGAACCTTGATTAAGACTGTGCGAAACCGCGGCTATATGCTTGTTTCTGATGACCGCGAACCGGGCTCTCCGCCTATCGCAACGGCTAGCTCAAGTTCCAGCAGTAATTGATATTCGTTTTGGTTTTCTCAAATTAAATTAGGTGTTCTTTTAAGAGCATTCGGGAATAAAACTGTCTCATTCTGAGTTAAGGCTATAGTTATGAAGGTTGATATATGGATGCTTTACAAGCTTTGAATATCAGAGTGTTCCGCGCTGCGAAATCTCTTCAAAATTCACTCGCTTCTCTGACTGCAATGCTTTGTCTGTTTTCCTTCGTAGGGGCTTTCGTCATTGCTTTTCTTTGGCAAAACCCGGCATTGGCTGATGCTCCCGCTGCTCTAACAAAGAAGGTCTCGGGCCAGTACGAGGCTCGCCTAGTGATGATTTATGACCATGAGTGCGCCGTTTGGTGCGGCCAGGTTAAGCCAATCCTTTCGGAACTACAAAATGAATACAAGTCGAGGGTGCAGTTCGTTGCCCTAGATACATCTAGTGATCAAATAAGTAGCAGCAAAATCACAGCTAAAGCGATTGGCGCCTCTAAGTTTCTCAGTGAGAATGCAGACTATGCCCCAGTTATAGGTGTTTTCTCGGCAAAGGGTAAGCTGCTCAAAGAGCTAGTTGGCCCTAAGAAGAAAGAGATTTATGCTGACGCGATAGCAAAAGCTCTCTCTACTCAATAAATGCCAATCGCTCAACCCACTAACTATCTCAATGAGCGTTTGGTTGGTTACGCTGCCGCGGCCTCAATGTTCTTGGCGGTTGCCAGTCTTGTTCTTGGTGCCGCCGTTGCATACGGTTGGATCGCTGACAATTCCGCTTTTAAGCATATGTTTCTCAACGGCCCCGTTGTTTGGTCGAGTGTTGCTATAAACACAGTTTTTCTAAGCACTGCAATTTGTCTTTTGCTGGTAGCAGATCGCAAACTGCCAAAAACTCTTAGCCATGCTCTAAAGGTATTTGCCAGCCTGCTTTGCTTTGTGGCATTTTTAGCGGGATTGAGCACTGCGGTGGAAACACTAGCTGGTTTAGATCTTAGCTTGAACCATATTTGGTATCGTGCCAATGAAGACTCTTCTGGCCTTTCCTATCCTGGCCCGATGACTCCAGATGTATCATTTGCCTTTATGGCCCTAACATTAGCATTGGCCATTCAAACCTGGTTTGCGAGCAAGCGCATGGAGCTGGCTCAGTGGCTCTGTGTTGTCGCTTTGATGGTCACTTCATTGCCACTAATCGGTTCAGTTAGTGGTGCTGAATCGTTGTGCACCTTCTTTGGCTGCTTGCGCATGTCAGAAGGTATCTCCTTTCTTTTTATTGTCCTGAGCAGCTCATGCTTTTTGCTAAAGCCGGATCAAGGCCTAGCAGGCTTTCTCTGCTCAAATACCGCTTCAGCTCTAGTTGCTAGACGTGCCACGCTGCTCGTTGTCTTCTTGCCTATACTCTTCGCCTTACGTTTCGCGCTGGTGCAATACAAAATTGTCGATAATGGTTTGGGATGGGCGATTTTTGCCTTCGGGGCAATCGCTCTGGCTGTTGCTCTGGTTGTTACTGGCGTTAAGGCTACGGAGCAACTGATGGCATCTGCTGCCGGTTTGAGCCCATCGGCACTATTTAGTCAAACTGGTTCGATGGCCATAAATCAGCCGGGAAATCTGGAATTTTCAATCAATCTTGGCGCTGGTGTTATACAAGATCAAATAGAGCATTCTTCGAGTCATGTGCGAAAAGTTTGCTTGGCCTGTGAGAAAGAAATCGACAGAGATCAAGATGTTTGCCCCTTCTGTGACTCGGTTTTGACGCGCTTAATTAATAAGTCGCTTGTCGGTCAAATTTTTGCTGATAAGTACGAGGTGATGTGGCAGCTCGGCGATGGTGGCATGGCTAGTGTCTATCTGGCTAAGCATTTGTACTTGCAACAAGAGCTTGCTGTAAAGGTATTGCACGCTTCAGTTTCAGGCAGCATTGTAGACGTGAAGCGCTTTCAGCAAGAAGCGAAGGCTCTTGGTACTCTGAATCACCCAAATATTATCGCCATCAAAGATTTTGGATTCACCGCCAGTGGTGAAGCATTTTTAGCCATGGAGTATATCAGAGGGTTCACTTTTGCGGATCTGTTGGAGCGGAGCAATGGCTTGACTGTGCAAGAGACTGCCTCAGTAATGATTCAAGTCTGTGACGCCCTTTTGCATGCCCATGGTGAAGGTATTGTGCATCGTGATCTAAAGCCTTCGAATATTATGTGCAGCCCTGGTCCGAATGGCAAAATGGACGTCAAAGTAGTTGACTTTGGATTGGCCAAGATAACTGGTCGCGATGATGTTGATGTAATCAAACTTACTCAAACCGGAGCTTGTTATGGTAGCCCTCCGTATATGAGCCCCGAGCAGTGCCTGTCAAAGTCTGTGGATTTCCGCACGGATATCTATGCTTTGGGTTGTATCTTGTACGAGTGCGTGGTTGGTAAGTCGCCCTTTGTTGGTGGCAGCGTTTACGAGACGCTGACGATGCAGGTTACTGATCCGGCTCCCGATTTTCCTGCTTCTGTTTCTGTTCCAGCGGAATATAGAAAAATGGTGATGCAAGCTCTTGAGAAGAAACCAGATGATCGGCAAAGGTCAGTGGATGAGATTAAGCAGGTACTACTGAAATTGGTTTGAGCGGCAAGCTAGCTGTCTTTTGCGCGTGCTCTGGCATCTGCCGTTATAATGCTTCTGACCGAAGTTTTTGAAAGGACTTCTATGCTTTTTAATCGAATCGTTAATTTGGCTTTGAGTGCAGCGCTAGTCTTTGCTGTTGCCGGTTCTATCGGACCTGGATGGTGCGGGGAAGCTGCTACGCCGGAACAGAACCTAGCGTTGCTGAAACGAATTGAGGCGGACCTGGCGAAGAAGCCTGGGGATGTGACTTTTCAGCTGCAGCACGCTGCAATTATGGGACGGTTGAAGCGTTACGAAGAGCAAGTTGCCGAGGCCAGTCGACTGATCAAAAAAGATCCTAAATTGAGAGAGGCATATTTAATTCTGTCAGATGGTCAGGCAAATCAGCAACGTTATGCTGAGGCTCTTGTATCGCTCGATATGGCTTTTAAGTTAGGGCCGCCCACGCCCATGCTTCTACTGCAAAAGGCTCGCTACCTAAGGAACGAGAAGAGATATGATGCTGCTATCGAAACCGTAAACAAGGTGATTGCCGCGGAGCCGTCAAACGTTGATGCCTACAAGTGTCGCTCCGCCTGCTATTTTCACCTGAAGGGGCCGTGTGAGGAAGCCCTGCGTGATATGGATAAGGTCGTTTCCCTTAATCCGTTAGACGCTGCAGCCAAGTCATTGGTTGATGATTTAAAGCGTGAACTTAAGACAAAAGGTTCATCAAGTGCAAGTCCGGCCAAGTGACGCTGTCAGTTAGTTGCCACTGCTAAAGTGGCAGAATTATATAGTACGTTTTCTTGTTTCGATGGTGACAGTGATGGTCGACCGAGCGGAAAATCAAGGTCCTAAGCCTGAAGTCGATCCGGTCAAAACCGAAGCTTCAAAACGTTCTATTGATGACGCGTACAGTAGATTCCAAGCTGCTGAGGGTTCTCCTGAAACTTCGTCGATTTTAGGTTTGCAGGGGAAGTCCGATGCGGCTATAACACCTGTAAAACCCTCTGATGGCGTCAAGCCGGAACCAGGTGCTGTAATTCCAGGCAAGGATACTAAAGTCTCGCCTGGCGATATCACGCCTGCTCGGGTGGAACCGCAGCCGTCCAGAGATGCCGTCACACCAACGAATCACCCGGTTGAGAAGGTCGTGGACCCGTCGACAAAGCCAGGAATGCCAACTCGGGCTGGCGAGCAGTCCAACACTCCGATCGATGGCGCCGTGCCTCGAGTCCAGAATCAGGAAGTACAACCATCGGTTCAGCGACCTAACGAAGTTCTACCGACCCAGGCTGCGACTAAAGTTCCAGATAAGGCTCCGGATAAAGTTAGTCCAGTCGTCGCCGAGCAGCCTTCTGACAAAGCTCATCTTCCTGGTCTAGCAATTGTTGGTCCCGAAGGCAAAGCTCAGCAAGGAAATGCCGGAACAGTCGGAAGTAGCGATGGCAAGGTTCACGACCCTGTTGTGCCTAAGCCTCAAGATTTGGCTGCAAAGTCGCATGATCCAGCTACGGCAAAGGCTCAAGAGGCGTTAGGGGCAAAGGTCAACGATACAGGCCTGCGAGGTTATGAGCCCGGCACTGGAGCTTTGACTGGCAAGATACAAGCAGGTCCAGAGCAGGCGAGGGCTAATGATGCTGCTGGCCATCCAAGTGCTCAGAGCCCTGATGCTTTCGCTCGCCAAGCAAATGGGGCATCGGTTCTCAAAAATTATTCCGCCGATGGCACTCGTTCTGGCATTGACCACACAAACCAGGGAATTGTCGCCAAGGGCGCTGATGGTAAGTCTGATGGCGTCCGTGCCGGCCAGGTGTCGCTAAATGATGGCAAGATAG
>CAJXZK010000219.1 GCA_913063055.1 uncultured bacterium
AGAAACTTAGATCAATTGGGAACGTAAAGCTGGCAGCTGTCTCTTAATCACTGGCTCAACAAATGGGGCAAGGTCATGACAATAAGAGTGAAGTAGAATTTTGGTGATAGACGCATGAAAAGCTCAGCCTTGATAATCTGTATAGTTTTGATGATTTCGCTTATGTCGCCGCTAGGTGCCTCAGCAAGATGTAAATTTTATCCAAATGCTTATAAAAACGAATATCGAAAGCAAATTCTGCTCGCCTCAGGATTCATTCGTGAAAATCCAGATAAAACAATCACAAATTTAAAACCTGTGGATGTCATCAACAAACCACTGATATGTCTGCTTGTACTCGACTCTAAAGGGAATATCGAAGCTTTGGGAGTAATCAAAAGTTCTGGCGATGTAGGATTGAATGAGAAGGCGCAACAAATCATCAGACGTGCTGCACCGTTTAAATTAGACCCCACATCCTCGAATACTCTTTTTGTCAGATTTCGGATACGTGATATTTTGGTAACTGAAGATATGGATGAGCGCTAGAAGTGACCTCGTACTGGTCTGATTACTGGTAAATCTCAATCACGTTTTTTCTGCTATTTACTCTAAAGTCTAATCTCTTTAATTGTCGCTGATGGGGATGCACCGACTGCGATACCAAAGTATTGCGTTGCTTCAAGCGTTGGATAATAAGCACTATGCTCAATTGCCATTGCTCAAAGGCAGAACAATCTTTGCAATTAGCTGGCACCGGATCTTTCCCCCGGTCGGGGGATTGCAACCAATCTGATCTCTGTGCAACGCTAGTATTTACGGGCTTTACCTGATTTTGGCAAGCGAAATTTGAGCAGGTTTGGCCCGCGAATATTGAGCAGGTCATTTAGTGGCTGCATTAGCTTTTGACCTCGTTTCTGGAATTGCTGTTTCTGCCGCTGAAGCTTTCTTCTTTCGTCTGACACTTTCTTTGAATCGGTAGCTTTCTCCGTTCATTGGCACGATTTGGCACCGGTGGACCAAGCGATCCAACAGAGCATTGGTCAACTGCTGCGTGCCAAAAACACTAGTCCAGTCTTTGAACTCAAGATTAGTTGTGATGATGGTTGAGCAGCGTTCGTACCTTGAGCTGATCACTTGGAACAGTAAGTTGCCACCGTCTTGCTTGCAATCAGTCATGCCAAGCTCGTCAAGAATTAGCAAATCATATCTGGCAAGCTGCTGTTGCAGACGAAAGACTTGCCTGGCATCTCGTGCCTCAAGCAGTTGATGCACAAGCTCTCCAACGCTGTAGAACCTAACTTTCTTGCCGTTAGCGCAGGCTTCGACACCAAGCGAAATGGCGAGATGTGTTTTGCCTGTGCCGTGGCCGCCGAGAAACACAAGATTCTCAGCACTAGCGAGATATTGGCCAGTAAATAGCTGCAGGACCATGTTCTTGTCCAGTGACGGAATCTCATCAAACTTGAACTGGTCAAGAGTCTTCATTGCCGGGAACCGTGCTTTGGCAAGCCTTTCTTTTCTGGTGTTCTCTTCTCTTGCCTGTACTTCTTGTTCTGAAAGGCAGCAAAGATATTCTTCGTAGCTGACTCGATTGGTTTCAGCTTCCTTGGCCAGCAATTCGTAGTTCTTGACCATGGTTGGTAGCCGCAGTCGTTTCAAATATTGATCAAGCAATACAGTGCTCATTGGTGATTTCTCCTAATAAAATTTGGTATCTAGCTGTCTCTTCAAGCTTGACGGAGTACTCTCGTAAAGCTGGGCGTTCGGCCATGTCTAGAGGTGTCATTTCTGCCCTAGTGGCGAAACGAGCCTGAGCAACGACTTGTAGAATGGCATCGGCACTGATCAGTCCGACTGCCGCACAATCACGTATGGCCTTCGCTGTTAGAGCTGCTCCGTGCTGCATGTGGCATCTCAAAACTCGCACATAGTCCTTCCCGCCTTCCGATGGCCCTTTCTGCTCTACCAGGCGTTCGTAGAAATTCCAGTAACCAGCCGGCCACTCAGTCTGTAGTAGAGGCTTGGCAAATGGCACCGCATGCGGTTTTCTCTCAAGTTGATCAAGATAGTGTTCTGCATGCAAACAGTAGCGGTCCTTCCTGTAGCTCCTCTCGTGCTCTGCAATTACCTCCAAATTAGTTGAGAAAACAATCTTGTCTAGATAGGCGCGCACTCTGAGCGGCCTACCGACAAACTTCTGCGGCACAGAATATCGATTCGAGTCATATCCAACCGTCTGATACGTGTCTGCAATCACACAGTGCCTTGCCGTGCCACCATCAAAACGTCGCTCGGGCAGCGTGAGCAGCGAGCGCTGCTCACGCTCAAAGGCCTGGTCGATCGTTTCGCTCTCACCACCAACCGTTCGCTCACCATCAGCAATACAGCGCTTTACCAATTTCTCGTTCAGATCCTCGATTCGTTCCACCTTTGGCACAGGCACTAGCCAGTTCCTTCGGCTGAACCCAATTCCGCCCTCAACACCTCCTTTCTCGTGGGCGCCTTCGAGGCCAACCGTGCAGAAATTACTTTCAAATGAATAGAAGCCCATTAGCTCTTTGAATTTTTTGGTTAACGTCCGATCCTTGCCCTTACCAACCCGAACCACCGCTAGCCCTAAATTGTCGTAGGTGAGTCGCTCTGGCACCCCTTGAAAGAACTCAAACGCCCTAACATGAGCTTCCATGAACGATTCCATGTTTGCGGCTCTCACCGCCATCACGAACTTCTTCCGCGAATAGTTCAGACGCATCTCAAAGATGTGCACCTTTGTTCGTTCGCCGTCGATGTCTGCATACGACTCACCAAAGTCAACCTGCGCATCTTTGCCAGGCTTGAACTGAAGCGGTAAAAATACAGCCTGCCCAGGCTTGTTCTTGATATCCGCGACAATCTTTCGCACCGTTCGATAGGAGCCTGTAAATTGGTGCTCATCGACTAGTCGTTCAAAAATGCGTTTTGCTGTATGCTTTTGCTTGCGGGGTGCGTTCCGGTCGTCCTCTAAGATTAACCGAACGTGCTCCTTCCATTTATCAGCAACTGGTTTGCCGCGCGGCTGGGTCGCTCTGTATTTAGGAGCATCGCAGTCCTTGATGTATTTACTAACAGTATTGCGTGAGATGCCTAGCTCTCTCGAAATCCAGCTGATGCTTTTGCCTTGCCTTCGGTGTAACAGTCGAATCGATGCCCACGCATCTTGATCTAACATTCTTGCCGTCGCTTTTCTAGGCCCCGTTGTTAGGGGCCCTTCTATTATCGGCGTGAATCTAAAACTGCTCAATTTTGGAAGGCCATTTGCCAAATATCTGCTCAGTTTTAGATTGCCATAATCAGCTTTACCCGAGATTCAGAAAGAGTGGGCGCTTTTTCGCACCATATCTAAGATGGTATTTGCTGCACAGTTGGTGCAAGGGGTGTGTCTTGACCGATTCATTTAACTACACTGGTTCTTATATAATCGCAGGCAGCGATAGTGTCCCTGAGGAGTCTGTGAGCTCTCTATCCAAGCATGTTAATCCAGCAGTGCGACGCAGGCTCGCCGAGAACCCCTCAACACCCACTGAAATCCTGATGCTCTTGGCGCTCGATGAAAATACGGAGGTGCGAGCAGGCCTTGCCTGGAATACCACAGCGCATGCCGATATTCTAAAACGTCTCTGCTTAGACCCTGACGTTAACGTACGATTAGCTCTGACAGAGAATCACAGGCTTCAGAAGGAGTTACTGGAACTGTTAGCAAACGACGAGAACCCATATGTACAACACCAAGCAAAACGATCGCTGGAGGTAGTTGCTCTGGAAGCGCAACTAACAAATGAATCCTTTTGCTCTTTGGAAGGAGATGAAGCGAAACTTGGTGAGCTGATTGTGACGCTTGGGCTGCTGAATGAGGAGTCAATGCGACTCTTTATCGAAAGAGCTAAGGATAAGGGTCTACCACTGGGCAATGTTTTGATTCGTGACGGTGGTCTGCCGAAGTCAATTGTCGCAAAGGCGTTGCGAATGCAGTGCCGTGTGCGCGAAAATCGCATTACCTTTGAACAGGCAATTGCTGAGCTGCGGTCGAATATTCATTCTGACACTTTCCGGTGTTCGTGAGTGAGGGGCAAGCTGACGGAGAACCGTACAATGCCGCTGTCGGTCTGAATAGCCGCTAGGGAGCCACCATGTTCTTCTATCACTTGTTTGATTAGATAAAGTCCAAGTCTGGTTGACCAGCCGTGCTTTAAATTGCGGTTTTCTAGTGGCGAGCAAAATAGATCTTCAGGTAGTGGCGCTGTGCTCATGTTCTCTGTCTGTACTAAAACCATGCTTTCATTTGAATCAATGCTCACCCGAACACGCGCCTGCTTATTTGCGGAGTATTGAAGCGAGTTGTCGATTATGTTAGTAAAGGCGTGAGTGAGTGCCTTCTTGTTTGCGAGAACTAATGGTTGCTGGGTTTCGAGTGGGACAAAGTCAATCGCGCTGCCTAGATCCATGAATTCTTTAAGAAAGTTTGTAGCGTCGCAGACGATTTCATTTGCGTCCAAAACTTCTGTGGATTTGACTGAGGTTGTGCCACTGTCGGATTTGTAGAGGGTTAACATATCTGTCAAGCTAGACAGTACTCGAAAGTTTGTCTCCCTGCAAGATGTTAATATTTGCTGCTGTACTGCATTTACTGGGCCAATTCTTTCTTCAGCCATTTGCCCAAGTATCCTTGAAATACCGATAAGTGGTGATTTGAGATCGTGCGCTAACAGTGCAGACCATAACTCGAGAGTTGATTCACTAGTAACATCGCGTTGTGTTCCCACCCAGTGAGCAAGTTGTCCCTCTTGATTGAATACAGGTTGAACAGTTACCTTGCATAAATAAGCGGACCTATCTTTTCGGGAATTGGTTACTCTCGCTGTGCACGGTCGTCTTTCTCTAAGGGCTGAGCGTATGCTATCTAGACCGACTTGTTCATTGCGAGCACCATGCATGAATCTAGGGTTCTTTCCTATTATTTCTTCGAGGGAGTAGCCCGACAATTTTAAGTAAGCAGGATTGGCATAAGCAATAACATTATCGTCGCTTAGTGCGTTTGTTATCACAATGGGGCAATCAGCTGCTTCTATTGCAGTGCGCAGCAAATTTGGATAAAACTCGTGCATGTTTCCTTTCTTCTTTTCCGTAGCTTCTAAAACAGATAACTTTTAGAAAGAGAGTTTTCGAGACTACGTCAAATCAGAGCTAAATAAGACTAAAAATTTGGACAATATATATGTAAGCTGAATCCTTCTATCCTAATCCTGTAATACGTTCTAAGGTTACGACATGCTGGAACTATTGCGCAACTGCGCAACTGTCTGTATTTGATTTATTCCCGAATAATCGCTCTGTCTTTCGCTTAATTAAGTTAGGCAAAGAGAGTAATACCTGGCTTAACTTTGCGATAGCTGTTCTGTTTCCTTGTTCTTGACGGCTTGATTGATAGGAAACGCAATAGCACCTTACTTGGTGCTACTGCGAGCTGGGAAGAGAAGCTAATTTAGTGAATTGACAAATGGGCAATGGTGGTTTTGGCACAAATGCGCAGCGCATGGGAATCTATTTGATCTAGCGTTTGACAAAGTGAGTAGAAATCTTTACTGACTCGGGCTCTATCTGAATGATCGTCTCTTATACTGCCAACGGTTCTAAGAATGTCGAGCACAGAAATGCGCCTTCTTGGATGTGTTAGTTGGTAGCCACCGTTGGTACCTCTGATGCTTGTAACCAGACCAGCTTTTATTAGCGGCTTAAGTACTTTTGGGATATAGGCTATGGTGATCTTTGTTCTCTCCGAGATTTCTGAAGAAGCCAGTCGTCGTCCGTTATTTCGATACAGCAGCACAACCACTCGCAGTGCATACTCAGCTCCTTTGGGAATCAAAATGCGCCTCCAGCGCCATACTTGGCGCGAACTGTATCGGACCACCAAGGTCAACTATTTTGAAGCCGTTTTTTGCTCCGGTGCTGTTCTGAAACTGAATTAAATGGAGCGAAAACGTACTATATAAATGTAACTAATTTCCTTCTATTGCAACCCTATCAAAGGTTTTAAGGGTACACGATCGTGCATCTGTTGCGCAACTACGCAATAGCTGAGCTTAATTTCTTACCTAAAATCGTTAAATTTTTTTTCCTAGATATCCATAGGGGAAATTGACTAATTTAGGGCGCTACCAGGCATGAGCAGAACCAAATAGTGATCTAGGTACCAAATTCTCTTAACCTACTCTTAGTGACAAGAGGTGGACACTGCGAAGGGTACCCTAACGAGGGAGTATTAGCGATTGGAGTAAAGATATGAGATCCGCAGAGCATGCCAGCTACACACTCATTTATTATCGCTGGCTTTGATTTCGATGGACCTTTTGCCTCTTGCCTTGGCTGTAAAGAAGAGCCGGACAGATCTCTTTCGCAGGTCGCTTGTTCCAGAGCGAACGTAATGAATATGGCCTCAGTACAGACTATTAAGCTCTATCATCAGGCTGAGCTAATTGGAATAATCACCAATGTATTATTCGCCACAATTGTTTGAGTCACCGCATGGGTGAAGACGGACGGACTACAAGCTTGATATTCGAGAACGTAGCAATTCTGCGCCAGCGTCATCCATGTCCTCTATTTCGACGAATCCTACAGCTCCAAAGGCCGCGTGGCAAAGCCGAACACAATCAATTACCTCTGAACTGGCTGGGTGCAGCTGCAGGCAAAGAAAATTAGTCCTTATCGGTTCCGATTGTAGCCTCATAAAGAGGAGCAGACTAATCATTTGCGAATCGTCGAAGTCGATGGTGCATAGGATTAAATCGAAGAAGTTGCAAGAAAGCGCCTGTGTGGCCTCTTTGTAGTCAGTTGCGAAGCTCGCCTGAAATATATTTTTATCCAGGACCGACTCTAGGAAATCAGCATCTACAGCAGGGGCCGCAATCAGGGCAGTTTTAGCGGCACTTGACACCAGGAGTCACCTTCTATGAACTTTGAATTAGGCTATAGTCCTTATATGGTTGTACCACGCACGAGAGTTATCTAGTGTGAGCTTGAGGATTATTTCCTGTAGAAGATTGCGCACCTGACTTGCTCCCCGGAAATTGCCCCCTCGCTGATGGTTGATTTTCCGATTTAATGAAGTCTTCTATCGGTTTATGCATAACGCTAATGCTCCTCTGCTCAGATTGCTGAATTAGCGAAGGCAAGACTCGCTAACAACAAGCCTATCTACATGAGTTTGCAAAAGCTATCTGTGTCCGGTTCGTTTGATTACCAGCGCAAGGCATTATGTGCTGAGGCTATTGAAAAAGGACTGTGCGATTGTACAGCCTTGTCGTCTTCTATGTGCCGGGTGACGAATTTGCCTTGTCCAATTGATGTCTACTTGGCGATGTTACTTTGTCGACATGAGGGTGACGAGCAACCGAGGAGAAGATAATGGCCAATCTTGAAACCAGCACTGATGCCAATGTGGTAAATCCAACTGAGACTGCACCTGAGGCGCCTAAGACAAACAACTTGAGTGACTTGGCGCAAGACCTGATGAGTTCTCATGCCCACCGCCCAGGCTTGGTGCAGGAAGATTTGGCCAAGGCCACTGAAGCCTTGCACGCCAACGGAGCGCTGGCTAACCTTTCTATTATTGGCTTAGACGGCAAAGATTTAATTGCTCGCGATGAGCAAGGCCAAACCCTTTTACTAGATGCAAGCAATCCTGAAAATCAACAAGTTCTCTCTTCCGATCTGGTGTCGCAACCAATTGGTACTAATGGTCGCACTGCTGAACTCGCCGCTGATGGTTCTGGTAAATACACTGTGGTTAGTGGTGACTCCTGCTGGAAGGTTGCTAACGATATTCTCACTGCTCAAGGTGTGGAGCAGCCTACCGACAATCAAATTGCTAACTACATTAGAGAGCTAGAAGTTAGCAATGGTCGCAGCTTTGCTCAGCTGCAAGTGGGCGATGAGATTAACATTCCAACCAAAATTCAAGGTGGTGAAAGCAGTCAATTTGCTGCCCCTGAAACCACAGACCCAGCTAGTACAGATACTACAAACACTGATGTTCCCAGTTCGCCAGACAGCACTGATAGTACAGATACAACTGTGCCAGCCCTTTCGCCTGAGGCGGCAAAACAGATGGAATTAGAAAAGTTTGGTATCGATAACAGCTATGCCTTAATGGCCGAGGGTTTCAGTCGGGCTGTTAAAATCAATACACCTAAGGGTATTTATTCCAAACCATCAGCCAGCCTTGATGACATTAACAACACTCTAAACCGGAATGACTTGACTGCCAATGAGAGGCTTGGTCTCGGTATGCTGCAGACTGAGTTTGACTACCTCAAGAATGCAGAAGATGGAACTATTCACTTAGCTGATCTTGACCGTGGCAAGTCGCAGCGCTATCAGGAAATCGATGCTAAGTACAGCCAGGCTCCAGCAGATACTAGCACTGATGCCAATACTTTGCCTAATTCTGGGCCTAATGCTGAGTTTGATCCTTATGCCGGCATCTTGCCTGCTGCAAGCGATAGCGCTAGCGCTCCAGAGGTTTCTGTGCCAACTGAATTGGCCTCAGCACAAGACCAAATTGATTCGAGCTTTGAGAAGATTGGTTCTGCCTATCTCAAGGCTACCCAACATGAGTCTGCTGATGGTTCTTATTCCAGTTCATCGATTAACCATGATGATATTGTTGCCGCGCTTGGTCTCACCGATTTAACAGACGCTGAGCGGGAAGGTTTGCAAATACTAGATCTGTACTATGATGTTTTCAAAAATCCTGATACTGGAGTAATTACAAGCTACGATTTGCTTCAGCATCGCCAAGCTTTGATGCAAGAAGCTGCAGATAGATTGAGTCAACCAGTGTTAGATAACACCGTGATTGCCCCTGAGCTGCCCGCTGAGATGCCAACCTCTGTTCGTTCTGAGGTTCCGGCTGAGGTTCCGGCTGAGGTTCCAGCAGCAAGCACTGAGACACCAGCAGATGAACTTTCTATGTCTTTACTTGCTCCCTTCTTCAATACAAGTAGCATCTACGAGGCTGATGACTCGATGGCCGCTTAGTTAAAAGACTTTTTTCAAGAACTTGGTGGTTTCTTTTAGACCTTTCTTGGTGCCGCCAACGGTGACGTCAACACCTTTCTTGACTCCGCCGACCGTCACCTTGGTGCCCTTCTTAACTCCACCTACTGTTACTTTCGTTGCTTTCTTCACGCCACCAGTAACGTAGCCCTCAGCGCTTGCTGGTTGTAGTGTAAAAAGAGCTATGACTAACTGAAGCAAGAACAAGCTAGCAAGAGTGTGTGATGTCATAAAAGTGCTATTCCTTAATTTAAGTACCATAAAGCTAAGTTCCATAAGCCAAAGTTCCATAGGCCTAAGTAGGTTCATTTGTACCATACTCTATCTGTTTAAAAGCCGCTATCGCCACCAGCAGAAGTATCACGTGCTCCATATTGGGCTTCACTGTAATTGCTTGCCGTTGAGGCATAGTTGGCATCGACCATATTGCCTTGGGGCTGTAAGACGGCTTGACCGTAGCTGGCCGGTGTTGCAGCCATTCGCTCCTGGGGATATTGGGCTGGCGGCGAATTAGATTGGGGCATCATGGGGTTGTAAGGTAATCTTTCATTCAAATGAATTTTGATATTGGCTACAACTTGTAATCGGCCACCCGGTAGATTATTGGCATAAAAAGTATGTTGAGTTTTGCCGACAAAATAGCGACCACCCTCAAAGCCGTGTTCCGATTCAATTACGCCTTCATAAACATCGCTGGATGTGCGGTATGTGCCGTTTGGGTTTTGATAAATTACATTGCCACGCATCATAATATTGTCGCGAATATCGGCTGGAACAGGGCACCACTGCATCCACTGAGCGTTCATTCCTTGAACACTAACCTGAATGTGCTGGCGGCCAAAGAGCCAGGGGCCAGAGTAAGATTTGGCGGCGGCGTTCAGGTCGTAATAGTGTTTGCCTGTTGATGCATCGGCGCGCAAAAGAGTGTCGGTTGATTTTGCATATAGTGCTTCTTGCTGACGAGGCAATTCTACATAGTTATCGTCTTTGACTTCAGCAGTCAGTTGCATAGTTCTGACTCTGTCTCTTATACACATCTGACGCTGCCGACGAATAGAGAGGTGTAGA
>CAJXZK010000220.1 GCA_913063055.1 uncultured bacterium
AATGTTAGACGACCTAGAGTCATTAGAGCAAAAACATGTAGCTCTCACCTCTAAAAATCTTCCCCCTACTGTAGACGAGATATTAACTGCAGTATTTCAACTCTGGCGCTCCCTGGAAACATCCGAAATCGGACATTGTGGAAATCAATAAATGACTAAGTACAGAAGCAATAAAAATCAATCTCTCGCCGCGGCAGCCTTAGCGCTGACCCTTTCTCTAAACCTGGCAACAAGCTCAATTGCAGCCTCGGCCAGCGATACTGCTGGCAGTATCAAGATTGCCAGCAAGCAGAAATCGAGCAAAGCTTCAACAACGACCGCACCTTTGCCAAAAGCTGATAACGCAGACTTCGTCAACGCTGCACCGTTCATCGAACGGATGCTCAAAGCAGCCGACAGCTACAAAGACTATGTCTTTGAGTACGAAATGACCAATTACAAAGGAAAAAAACTGATTGAAAAAGGCAAATTCTATTTCAAGAAGCCCCGAATGATGCGCCTCGAAGAAGTAGGAAGCTTCCGCAAAGGATCAATAGCGGTGATGGGAAGCGGTGGCAAAATCAAAGCCAAACCCGGCGGTGCTCTTAGTTTCATGACCGTAGATTTAGCCCCCTCGTCTGACTACCTGCGCTCAGCTAACGGCTATCCCATGGTCGATTCAGATCTGAGCTCATTAGCTCAAGCATTGAAAACATTTATAGAAAAGGATTCTTGCGTAGCCCGTGTTACCGAGAATACTGTGCAATCAACCAGCAATGCACCGTCACAGGTATATATGCTGGAGGTATATCACGGCTCCAATTTTGAAGGTGAAATCTACAAAAGAGTGGCCATTGACCCGAAAAGTATGCTGCCAGTTGAATGGTGGGACTACATTGACGGTAAACTAAGTTCGCACTCTATCTGGAACAATTTCAAAGGAAACGTTGGCCTCGCCGACGATGTATTTACAATTAAGGGAGCAAAAACGATATGACCTTCAACCTGCCGACGATGACCGTACTTGGTCTTCTAGCAATTGGCTGTGCGCTCTCTTTCCCTGTTCTATACAAAGGCTTTTCCCGCAGGGGCAAGGGCGTTGTCTATGAATCAAACTTTCTGATTCAACGGGCTCCTCAGCTGCTTTCTGGTGTCAATGTCGCCCTAATAGTTCTCAGTTTTGGCGTCTTCAACGGTGTCATCACCGGCCTTCCTGGCCTGTCCCCAATACTTTCCCTAACTCAGACTGAGCCTAGCGGGGCGCTACAGATCATCTCCTGGCTTGGTGTTTTAGAAATGCTGACTGGGTTTGTATTCATGATTGGAGGCTGGTATTCGCTGGGCGAAGCCTTCTCCACTGATGCGGAACTACTGGAAGGACAGGAAGTAAAAGATTCAGGACTGCTCGGCTTTGTTATGCACCCAGCCTATTCAGGCATAATCCAATCACTAGTTGGCGCATCAATTGCTGGTCTCTCCCCCCTCAGTCTTGCTTTTGCATTATTTGTGGTGGCACCGCTATGGTTACGCCGAGCAAAGTACGAAGAAGAGCTATTGGTCAAAACCTTTGGCGACAAGTACAAAGACTATGCAGCCAAGCTCAAGTGGCGCCGCCTAGTACCTAAATTCTTCCCCATAGGCGTGTAAAAGATCTAATTGGCTAGCGCAGCCGGCAGTGCTATACTCTTTGCAACTACCATAACAAAGTGATACTGAATAAGCTATCGTGAGCAGCAAGAAAATTTCAAAATTCGCTCTGGCATTAGCCTGCGGCAGTCTACTGGCTCTGCCACAATCGAGCAAAGCAAGCCCTGCCGCAATAAACAAGGCAGAGCTAAAGAATAAAGCAGAGCTAAAGAACCAAGAGCTCAAAGAGAAACCTGAGCTAATCAAGGCTTCAATCCACATTGAAGCGCCCAGAGAAGTTGTCTGGCAGGCCGTTCATGACGAGAGAAAACATGATCCCGACCTAGCCTATAGCAAAGTGATAGTGCCCGGCGAACATGAATATGTGCTTGAACAAAAAATGGTGCTAATACCAGTTTTTGGTTCGGCAATATGCGAAATGCAAAACAAAGAAGTGCCCCTAGAGCGAATTGACTACAAGCTAATCAAATCAGATCGCTTTAAACACATGCAGGGCAGTTGGGTTTTAACCCCAAGCAGCGACGGCAAGGCCACCACTCTTGAACTATCAACCAGCCTTGATCTTGGTATGCCAGTGCCCAAATCAGTCATCAACGGCTTTACCGCAAAGAAACTACAACGCCGCTTAAAGCACGTCAAAGAAAGTGCTGAGACCTTAAATATCAAGCTAGCCGAAGCAAAGAAATCAACTGCGCACTAGCATTACTCAGACTGAGCCAGCGCCACTCCAGCGTCAACTAGAACTTCTAGCTTGGTCTGAAAATGATTCTCAAAGAATGATCTCTTCTCATTTAAAGCCCAAATTTCTGACTGACAGTGACTATTCTCATGGAGATTGAGGAAGAGGCTAAGGTTGCCACTTTGCCCGTCTTTACTAGAGGCGCTCACAATCACGCGCAGATCTTTCACTACTTGCTTATGGCTGCGGTCTAATGCTTCGGCGATGCGAAGGAAAGAAGCCAGATCGTAGACAATTTTTCTACCTTCTAAGTCATGGCTATACCAAGCTTCATGAGTTACCTTCGGCTCTGAACCACGATGGTAACGGGCAATACTAGCAATCAATGCTACTTCTTCTTCAGAATGGCCCAAGAGCCCAGCGTTCTTTATCAGGTAGTAAGAATGCTTGTGGTGACCATTGCGACCAATGAACATGCCCACATCGTGCAACATTGCCGCAGACCACAACAGGTGACCAATATCTTCAGGATAATTATGAAGGATGCCGCGGGTCTGAGTGAAAAGGAGCTGCGACAGATAAGCCACCTGCTGAGCATGCTCCAGCGTCCCCTGGTATTTCTCCAGCAAATTATGCACACTCTTTGAGCGTGGATCGCGGTGCACTGTCAGTCCAGCTTCGAGCCAGCCGGTCTGCAAGAAACGATCTACTACAACCCCTTCTCTCAGCGCTGCAGTACATACTGAAACTTCTTTGATACCCAGAGAAATCATTGATTCAAGTAAGACAATAGAACCAGCCAGCACAGTCTCGTTGCGATCGCTGCTAACGCCTTTAGGCTTCTCCCCTCTCAAAGCGGCAGTCTCAAGATAAGCCACAAGCTCTTTCAAACGGTCAATGGCAATGGTCCAGCCGTTTAATTCCGCATGGGGACTACCGCAAGTGACTCTATCTAGTTTAGCCAAAGCCTGAATAGTGCCAGAGGTACCAATCAAGGTCTCAAATCCACCACTATTAGCAATACCGTTGGCCGAGGGACGGAGTACACCGCGAACCTCATCATGTAATTCGCGAATATATTCACGAGTGACCACCCCACGCTTAAAGAAGCGCTGTGAAAGTCTGGCCGCACCAAGCTTATACGACTCAGCGAAATAAATTTGACCGCGGTCGCCGACAATCAGTTCAGTGCTACCGCCACCAATATCGACTATGCAGAAGCGGCCTTTTAATTTAGAGCGAACAGAACTAAGGCTCGAAAGAACACCTAAATAAATTAGCCTGGCTTCTTCTTTGCCAGAGACCATACGAGCATCAATCTTCAGCTCTTGACGTATGCGTCGCAAACACTCTTCGCCATTCTTTGACTCACGCACAGCCGATGTAGCAACGGCCACAATAGTGCTCGCACCGCGCTCTTTTGCTTTTTTACTCATATCCCGCAGAATACGAGCGGCAGCCCTCATCGCCGGCTCATCAATGTAATGAGCAGTTAAGGAGCGACGAAAGAAAGGCACAGCTTCTTTTACTTTAGCCAAAACCTCAAAATGGTCTTTGTCTGGGCTGGCCTGACAAACAATCATATGGAAAGAATTGGTTCCCATATCAATCACAGCAATAACGGGGCCGCCCTTCACCGTTACCCAAGAATTCTTGCGTTCAACTTGCCGTTCCAAGTTAGAAGCTTCGCGCCCGGCGTCGGTTTTTGAAGAGTTTTGCTGCCCAGTCATAGTTTAGTTATACACGCAATTTTGCAAGATACAAGTAAGTTCAAACCTTTCAATTTTTGACGAGATTGCTAGAGCAATCTTTAGCCATAAATTGCTTGACACTCTCAGCACACTTATAGCCATTGGCCACGCAGTCCGGCAGGCCTACTCCCTGCAAATAGGCACCGGCCAGGTGCAAACCAGCGGTAGATGAAGATGAGGCATTTTCTATGGCGGCAATCAACTGATCATGACCTACTTCATATTGCGGCATAGAATCGGCCCAGCGGTGGACAGCCTGGTAGATCGGCTTGCCGGACAGGCCAATTAACTTAGTCAAGTCAGCCAGAGCCAGTTGAAGCAGCTGTTCGTCGTCATTGGCAAGAATCGAAACGCCCTTTACACCCCCCAAAAAGGCTCTAACAATAACTTTGTCTTGAGGAGCACGAACGAATTTAATGCTGGCGAAGGCAAAAGCAACAAGAGACAGTTTATGCTCAATCATTTCAACTTCAGGCACCACCGCACCAAAAGCTTTGAGAGGATGACTAATATCTTTACGCTCAAAAATGAAATTGCAAACTGCCGACGAGGCAGAAGAAATCTTGCCCAATTCTCTGCTCAAAGGGGCATTGAGATCGGCCAGTAGGGCGCTGGAAACTTTAGGAGCAGTGGCCAATACGACTTGATCGCAGTGCCAGACTTGTGACGGCGAAGAGACGACGAAGCGACTAGATGGCTCAGAGCTATTTCTTATGGAATTGACAGTAGTATTCAACTGCAAATCAATATTTTCTTTGTTTAAAGCCGCTACCAGACTATCAACGACAACGGCCATACCCTGATCATAACCAGCAAATAAGCTATAGCGTGCACCACTGGCATCTAACTGGCAATTAGCCTCTGATGCCGAAGATTTGCGCTCTGCCCACAAACCTCTAATGACACTACCAGTAGTGCGCTCCATTTCAACAAACCGTGCAGCAACATGGGCAGCAGACAATTTTTCTGCATCACCAACATAGACTCCCGCCACCATAGGTTGGGCCAACTTATCGAGAAGCTCTTGACCAAACCGTCTGCGCACAAAAGCAGCCAAACTTTCATCGGCAAGATCTTTTCTGGGTGGCAGTACAAGATCTAGGGCGCTTCGCAACTTGCCCGCCCAGCTGAGCACTGAGCTTTGAAAGAAGCTACTCAGGGTACTAGGCGCCAGCATGATAAATCCGGCAGGAAGAGGGACAAGCTTGCCCTTGCTAACAATCAAAGCGCCGCGATTGACTTGATTTACAGTAACTATGCGAGATTCGATACCCAACTCTTTAGAGAGAGTGAGCATCCCTGGTTTATTAGTAATAAAAGAATCAGGTCCACTGTCGACAATGCAATCGTCAACTAGCTTTGTTTCAATTATTCCACCCCATCGTGGTCTATTCTCTAGCACAGTAATATGCATGAGACCACGAGTAAATTGTTCAGACTGCGAAAGTTTGAAGGCACAAGTCAGTCCACTAATGCCACCGCCCACAATGACTACTTTGCTGACGCTATCACGGCTTTTCAAATTCTCATTGCCCATTAGTAAATTCACTTAGCCCCGTGGCTTGGAAGATAACTCTCGCACCAAATCAACCAGATACTTAACGTTATCAACCGGCGTATCTTTACCAATTCCATGGCCCAGATTGAAAATGTGCCCAGGACGCCCACCGGCTTTATCCAGGACCAGTTGAGTACGTTCTTTTATTAGAGCTCGATCAGCCAGTAGCACGGTAGGATCGAGATTACCCTGAACGGCCTTATCACCAATCATTTGCCAGGCCGAAGCCAAGTCCATTCGCCAATCTACACCAACAACCGTAGAACCAGCTGCAGCGATCAAATCGAGCATGCCACCAGTGGCAGTACCAAAATGGATACTAGGAGCCGCACTTGCTAAGGCCGCAAATATCTGTTTTGAATAAGGCAATACACTGCTTTCATAGTCTTCACGGCTGAGCGTACCGACCCAACTATCAAAGAGCATCAGACAGTGAGCACCAGCGGCAACCTGGGCCAGCAAGTAAGCAATGGTAACATCAGTCAAAATTGCCATAAGTCTGGCGAAAGCTTGAGGTTCTTGGTACATAAAAGCTTTGGTTCGCTCAAAATTGCGGGAAGAGCCGCCCTCAATCAGATAAGAAGCCAGTGTAAAGGGAGCGCCAGCAAAGCCGATTAAAGGCACTAGCGGCCGTTCCTTCACAAATAGCTTAATAGACTGAAAAACGTAACCAAGCCCCTCTTCTATGTCAAATAAGGATAGTTTGTCGACATCGCTGGCCAGTCTAATAGGATTATCAATAACCGGACCATCACCCTGGGCAAAACGCAGCCCAGCATTGAGACACTGCAGGGGCAGAAGTATATCGGCAAAAATAATAGCCGCATCGACTTGCAGCATATCTACAGCCATGGTCGTCACTTCCGCTGCCACTTGAGAATTGTGGCAAAGCTCAAGAAAGCTCATTTTTGCGCGAATCGCACGATATTCAGGTTGATAACGACCAGCCTGACGCATGAGCCAAACCGGAGTGCGCTCAACTTGCTCTCGCCGCAACGCCCGCATGAAGATGTTATTTTCGAGGTCCACGTCACTTCACAGCTGACACTAATAGACTAAATAGTATCATCTATAGATCTAACATCTAAAATTTGCTAAGAGCGAAGAGCAAACAAACGCTCTAAGACGTCAGCTACAACCTGATCTGGGGTAGAAGCACCAGAAGTAACACCAACTGTTACAGGCCCTGTTACAGGGAAAAACATCTCTCTTGTTTGGGTTTGCTCGCTATTGTCGGCCTTAAATCGAATTACATTACCGGGACCAACACAGTCTGGTCCATCAATATGGTACGAGGGCAGACCTCGCTTATGGGCAATTTCCTGCAAATGACCAGTGTTAGATGAATTGAATCCACCTATTACTAGCATCAAATCAAGTTGCTCCTCGACAAGATTAAGCATGGCATCCTGTCGCTCTTGAGTGGCATCACAAATTGTGTCTCCGGGGCTAAGAAAATGCTGGTCTAACTCAGCCGGGCCATATTTAGCAAGAATAGTCTTTTCGAAAAGCTTGCCAATTTGCTCGGTTTCGCCCTTAAACATGGTGGTCTGATTGGCCACACCAATCTTGACTAAATGGGTATCAGGGTCAAAGTTACGCGATACCGCATTTTTGAAGCGAGCGAAGAAGTCTTCTTTTTTCCCGCCGTTAAGAATGTAATTGCACACCCATTCGGCCTGACCCAAATTCTGCACAATTAAATAGGTGCCAGCGCGAGAGGCTGTAGCGACAGTCTCTTCGTGATTGGGTTTACCATGAAGAATGGCCGTAAAATCTTTTTTGTCATAATTGACCACCCGATTCCACACCCGAGAAACCCAGGGGCAGGTGGTATCAACTATTTCACAGCGACGCTCTTCAAGTAATTTCAACTCTTCAATTGATGCACCAAAGGCTGGCAGTATGACCACATCACCCTGGCCAATTCTTTCGATGTCTTTGCTGCCATCTGCTGCCGTCTCTAAAAACTCGATGCCCATTTCGCGCAAATTTTGATTAACGATTGGATTATGAATAATCTCGTTAGTAATCCAGATTCTTTTGTCGGGAAAATGCTGCCTGGCCTCATAAGCCATTGAAACAGCGCGATCAACCCCCCAACAGAAACCAAATGCCTCTGCTAGTTTTATGGTGATACCGTTGACTGTAAGTACGTTGCCACTAGCTCTGAGCTTAGCAATCAGATCTGATTCATAAACCTTTTTTAGCTCCACCTCAACTACATCTTTCAGGCCGAAGCCTTTGCGATGGTAGTGAGTTGCTGGCGGTTCAGCTGATTCGTCTTTGTTGGTCATACACTTATTTTGATCACAAACGGCATACATTAGATATAAAAAGATTCGCTTGGCAGCAAACACTTAATGGAGCCTACCAAGAGACTACAAGGATCTTACAGGACTGGCCATTCTTTAAACAATTGCAATGCTATTATGAGCCACTATTGTCGATAGAATGTCTCGATCGAGAGAAGCATGTCATCAGTTGTGGAGGAAAATAAGTGAAGAGTTTTAAAGTACACGCTGCCAAACTAGCTCTTTTAGCTGTGGTCTTTAGCGTTTGTGGTGCTCCTGCCAGGGCTGATGAAGCCAAATCAATGGCCAAAGCTGCAGTACTGTTACCAGTAAGAGCAGCCAGCGTAACTTCCGGCCTAGCTGTAGGCATTCCTGTTGCAATTGTTCGTCGCGCTTCTAATCGTTGTATCGAATTCAGCGGCAACTTCGCCGATAAAATCGGTGGCAAAGAGCACATTCCTCCAATGATGATGGGTGCTGTACTCGGCATGCCATTCGGCTTGATTGTTGGTACTGGCGAAGGTTGCTACTACGGCGGCAAAAATGCCTTCAGCAACTGTGTTGAAAAACCTTTCAGCAAAGCTTCGTTCAGCCTAGATACTGAACTCGAATAGATCTAAAAACCATTCAAAAACGAAGAGACACTGCTTAACAGTGTCTCTTTTTTTTACTAATTATCAGCAGTCCATTCTTGACAACGACGCCCCCTGTTTAGATTTAGGCAAAGGTTTGGCATAGAAATTGTGGGTATATGAATCTGGGAGTTAGTCTGAGTAACCCCGATTTCACACGAATCGGCAAAAGCTTGGCTAGGAAAGGTGAGGATGATGAAAAGTATCGCGAGGGAGAAGGTTCTAAGGCTTAACTGTCCTGGCTTTGGGGAAGAATCACACCTCAATTTAGGCCGGGCCAAATCTCTCGACAATTACCAAGTAATCATTGCCAATCCAGTTAGTCTTCTTCACCTCTTTGACAAGGGGCCCGAACCAACACGCAGGATAAATCAACTTCTTGATGAAGGTGTAAACCAACTTAACGTTCCTGACGATGCTCTGATTCAAGAACTTATTAATGAGTCTGATTCAAGATTGGAAGAATTAATTCCCTTCCTATCCCAGGGCGGACTCCTGATCTACTTCCTATGTAGACCATTTGTCTTAGCTGGACCTACCATTTCCGTCGACAATTATGACTGGCTTTCTGTTTACGCCCCAGCTAGCAAGAGCCCTGACGGCACAGGCAGTCGGCAAATGAGCGCTCTCAGCCACGGTCGCGTAATCGAAACCACAGACGAAGGCAACACCTCAGAAGTCTTTGAATATTTGGAACAGCCGGGCATCGAATGGAACACCATTATTCGCACCGATTTCCTCTCGTCAAACTATTCAGTATTGGCTACTGCGGCGCAAAAGAAGTGTATCTCTGCGCAGTTTTGGGCTGGTGATAAAGGCGGCAAAGTGATTTTCTTGCCGGCTCCTTACTCACCTGATTTCGATCGTGCCCTTATGAACTGCGTTAACAAATGGTACCAAGAAGCGATTAACAAGGGCTTCATCAAAGATGACTCCGTTGCCCCGAGCGAAATTGCCAGTACGGAAGCCCTAGCCCCTAATTCTGAAAAGGTTCCTAACCATACTATGGACGAAGCACGCTTAGAAGAAATCATGGCTAATCTTGCCGCCAATCACCAAAAACAAGAAGAACCGGCAGAATTAGTAGCCTCAGCAGCAGCCCCAGCGGCACCAAAACAACCGCCCAAGGGTGCTCTTAAGGGATTGTTCTCATCAGACGCTCTTGATCCCTTTGATGACGATGAAGAATTCACCAGTGCCGCCGTTCTCAGCACACCAGAAGCTGCGCCAGCGCCAGCGCTGATGACAGCAGAAGACATTCTCAATTCAGTCTCAGCCGAAGCTAATAGGCAAGCTCCTGAATCCTTCCAAGCGATGGAAGCAATCGAGTTGAGCAGTGAAGCCCAACCACAAGCTGCAGCGACAATGGCAACCACAGAGCCAGTCGCAGCATCTCCTCAAGTAGCTATGGTAAATAACTTTGAACTGAAAAAAGCTACAGCTGAAATGGATCTTTCACAATTTGCTGAAACAGCCAGACAACTGGTTGAACAAGCCAATCAAATTGAAACAGCAACCAGAGATCCAAACCTGTCTCTTATACACATCTGACGCTGCCGACGAATAGAG
>CAJXZK010000221.1 GCA_913063055.1 uncultured bacterium
GCACGATCAGCACCGGGCAGCGTGGCAGAAAAATCGACTTACGCAAAATCGTGACCGCCTCTTCACCCGTAAAGGTGAGCCAGCCGCTACGACGCAGTTGCTCCAGGTGAGCATCCACTTGCTGTTGCATCATTTGTGCCAAAGTGTACATTTAGCTCCTTTCTCCAGTTGCAGGATTGTTTGGCGCCAGCCATGCTGTTTGGCGACGCCGGGGTTAGAGTTGTTAGTGAACGCGGGAAGAGCCGGCGGACGCACTGTTGGAAGCGCCGCAGCCATAGAGGTCGAACATGCGGGCCGAGAGCTGGTCGAAAGCAGTGGCGGCTTCAGCAGCCAGTACCACCTGCACTGCGGCAGTCTTCTCCAGCAAAGCGCGCTGACGAGCGAAGTCGTCGGCGGCAGCGCTGAGCTTGACCTCACCATCACCGATACCGAGGGCCGCCAGAGAGCGCACCGCCGACCGCACATGGGCCTCGCCCTCAGCCTTTTCGGCCATGGCCCTCTGACAGATCACCTGCAGCAATTGCAGCTTCTCGGCCAGCACCATGACGCGACGGATGCCCTCCTTGACGAAGTCCACCGAGTCGCCGACCTGGCGTTCGATGCGGGTTTCGTCGGCGTCGTTCCAGAAGGCAACGTCGTCGAACTCCTTCTTCGAGGCCGACAGCACCAGTCGCACCAGGGCGTTGGCATCGAGCTTGCAGGCCAGAGCGACGACATTGCCGTCGACCTTGAGAGCGCTGGTGGCAGCAGCCACAGCCGTATTCGTATGCAAAGACAACATGATACTTCTCCTTGCTGAGAGGTTACATCTTGGTTGAGTTGACCAAGCGCACGAACTTACGCCGACCAACTTGAAGAACACAGCTGGCGTCAGTGGCCAGGTCGACCATCTGCTTTTCATCCAGCACTTTGACGTCATCGAGACGAACGCCACCGCCCTTGATCAGCTGGCGAGCCTGATTGCGACTGGATGTCAGCCCAGCAGTGACCAGCAGCTCAACCACCGAGGTAGCAACCGGCACCTGCAAATCGTCCATTTCAGCCGGAGCTTGCCGCTGACAGTGCACGGCCAGCCAGGAAGCAAGAGCTTGCTCACCAGCTGCTTCTCCGTGCATTTCACTGACGATGCGTTTTGCCAGACGCTCCTTCATCTCCTTGGGATTGACCCCATCGGAGAGCAGGCCGGCCACTGCGCTGATCTCGCTGAAACTGGCCGAGGTAGCCAGCTCGAACCAGCGCATGATCTTGTCGTCAGGGATACGCATGCACTTGGCGAACATGTCGTCTGGTGCGTCACGCAGGCCAATGGCGTTGCCGAGCGACTTGGACATCTTCTGCACACCATCGGTGCCTTCGAGCAAAGGCATCAACAGCGCCAGCTGCGGCTCCTGTTTGAAGAGGCTCTGCAGCTGGCGGCCCATCAACACGTTGAAGCGCTGATCGCTGCCGCCCACTTCGATATCGGCGCGCAGATGCACCGAGTCGAAGCCTTGCAGGACAGGGTAGAGCAGCTCATGCACAGCCACCGATTGCTGCTTCTCGATGCGAGCACCGAAGCTGTCCTTGGCCAGAAGCTGATTGACCGTCACCATACTGGTCAAGGCCACAAGCTGAGCAGCGCTCATGGCACCGAGCCAGTCGTTGTTGTTGACCACCTCGGTGCGCGACAGGTCGATGATCTTGCCGGCTTGTTCCAGGTAGGTCTGGGCGTTGGCGGCCACCTGCTCGGCGGTGAGAGCTGGGCGAGTGACATCGCGACCGGTGGGGTCACCGATGGTGGCAGTGAACCCACCGATGAGAAGAATGATCTGGTGGCCGGCGTCCTGAAAGCGCTTGAGCGCTCGCAGAACCACGGCGTGACCAAGATGCAAATCAGCCGAGGTCGGGTCGACGCCGAGCTTGATGCGCAGCGGTCGCCCTTCCTGTTGAGCCTTGGCCTGCAGCTCGAGCAAAGCGCCCTGGCTGCCAGGCAAAACCATCGCACCGCTGGGAATCTGAAGCGGTGCGGTGATTGGCTCAGTAACACGTTCCTCAACCGGTTCCTGAGCCGGTTTCTCTGTAAGTCCGTTCATGATTTTTCTCCTACAAATGAGAGATAAAAGCAGGTTTCTACATCAGCGGCAGCGGTGCTCAGCCGATGGCAGCGAGCTTCAGAGCCCGATACTCTTCCGGCAGCAGCACTTCGTCCCTGAGATACTTCTTCGCCAGCCGCTTGCCGCGCACGCCAGTGCTGCGAGAGGTTTTGCGCGTGAGCAGGCGAGCGAGGTCGGCTTCAGCCTTGCGAATGAACTCGTGATAGAAGGGGCTATAGGGCCGGAGCACATCGCTCAGACCATCAGCAGCTTCCACCAGTTCAATCGGTTCGACGAAGTAGACAGTGCGCCGCGGATTCATGGCAACAATTTTGACCTTCCAGCGATCACCGGCAAGCGGTGCAGGGCCAGATTCGGTCGCGTATGCGGGTCGGCCGTTAATGAGCTGTTCGACGCGCGAACCGCGAGGGGCGGGCGTGAAAACAACTTCCAGCTCAGAGCCGATTCCAACATGGGCCATGGGTATCTCCTTTTGGTTTTCTGTGAGCTCTTCTCAAGGCAATCAAAAGGGCAACGAAGACAACATGCAGTGGCACTAATGCCAAGCGCAAGTCAGCTGCGTATAACCCAATACAAGCTCTGCGCCGGTCGAAGATAGACCAGAACAGTTGCCTGCTAAGCGATTACCGACTGAGCAATTGCCAACTGACCAAACCAACTCAATATCCGCCGACTCACACACTCAAGGGTACTTGAGAGGTAAAGTCAGGCGTAAATGGTGTTGGCTTAGGAGTTAGCTTTATTGCACCAGTAATTGAAAAAATTGAGAAGAGATACTTAGTTCTAAGCTCTAACTACGCAAAAGGTGAGAATAACTATTGTTACAGCGCCCCTCTTTACAATTAGCTACAATTCGACTCTGCGGGCAATGGCGCTGTTTTTGGAGCTAGTAGAAACTAGCGCCCGACTCAAGCTGGTGGCACCATAGCGGCAATGTGAATTTTCAAAGAAAAAGAACAGCGAAATTTCGCCTGGTTTTCTTTGCTAGAACAATTGCCCCAGAGCTAACCGGAGGTAGTGGGGAATAACCGCAATTGCACGGTTCGTGCCAGATGCGCGAGTTAGCGCAAGCAAAAAATTCGATTTTAGAACAGCATCTCATCTACAGGAATTAGCATTTGCTTTTTTTTGCACCAAGAGAAATAGCTGAAAGAAGGCTTTAATAGGCCATGAGATGCCACTAAGCCAGCGCAAAGTGCCACCAGGGCTGACTCCCTATATGCTCGCTGACCATAGCTAGCCACCTAACAGCGAGATGTTACAAGGCAGTTACAGCAATGGTTTACAGAACTTCGCCTTAGCTCAGTAGCAGCTCTGATCTAATAGGTGTTAGAAAAAATAGTCACTCCCATCAACCCCAAACTCGGACCTTCTTTCTAAACACCCCTATTTCTTCCCAGCAATTGAGAGCATCGAACAAAAAAGCATTGGCACTAGTGCTAATAGTTCGACACCTCTTCGACCAACCACCAAAAAATCAACAAAAGGCACTCTATGACCGAATCGACCAAAATCTCCTCCACCGACCTGGCCACCATCGAAAAAGCTCTGGGCGCCGATGCCAAAACTCTGCTCGAGCACAAGTGCGAAAAGGTTCCCAGCTCGCTGCTGCATCTGCCCAGCGCCGACTTCGTCGACCGCTTCATGGCGCCGTCTGACCGCAACCCCCGGGTGATGCGCAGCATGCAGACCCTCTTCGACAACGGCCGTCTGGCAGGCACGGGCTACCTCTCCATCTTGCCCGTCGACCAGGGCATCGAGCACTCCGCCGGCGCCTCCTTCGCCAAGAACCCCATCTACTTCGACAGCGACAAGATCGTCGAATTGGCCATCGAAGGCGGCTGCAACGCAGTGGCATCGACCTTCGGCGTGCTCGGCTCGGTGTCGCGCAAGTACGCCCACAAGATTCCTTTCGTCGTCAAGCTCAACCACAACGAATTCCTCAGCTATCCCAACAAGTTCGACCAGATCATGTTCGGTCAGGTGCGGCAAGCCTATGACATGGGGGCAGTCGCCGTCGGCGCCACCATCTACTTCGGCTCGCCCGAGTCTGCTCGCCAGATTCAGGAAGTGGCCGCGGCCTTCGAAGAAGCTCACCGGCTGGGCATGGTCACCATTCTCTGGTGCTACCTGCGCAACAACGCCTTCAAGGTCGACGGCAAGGACGGCAAGCCTGGTGTCGATTACCACACCGCCGCTGACCTGACCGCCCAGGCCAACCACCTTGGTGTCACCATCGGTGCCGACATCATCAAGCAGAAGCTGCCCGAAACCAACGGCGGCTTCGACGCGCTCAAGTTCGGCAAGACCGACAAGCGCGTCTATTCTGACCTCACCAGCGATCACCCCATCGACCTCACCCGCTACCAGGTGGTGAACTGCTACATGGGTCGCCAGGGCCTGATCAATTCCGGCGGACCTTCCGGCGAGAACGATCTGGCCCAGGCCATCAAGACGGCAGTGATCAACAAGCGTGCCGGCGGCATGGGGCTGATTTCCGGTCGCAAGGCCTTCCAGAAGGACATGAAGGACGGCATCATCCTGCTCAACGCCATCCAGGACGTCTACCTCTGCAAGGGCGTCACCATCGCCTGAGCTGAAGCTCGAAGAAGTCTAATTACCGATAGACGGCAGGAAGCAATACAAGAAACTTGAACTAAATCGTATTAAAGCAGCAGGTAACACCATTGCTTGCTGTGCTGGAGAGCAAGGAGAGCCCAAAAGGCTTTTCTTGCTCTTTCTTTTTTCATGCAGTGAAGCAGTTTACTCAAACCCGCACTTTGCCTAGAAACCACTCCTGGCAGAGCAAAAAGCCCGCAAAGCTATTGCCTTCGTTGCTCACTTTGGCTTTTCAAACCCTGCCGCTTTTCTCTTTCACTTTTTCTACTACATTTTATAATATGCATGTAAGCAGTAGAACAAAATTACAGACTCCTTTAGAAAACCCGGAGCTTGAACATTGCAACAAGTCTGAAACAATCGTGCCCTAATCTGTAGCTATGAAGTTACTGAGGCAAGAGGGCAAAACCATGGGCTGAGGACCTCGTCAAGATTGTGGGCCCGTAAGATACGAGACGCCCCAATTCGATTCACAGTTTGTGAATCCAAACTTTCAATATAGCCAAGCTCAAGAACGGCTAAATAACCAGTATTTCAATCATATGCAGAACCAGTATCGTGGTAACTTCCATGACCCTGGTTTCCAGATTTATGATCAATCGGCAGCACCAAATCGAGGCACTGACTCGTACAGAGGCGCCGAGTCCGGCCGTGTCATTTATCCTAGCGACAACAAATTTGCTAGTCGCGAAAGCTATGATCAGTCAGTTTCTAAACTGACCAGCTACGATCACACCAATGCTCATGAAGCGGTGAAGAAAGCAGCGGCTGAGGGTCAGGGAGTAGCCTTTATTATCGGCTCGCAGTCAACTAAAGATACGCAGAAATTGCTTGATCAAATGACCAAGATGAAAGAGCAAAATCCTGGTATGCAATTTGTTTACATCGACAAAGATAAAGTCGACGAGCAGGTAAAGAATAATCCAAATTCAACTCATGCAAAGAAATGGCAAGACTGGATTCAACAAAACACTAATGGCTCAGACTTAGCTTTCACCAGCCTACAGTCAGTCAAGCCTGGTGAGGGCGGAAAACCAGTTGTCGACCGTGTCGTTAGCACCCACTGGGGTGGCGACATAAAAGAGAGCTTGCTTGACCAAAGTCGTTACGCAAAGAGCTTTACTGGCTCGCACCAAGGGCATTTCAAACTTACTGAGGAGCCTGCACAAAAGAGCGGTGGAGAAACAAGCCAAGGCAGAGGAGAGACAAGCCCAAGCAGAGCCGAAACAAGCAGACCTACTGACTCAAGCGAAAAGCCAAACTCAAGCAATGACAAAAAAGAGCCAGCCGTTTTTGGCATGAGCGAAGCTGAAAAACAAGCACTCAACAAAGAGCGCAGAGAAGGCAACGACACGAACTTTGACAGGAGAAACAAAAATCTCTTCGACCAAGCGAGAGAACATGCAAAGAAAACAGGCAAGCCACTGGTGATTAACTTTGAGACTGTTAATTGCGGCCCCTGTCACAAGAAGCAAGCCGAAGCCCTTCCCGAAATGACCAAAGAGCTTGCTGGCAAAGCCACTATTTTGAACATGGATCCTAACAGCGCTGAAACCGAGAAAATGCTCGCACAGCATGGCATTTCAATGGACATCTTCAAAGATGGCTTCCCCGCAACAGGCATATTCTCATTTGATGCCAATAATCAGGCAACGCAAAAAGGAGAATTGCTCAACGGCTATGCAAGCAAATTGGCTATGGAGAAACTACAGCCTGGAAGCGAAGCCTATCAGAAAGCCATGTCTTACGAAAAGCTGATCGAAGCAATCAAAAGTCAGCTATAGCGATTTGAAATTTCAGAATGGGTGCCGGATAAGTTTTGGAACAGGTATAAGAGCTCTACCCCTGAGCTACAGCGAGTTTGTTACCAAACTCATTGGCAGGATTCGAACCTGCGACCCCTTCATTGGCAGTGATAACCTGAATCCTTCGACCCGGCTTTTCGATTATAGCTCATCTTCAACTCAACACTTGCGAAGCAAGCATTTTACCAAAAGCTTTATTAATCGGGTTTAGGTGGAATAACAATACTGATTCAGAGAGAGTTAGTTAATGGTTACACCGATGTCGAAATCAATAGCCAATCACCATATGAAACTATTGTCGCTGGCCTGCCTAAGCCTGCTATACACCAGTCTTCCTGTATACGCGCAGCACAGCACTCAACAGCTTGAGCAGATGCTCGATTCAGTGGAATCAGCCTCAGGCTACTCGGCAAGCCAGGGAGGAATCAGCGGGCAATATCAAGCTCCGCCGTTCAACCAGAATCCGGTTATGCAACACCCGTTTATGAACCAGGGCAATAACAGCTGGCAACCCAGCAGATCTGTACCGCAAATGACTCCGACCCAGACAATGCAGAGCATGCAAGCCACAAATCAAAGCCCCTTTGCCAAAATAAACCGCGCTCGCCAGTGGATGAATGGTGCCCCCGAGCAACAACAGATGCAACAACCAGTTCAGCAGCCACGCTCTGGTTTCGGTGGAATTTTCAAAACTATGTTCGGCGATTCAGCTGACTCAAGTTCCGGCGACGCCAGTGGCAACGCCAGTCGTGCCCAGACTCAAGCTAGCGTAGCCCGCAATGCGGCTTCTAGCTCGTACTACGGCGATCATTATTCGCGCTCACAAAACGCAGACACTGCCTACTATGCCGCAGCCGAAGCCCGTCGCGAAGCTGATGCTGCTTATTACAAAGCTCAATCGCCCAACGCTGATGCCGCCACGCGTGCCTACTATGCCACAGCCAGAGCCGCAGCAGACAGTGCACAATCTGCTGCCGACACGGCCCGAGCCAACGCCGACAGAACTTACAAATAGAGGCTACAAATAGCGCTTACAGCGAGCAACTACAAACAATGAGGCAAACAAAACATACTGAAAAAGCAGGCACAAAACAACGCAATAGAAGTCGCTTTTGCACTTGTGCTTTCGCTCTCAGGCGGCTTTAACTCGGCCGTTCACGCGGCTCCGGCACACGAAAAAGTCTATGTCTTCGATTGTGAGCACTTTGGCAGCGGTAAATTTCGCTACCTCGTTACAGAAAACGCCATTAAAATAACAAACACAGCCAGCGGCGCCGTGGCCTTGACCAAGGCACCAAGCTGGCAACTCTCCTGCTATCGCGAAAATGAAAAAATCGAGTGGTTTGCACCAATAGACCATTTTGATCCCTCATCAATGATCTCAAGCAGAAGCAGCACAATAGCCAAAAAAAAGTCCAAATTTACTCTTTTAGGAAAAGACAACCTATTAGGGTTAAAGTGCTTAAAATACCAAATCACTGACGGTTCCATAGTCTGGGTAGCTGAAGATTTAAAGACAGCCCCGCAGATTAACGACCTAGTGACCAGATATTTCCGCACTCCTGCCGTTGAAGCAATTCCGATAAAGAATTTTAGGCCAGAGAAAGCAAAGGCAAAAGCAACACCTCAAAGTATTAGCAAAGCCAAACTGCAAAAAGACATCCCGTGGTTGTCAGTGAAAAATCTTCGCGGCAAACCGTCCGATAATTGCTACATTAATCTCACAGCCTGGAAGCAAATCCCCTACAAAGAGAGCGATTTCGCCTACCCCAAAGGTTATAGACGCACAGAAAATCTAAAAGAAATTATCCTCTCTCAAAAAAGCCGTCAAGCTCTTGAAGATCTTGTGGAAGGACTGAGTCAATAAAAATTTCTTTTTTGCATCAAGATTCGACTTATTTGGTTTAGAAATCAAAAACCTAACTCTGTGCCATTTCCATTCTCAACGAACCAAGTTTCTTTTTACCTTATCGGACGCACTTTGTTGTCAACACTACAAAGCCGCCAATTTAATCTCTGCAAGGGTTTGGGGGAACTTGCCTGGTGGTTGAATACCTATAGCTATATCGAATATATACACGAGCGGTTTGCGAAAGTGAATGGTTGATTGACTATTTGCCTCGGTGTTGCTGCACGTGTAGACAAGGGTAACACCATGGATCAAACAAGAGCCACCACTGACGGTGATGGCTTGGCTAAGCACGATCGCAAACATTCGCTCGATTCAAAAGGGCATGAGAACGATCACACAGAAAAAGAGCAAGACAGCGGCGACCCTTGGGCCAAAGTCAGCGCCTATTCTTGCACGGCGGGCTCGACCGCAAGCAATGATTCAAGCTGTTCTCCGACCAAATTGCCTCATGTAGAGCTGATAACTCACGATCCCGGTGCCCAAGTATTATCAACCACCGATGCTGCGCGACAATTGAGCAACGATGCTAATGCAGCGAGAAACGGCGAATCCGTATTGAAGAGGCTGGCAGTAGCCGCATCACCATCAAGCGCCCTCGACGCGGCCCCCTTAAACTCAGGCTTCCAAAGCGTCACTCAAGTTTCACTTCGACCAGAAGCAAGCGGCAATAAGTCAGCCAGTGGCTTTGAAGCAGTTCCTCAGACCTCAACTCGCACTGAAGTAGCGCAAACAAATACAGCTCAGACTGTTGATAAATCTGGCGTACCAGTCATCAGAGCCAGCGATCTTGTAGTGAAAGAAAGCACTCCCGGAGTGAAGATCGAACCAACAGCTTTGGCCACAAACACAACTCTTGCCAGAGATTTAAGTAGTCCACCATCAGGCTTCCAAAGCGTCACTCAAGTTGCCCTGAGAACAGATGGCATTGTCGAAAAGAGCGGGAAGGTTGTCTCTTCCGAAGCTTTGGTTATCACACCAGTTGCGCCAGTTACTAGAGCGGTATACGCCCCTGCGGCTACCACTGCTGAAACAGCAACATCTCCAATATCAACGCCAGCCCGAGTGGAAGCTACCGCAGTTGCTCAGGCCAGCACAAATAAGTCAACTAGTGGTTTTGAAGCAGTTGCTCCAACCAGCGCCAACAAGTCGACTAGTGGCTTTGAAGCAGTTCCTCAGACCTCAACTCGCCCTGAAGTAGCCCAAACAAATACAGCTCAGACCGTCGATAAATCTGGCGTGCCTGTTATTAGAGCTAGCGATCTTGTCGTCAAAGAAAGCACTCCCGGAGTGAAAATAGAACCAACAGCTTTGGCCACAAACACAACTCTTGCTAGAGATTTGAGCAGTCCAGTTGCACAGGCAAAAGACACAGTAGCAACAGCAGGAACATCAACACTCGTAGCAAAAGATAGCAACCCAGCAACAGCTCGCGTCGAAAGCGTTACCGCAACTTCTACACCAAACAACAAAGTCGAAGTAGCTTCAACCAGCCAAGCATCAGGCTTCCAAAATGTCACTCAAGTTGCCCTAAGAACAGACGGCATTGTCGAAAAGAGTGGCAAGATTGTTTCCACCGAAGCTTTAGTTATCACACCAATTGCACCAGTTACTAGAGCGGTATACGCCCCTGCGGCTACCACTGCTGAAACAGCAACATCTCCAATATCAACGCCAGCCCG
>CAJXZK010000222.1 GCA_913063055.1 uncultured bacterium
GGTTTGACTTACAAGCTATGAACCGCTTTGGAATTTTTGCTTTGCCGTTCTCATAAATGCGGTGTTGATAGCACTGTGGTCTGGGTATAAAAACTGAGTGCATAGCGGTACTGCATTCTCTGGGGACGGTCTTCATGTCTGATAATTGGAATCTTTCTGGTGAGCAAGTAACAGGGCATGTTCTGCGCCTTGATAGCCAGGTGGTGCTTCTCAAGACTGCCATAGAAGAAGTGCGCAGAGCGACGCATTCAGCCTCGGGTTTAGAGAGAGCCACTCGCGCACTATTCACCGATGGTGGTGCCATCGATTTTCCTTCTGTACCGAAAGTTCTAAGCAAGCTTTCCCGTAATAGACAGATGGGTGCGCTGCTGACAGATGCTGGTGGCGAAATTCTTTTGGCAAACAAGAGTTTTTATGATTTCACTGGTTTTCAGCCTGGCGCCGCAGGTGGTGACGAATTAGAGCTTTATCGTGAACAAAGAGGACTGTCGGGTGTCAGAACTGGCATGGTGCGCAACACCGAGTTGCCCTGGCGCGAAGTCTTGACTTCTGGGCAGTTTAAAACCCAAAGGCTGGCTCTTAGTGATGGTATGCGTGGCGAGCGACTGCGTTGGTTGCAATTCTGTTGCCAGCCACTACTTTCAGTTAATGGTTCCTTAGAGGGTGTTTTAACTATTGTCGCTGAAGCCAGTGAAGAAATTGAAATCGAAGATAGACTGACTTCGGTAATTGGATTGCTCACCCAGCAAGTAGATTCAATAGTACAGCCCACAAGAAGACTGAATGCCTTAATGGAGAGAGTCCGTCGGCTTGATGATTTCCTGCCAAGCAGTCAGGTTCTGTCTATTGAGACCGCCGCTTTGGAAGACTCTCTTTCGGATGACCAGAAGCACTATCGAGAGCTACTTGAACTAGACACTAGTCCTCCAGTCTCCCTCTCTACGCAAGTGCAGGCTCCGGAACAGGCGACTATTTCTACCGAGACTGCCTCTGCCATTCAAGCTTTTGAAGAAAGTTTCAATATAGATTTGGGCGAGACCAAAGTTGCAGGGGTTGCAGGCGTTAAGGCCCATGAAACAGCTGTCTTAAGCGAGATTGAGCCTGAGCATCTAGCGACAGCACCAATAGAAATTTTGCCAGAGGCCGAAGAGCTTGTGGAAAGTCAGATGGCTGACGAGCTCGACATAGTTGCTACTTATATACCAAGCGAAGACACTGACGCTGAATTGTGGTCCGAGTTTTCTGATTTTGCTATTGAGAAAATGCCCAATGCTGTCAATCAAGTTGAGGAAGAGGCAGAACACTTAGTTGAAGTTTCGGCTCCGACCTCAGCCCTAGAAAACGTGGTGCTAGAGCAAGAACCGCAAAGCGAGCCACAACATCAGTTCGCCCCTGAAGTAGTTGCTGCTGAGTTGATTACTTCATTAGATGTGCCTGAAGAAGTTGTTGCCGAAGAGGTAGTTGCTGAGGAAGTAGTTGCTGAGGAAGTAGTTGCTGAAGAAGTAGTTGCTGAGGAAGTCGGTGACATCGAACCAGAACCAGAACTAGAGCTGGATATTGCTAAAGAGCCTGAGCTTGAACTTGACTTAGAAGCTGAGCCAGACCATGAACCAGAACAAGAGCCAGAGTTATCTGTTCAACCAGAAGAACTTAGCGTCACCATGATTGAGGCTCCTCTTCCTCATCCAGCTGTAACTCGGGCAGCTCAAGGTAAGTGTGCTCTTGTGGTTGATGACATCCCCGTTAATCAGAAGCTGCTTGTACTTCAGTTAAAGCGCCTGGGCTTTGCCACAGATGTTTCCAATAATGGGCAAGAAGCCCTATCCCGTCTAGCCAAGCTTGACTATGACGTGGTTTTCATGGACTGCGACATGCCGGTTATGAATGGCTATGACGCCACAATTGCTATCCGCAAGCTTGAGGTCGAGACTGGCCGACACATACCTATCGTAGCGATGACCTCGTACGACCGTGAGGCCGATAAAGAAAGATGCCTGGCCTCAGGAATGGATGACTATCTCACCAAGGGCGTTAACGCCTCTTCATTGTCTCGGGTGATTGAACGGGTTTGTGATAAGTCAAAACAGCAAGATTCAAGTGACAGTCTTGATCGCCTACAGTCTGAGACTGAACCATTCGATGCTGCCACCATGAAAGCTAATTACACTCAAGAAGAACTCAATGAGGTGGTGCGCTTGTTCTTGACTGCCATGGAGACTTTCGTCAATTCTATGCAAAAAGCAATTGACTCCAGAGATGGTGCCCTAGTTGCTAGTCTAGCCAGCTCAATTAAGGGGCCCTCGGCCACTTTGGGGCTGCCTCTAATCACCAAGGTTAGCAACGATATTCTTTCCTTCTCTGAAGCTGAAGACTGGCCTCAAGTTCGCTTGAAGTATCTCAAACTAAAAACCGTTTATATGCGCTCGCAAGATCAGCTCCGCAAACTTTGTCCTGATGTATTCGCCGAGGGAGTTCTCTAATTGGATAACTCTGAACTAGTGAATCTTCAAAATCTGGAAGAGCAATTCGATGTGGAAATGGCCAAAGAATTGGTAGCTGCCTATCTGGAAGACACTGATAGTGTGCTCGACCAATTGCAGGCTGCCATCGTCGATCGCGATGCTTCCGCCTTAAAATCAGTGGCTCACATGCTTAAAGGCGCCTCTCGTATCATTACAGCCACACAACTAGAACATTCAGCTAGCGAATTAGAAGATTTAAGCAGTGCTCCCAACTGGCTTGTGGCAGAAAGCAAGTATGAGACCCTAAAACAAGTTTTTGAACAGACAATAGACTACTTGAGGCTCTATCTGAAATGATAAATGGCGACCTACTTCTGATGATAGCCTGCGCCCTTGGCGCGGTGGCTCTCATTGTCGCTATTTGGAGCTATTACAGCTTGCGTCAGAGAATCGATTTTCCCTCTGATCGCGGCCGTAATAGCGCTAACAACACTCAAATGAGCGCCGACCTCGCCAACTTGAAACGCGAATTCGCCATGCTTTCAGAGACTGTGCATCGCTTCAGGGCACAGAGCTTAGCTGGTATCAGCGAAAATATGGCCGAGAAAGAAACAGCTATAAAGAATGCCCTCAGTGAGGAAATGCATAAGGAGCTAGAGGCCGCCACTGATGAATTTGACCGAGCATTGTCTGCCATTGTCAGTAAACTTGACCAAAAGCAAGAAGAGTTAGCTAGTCGCATTGATAACTTTAGTGCACCTCTAGCTGCTGAGGCTCCAACCCAACCCGGTCGTGATTTGCAAGTTGAAGCTAAGATTGCTGGCCTAGTCTCGGCTTCTGTAATTGATCGCTTTCTGGCCTCTCTTGAGGATGCGGACGATAGACGTAAGTGTCTTTTGGCATCATTAGAATCAGTGCCCGATACTGTCACTTTTGGCAAGCTTGCAGTGGCTTACCCTTGCGCAAATTCTTGGCTGATTTTGAAGGAACTCGCTGATCGTGGCGTGGTCAGTGACATTGCTGGTTGGGCTCTTATCGCTGGTGCGGAGTTAACTGCGAGCAAAGGAGCTGAGTTTAGTGCTACAGCCGAAGAACTATATCAAGCTGCCAGGCTCTCCTTTTCTGCTGCTAATGGAAGCAATTCAGGCGTAGTAAATCGTGAAGGTCTCTATGTCATTGCCAGCGGGCTGGCTCGACTGCTCGCCAATGGCGAGAGGGCTGCGCTGTCAGATATGTTGAAGCAAGAAGCTGCTTCTCATTTGCGTATTTTGATCGAGTCGAAGCCAACAACAATGGCACTACCGGCAGTGCAACTGGCTGAGTTCTATTTAAGTGAGGAACGTTTTGATTGTGCCAGCATTCTCTTCCGTCAGGTGATAGATCTGGCGACACAGGTCTTTCCCGATTCCATATACAAGGGCGATAACGCTGTTCGACTATGGCAAGGTTTGGCCCATGCTCTTTCTAAATTGGTTGACAGAACTGGTTCAGATCGAGAGCTGTTCCAATTCTTCGGCAATGACACTATTGTCTTCTTAGACAATGCTTTGTCAGCTAAAATGCCTCTACCAGATGCTGACAAGCAAGCCTTGCAGCTTTGTTTGCTTAGATTGTGTGAGCGTGATAAAGATGAAGATCGTGCTCTAACTGTCGCTAAGAATCTTCTGGATGATGGCGTCAGGCTGGCAGTCGACAGCGAAAATAAAGAGCGCTTCAATTTTGTTGCCGTTGAGATTCTTGCCACGGTAGACGAATTGCATCTTAGTCGCAAACCTAATGGTATGCCCATGCTCAAGAGGCTGATTGGCATATTCATGGCCGTTAATAACCATAACAAAGCCGCTTCCGCTGGCGCAAAGCTAGTTGATGCCTCACTCGATATGTATGGCGATGCCTCGCTTGAGACTGTTGTGCCAATCAACATATTGGCCGATGTCTACAAAGCGATGGGGCGTTATGACCTGGCTGAAGAGTGTTACCGCCAAATTTTAGAGATTCAGTATAAGGTTTATCCTTCAGAGCATGAAGAGATGGTTGATGTGCTGCTCAATTTGGCTCAGGTCTGCAAACTGCAGAAAGACGTTGGTGAGGCTGAGATTTTCCTCGAGAGCGCCGTTGAGATGTGTCTCAGCGTCTTTGACAAGCATGCCGAAGACGGTCATACCGATGATCATAACAATGAGAGCTCCAATGACGTTGAAGGTCGCAAAAAGGCCTTAATGGCTCGAGCTGAGGCACTTAAGGGCCAACTATCGCATGCTTAACTAATTATTTGTCTCAGAAGCGGTATGCTACAACCAGTCGAAATCACATCGCATGCCTAGGCAAATACAGAAAAATGAAGAGAAATGAGTTCTACTGATATCAAACGGGCTTTGGTCATAGGAGCTTCCGGACAGGTCGGCGCAGTCTTGTTGGAACGCCTGCGTCAAAGTGGTGTCACCGCCTGCGGTACCTATTGCCATAATTCTTCTGCTGTTCAACAGCCCAAGTCTGCTGCCTCAAAGCTTGAGCTGGTCAAGCCGGAGCGACAAGCACAATGGGTAAAGTTAGATCTTCTTGAGCGCGAACAGATTGAAAGTGTTGTTGCCGATTTCGCACCTGACTGTATTTATCTAGCTGGGGCCTACACTGACGTCGACGGCTGTGAATTGCAGCCAGATCGCTCAAATGCGATAAATGTCCAGGGTGTGAGAGACGTCATCGCTGCGGCTAGAGAGCTATCTTCCTGCCGCCTAGTTTACTTCTCGAGTGATTTTGTCTTCGACGGTCTGCGGGGCCCCTACGACGAAAAGGCCAAGCCATCACCTGCTAGCGTTTATGGCAAACATAAAGTGGAAGCCGAAAGAGTAGTGGCATCAAGCGGTATGAGCAATGTCATCATCCGCACAAGCACAGTTTTTGGTAAAGACCCACAAGATAAGAACTTTGTCGCTCGTCTGCTACTCACCTTGAGAAAGGGAGAGCACATTGTTGTGCCAGACGATCAGATTGCTAATCCGACATACAATGAAACTCTTGCTGAGGCGGCCATTGAGCTTTGTAATTCGTATAATCAGGGGCTATTTAATGTTGCTGGGGCCACCCGTGTCAGTCGCTATCAGTTAGCCCTGGAGGCGGCCGCTATTTTTGCATTGCCAACTAACTTGATTGAACCAGCCCATACTTCGGCCTTGAAGCAAAGCGCTAAAAGGCCCCTGGCTGGTGGTTTGGTTATTAACAGAGCAAAATCAGCCCTGAAAACAGAGCTGATTGGCCATGTAGCTGGTTTGCAGCGCCTTAAGGCCCAAATGGCCCAAGAATCTTTAGTTGTCTGATTAGTTGTCTGACATCAAGTCAGGTGTTGGTGTAGACGGCACTCCGGGGTTTGGACAGGCGCTATTGCCATTGCCATATTGCTTCTCTTCGATAGAGCGGAGGAAGGCGTCTTGCCTTCTTTCAGCCTCTTCGATTTCGCCGCTTTTCTTTTCGAGCATTTTCGCCTGGGCCATTTGGTCCCAACGCTGGCGCTCGTGGGCTTCTGCTTGTCTGCGGCGCTCTATCTCTTCTTTTCTCTTTCTTTCGGCACGCTCTTGCTCGGCCCGGCGCAGAGCGTCTTCTTCGCGCTGTTTGCGCATTTTATCCTGTGAAGCCATAGTCTTTCTCCTGCCTGAATAAGCGCTCAATATTCTAGATTTACCCTAAATGGGCAAAAATAAAAGGCCCTTGGCAGCGATTTGTAGGGTGCATATAGGATTCCATGGCTGTCCTATTCTGAATATTAGTGCTCAACTCCGTATACTCGACTCAAGGCTGACATCATGCTTCCCTGGGTCATTCCCGTTGCTTCAATAAGTAGCATCCACACTGGGACTAGAAATAGAATTCTCTTTAAAAACCAAGTGCTTTGTATCAACATTAAAAGGCAGAACAAAAGTGGCAACGAAGAGAAAATACCTTGCATATAGCCGAGTGGGATGAAATCTGAGAGCTTTGCTCCGCATACACGGAATATCAGGAGCACTCCGTTTAGGGCGAAGCCAAAAAATATGAAGTACGACACTGGCAAGAACCAGACAAGGGCTGCAAACAATAGAGGCGGTCGATGGAAAAATCCATGCGGTTCTCTACCACTAGTGCTGGAAGGCTGGGGCGGCGGAGATGAAAACCAACCACCCTGTTGCTCTTTGTTCATCCCTGCCAGCTTGTTTTCTTGATTTTCGTCGCTCATGGGCAGGCAACCTCGTCACTTGTTACAGTGTAGCAGGGCCGTTCGCCTGTCGAAGAATACAATCATTGGGAGGCGAGCCGTGGGAGCAAATCTTAGAAGAAGGGTGATAGTAAGTTTTCAACCATTACAGACTGCAATTATTCTCTGTTGTCTAAACTTGTCTTTGGTCGGCTGTGGCGGCGATCCACTCGGGCATGTTTCCGAAAACGAAGTGGCAGACGCACACTTCCATGAGTACTTAGTTCGCGACTTGCGTGCGTATTTCAAACTACCGGCAGAAAGTACAAAGTCAGTGGGCCACGAGTTTATAAAGGGCCACGAAGAACTCTATCAGACAGGCACAGGTTATCCCCACTACTTTCTCTGGGTTTATGTCTATGATGGCAATAAGATTGTCTCAGAGGGTTTCGCTAAAGTCGACGCCATAGACAATAGCAAGTTCCGCGTAGCTACCTTCATAAGCAAAGCGCAAATTAAGAAGGATCCCAGAGCTATAGAGGAGGCCTACGGAAGTAGTCTTGGTGCCGATATTATTAACCGAGCCTTGTAAACCTTTATCCCTCATGTGACCCGATAATGCGTCAAGTTGCACCATCTGCGATGGCTGTGAAAACCGTCGTAGATTGTCTCCCAGGATTTTTCATGGCATTTTTATTTGCTATTTCGATTCTTCGAGGAGAGTGGCAGCCTCTATGATTACCTGCTGTTCTGTTGGCGGCTGAAGTCTCGCGAAATCGCAACAACAGAAGTTGCCATCGCTAAACACTGGCAAATGGTTCTTGCCATTTTCAGGATTTTATAGAGCGAGTGTCAAAACGGTTTCAAATCCCCGAGCCTACCAAGTTGCTTTTGAAAGAAGCAATTAGATTAGAACCTCTAAATGCTTAGACTCCTTGACATGCTCGTGCGTTCACCGCTATGCTTAACATATCGCAAAAAAAATTGTTTGGGCAGCAAGATCGCTTGAGGCGATTCTTTTGCTTCGAACAAAGTATCCGCCCCCCATCAATACTGGAGGACGACAGATGACGTTCATGAAAAATAAATTCAACCACGGTAACGAAATTCTCTTCGTATCGCTCATGGCTCTGGTATTTGCGCCCCCTCACTACAAACTTCCTGGTTTAGGGATTCTCTATTTTTTCCTGATAACCGCTGCAGTTATCGATTGGAAGAAGAACACAAAGCGCGTCAGACGCATCACCAGGCGGGTCGCATCCTGCAGCTGCGTGAAAGCTAGAGAAACGATTTCGCACATGCACGTGCCTCAAATGTTGCAGATCCAGTGCACCGTATGCGGTGCAGAATCTACATAGTTCAAAGGTTCAGCAATTTGCCGATTTCTTTCTCATGGTTCGAAATCTCAGAATCGAAGTCATCGATCTGTTTTAGAATTTTCGGCTCAACCACCCGGTAGTGGCTTACGTAAGGGTCGGGTTGGACAACTTGCGGCATGTTGCTCTGGTTGAGAGTGACGATGTACTTGCTGTAGAGATTGACTGGCTTCTCCAAGACAACGTCATCTGCATTCGCTGCTACTGCTTGAGCGCCCACCATGCCAAGCGCCGAAGGGACCATCGAAGGTGCGTAAGGCGGAGGCGGTGGGACCAAATAATAACTCTCTCTGCGGGAACTATGTCGCGAAGTTTTCGCTTCAACAGACTGAGTGCTTAGCGCAAACAAACCGCTGAAAACGACGGCGATGGATATGAGTGCTGCAAGATTTCTGCTCAAATGAAAGTACCCCGTAGTAGACCCTTTTGTGAAGCAGTGCGGGCCAGGCCCATTAATGTAAGGCTCTCTCATCGCCAGCCGCCCCCCAGTGCTCGATAAAGGTCAACTTTCGACCCGACCAGTTCCATTTTCACTTGAACCAGTTCTTTTTCTGCATTTAGTTTCTCTTCCTGAGTGAGCAGCACTTCGATGTAAGTCGCCTTGGCATACTTAAACAGCATGTTTGCAATACCGATAGACTCCTCAAGCAATACGACTTCACGTTTCTTGGTATCAAAGGCCTGCTGCATTTTTTGTATGCTCGACTGCTCATTAAGAACGTCAGTGTACGCTCTTAGTAAAGTCTGCTCATAGTTCAAAACCGCTTGGGTTTGGCGGGCATCGGCTATCTGTGTTCGCGCAATGATTGCTTTTCTGTTGATTAATGGAAGCGTAATGTCACCCATTACGTTGTAGAACAACGATTGTGGTGTGCGAAACAGCAATTGGGGGTTGAACCCCGAAAAGCCAGTACCCGCCCTAATCGTCAGGTTGGGGTATAGCTGGGCCTTGACACTTTTTAAATCGAGTTTTGCCGCCTTAATCGCGGCTGCAGCCTGACGAATATCGGCTCTGTTTTCCAAAAGCTGAGTCGGCACACCCGTCTGCAATTCATGCACTGGAATCGTCATAAACTGCTCAGAATGTCTGACTATTGGCCTTTCGTCATAGATGCCGCTGAGAAACTTCAGACGATTCTCTTTTTCAACAATGCTTTGACTGGTTTCAGCCCGCTGGCTTTTGGTCCTATTTAACTGGGCTTCAAACCGATTGACCGCTAACTGGTTCGCTTTGGCATAACGCTTCAAGGCCTGCATTTTAAGGAAAGCCGCTTCCTGGATGCTGATGTTTGCATCCAGTATCTTCAGAGAGGTGTCCAAAGCCATTAACTCGTAATAGTTGCGTGCTATTTCAGCAACGAGCCTGGAAATAAGAAAATTGCGCACCTCATATTGTGCGACCATACGTAGTCTGGCTGCGTCTTTGGCATTTCTCAATCTTCTCCAGATATCCACTTCCCAGCTCAGGGAAGGACCCAGATTCAGATTAAAATCCGGGTATCTAAAAAAGTTTCTCGAAGTAATTTTGTCCAACACGCCTTCCGTGGTGTTTTCGGATGGATGAATGTAACTTGCGCCAGCCCCCAAGCCGACTTTAGGCAAATACTCAGCTTGTCTCTCTCTCACTTCATTGGCAGCAATTTCAATATCCTGTATTTGAATATTGAAATCTTGGTTATTTGCCAGGGCAGTTTCGATCAAGGAGACAAGATCAGGATCAGAAAAGAACTGCCGCCAGCTAACGGAAGCTGCACTATCAACGGCAACAGAGCCCTGTAGCTGCGGAGTGTCATATTTCTTGGGTACGTTGAATGTCGGCTTTCTTTCCGTCAAACTAAACGGATGAAAAAACGATTTTGCAATAACAGGCGCTTGAAGGCCTCCCATAAAAGCTATGAGTGTCAAAAGACTAACAATTTTCTTTTTGTCTATTCCGCTCATGGTTGTGACTAATTCTTAGGATTCCGTTTTTTTATCAGTGATTTAAATCGTTCTTTTGGCTTTCTGTATCTTTCTCAACGGTTCTTTTTTGCGCTGTTGGTTTGGTCTGTTTGGTTGGAGAAGCTGGTGAAGTCGGCGCTGCTGGTGCGTTTGGTTC
>CAJXZK010000223.1 GCA_913063055.1 uncultured bacterium
TTAATGATACGGCGACCACCGAGATCTACACCTCTCTATTCGTCGGCAGCGTCAGATGTGTATAAGAGACAGCAGTTCATCGCTCCAGGGACGGAAGACGCCTTCCTGACCTTCGCCAGGGAAGCCGTCCAAACCACCAGGGTAACGAGTGGCAAGGAAGCCAACGTTAGCCTGTTCGAGAGCCGCAATCAGGTCCGCGTCCGTGAGGTCGGTGCGAACGTGCGGGTAGAGCAGCTGGTCGCGAAGCGAGCCGAGGCTCATGTAGGGCTTCTGCGACAGGAACATCAGCGAGGTCAGCTCAGGGCGAGTGATGTTGCCCTCACCCGAACGCCACAGGCCTGCGATAGCACGCAGAAGCGAGCTCTTGCCGCTGCCACTGGGGCCCTTGATGATGATGCCAGTGCCGAGCGGCACTTCGGTCGACACGTTCTTGACGAGCAGACGCTTGTAGTCTGGGGTCATGAGCGTGACGCCGTTGAGGGCGATCTTGTCACCAATGGTCGTGGTGATGGCGGTGTGGCCGCTGGTGTCAGCCAGGTCCTTGGCGTCGAGGGCGTTCTGCAAGCCGGTCAAACGGGTGACATAGGCAGCAAACGAGCTGATCGTGCCAATCTGCGAAACGAAGATGGCGAGCGCACCGAGCACCTGACCGAAGGCCATGTTGGCCTGGGTGAAGGCACCGATTTTGACATCACCATGCAGGTAGATCGGCAGGATGACAGCGAACGGCACGATGGCGACGAAGTAGTCGAACCAGGTGGTGAAGAAGCTGACGCGCCGCTGATAACCGATCAGCGACATGTTGTTTTTGATGGCGGCATGGAAACGCTGCAGCAGCTGCTTCCATTCAGCCTTTTCGCCCTGGTAGAAGGCGATGGGCTCGACGTTGTTGCGCAGGTTGATCAGGCCGTAGCGATAGTCCGCTTCGAGGCGCTGCTGGTTGTACTTGAAGCGAATCAAGCGAACCGACAGCCAGGCCGAGATCAGGGTGCCGAAGGTCGAGTAAAGAATGGCCACGGCCGTGAGCGAATGCGACAGGCCGTAAAGAATCTGGGTGAAGAAGAACAGAGTGACGACCGCATCGACCACCGACAGAACCAGAGTGAGCGCACCGCCGACGTATCCTTCCACGTCATTGGCAATACGTTCGTCAGGGTTATCGACCAGCGAGTTGCTGGCGATGCGATAGTAGTTGCGGTTGGTGAAGTACTGCTTGAGCATGAACTCAGTCAGCCACTTGCGCCACACGATCACCAGCAAGCCGCGCAACCAGGCGTAGAGAACCACGACCGGAACAGCGGCGATGAAGATGCCGGCGAGGAAATACAGGTTATTCCAGGCCACACCCGCCAACGTTGCATCCTTGGCAGCGTCGGGGAGTGCGTTCTGGAAGTCGCCGTAGGCGCCGTTGATCATTGCGTTCATCTTGTTCACGCCGACCAGGAAGAGGAAGAGCAGAGCAACGAGGCCCCATGCTTTCACCCGGTCCTGAATGTTGAACTTGATGCCGACGAACGGAACAGTCACTTCTGACTTTTCCCGTGAAGTAAAGAAAGGTTTGGCCAGCGCGATGACGCTGCGCCAAAGTGACAAGCTGAAAATGCTTGTTTTAGTTTCCATGAGAGTAACTCCCAATGTTGACTAGAACCGAAGTGTCCTAGCGTCCACATGGACTTGTTTCATTGCTCCTCGAGTTCACAAACCTTGCCGATCAAAATTAGTCTTAAGGGGTGCGCACTTTCACTTCCGCTGTGTCCATTCCGTGCTTCACCCAGGCATCATGATTGAGCCAGGCATTAAGCTGAAATGTGGGCAAGGCGTGTCTTTGTGATTGATTGCTTTGATCTGGAAGTGAAAAAGAAGGATATCTAGTCTTACTAAAGGGAGAGTACTGATGTCATGTGTTATTGTGGCTATTAGCTACAACTAAGCGGCTAGTAGTTAAGACCTGGATCATTGCCACAGCCAGGGGCGATAGGGAGCGACGAAAACGCCCACCCACGACTTGTCAAGAGCAATAGCTGCGCGAGCCTTGTACAAAATTAGGGAACTTGACCAGTTTGGCAAAACGGACCAACTAAGGGGCGTTATTCATGATTCCCACAGCGCGGTCCATCAACTCATAACTCTCACTGGGTCGTTTTTGCGAACGCAAGAAGCGGGCATACTCCCGCAAAACATAAGCAAGCATGCGGTTATTGTCTTTAGAGTCACCCGGAGTAGCACCGCGATTCTTGTCGTCTTGCTCGTGCTGGGCTATGGCCTTCTTATAGGCAGCCTCGGCTTCACTAAATTTGCCAAGTTTTTCCTGAAGAAGGGCGTAGTTTAAGATCAAATAGGGCTCAACGACACCGTCAATACTGGTCATATTCAGACGTTTCAAGCGCTCATTTATGATGTTCTGCGCTTCGACCAATCTATTTTGCCTGAGCTGGCATTCGGCTAAAGCATCAAGACAAAAATTGATCCTGCCATCATTAACCATCTTTCTAGTTGGCTCATGGTCAGCATTACATAATGAAATTGCTTCTTTTAAGAATTTCTCGGCTTCAACATATGAACCACTACGCATTGCTGAATAGCCAATTTTGCTAGCTAGCTCTGATGGTCCAATGTCATAACCAGGTTGATGAGGAACCACCGGTTCAGCTCGACCAGCCAAATAAGCCGCCTTAGCTTCAGCAAAGTGAGGTTCATCACGATAGTACGAGTCTGCCAAATAGAAGAGGTAATCGCGCTTATAAATTTCGGGTTTGGCGTTATTTTGTCCAAGTCGAATTTTGTTTACTTCACTGCTCCAAATCGCCTGCTCAATTAAAAGCTCATTGCGCCAGTCTTTAGCTGCGCTGCCATAACCGATGCCGTAGCGAATATGCTTGTCTAAGGTCGGCTCAAAAGGCTGCAAAAAGTCGGGTAGTTTCTTCTCAAAAATAACGCAGGTAATAGCAGTAACCACTCCGGCTCCAGCAAGACCAAGAAGCAGCAAAACGAAAGGGTTTCCGCGCTTTACCACTGGCGCACCACCAGTTACCTTAGTCTCAGTCTTGGACTCTGGTTTAGCTTGCGCTTCAGACTTAAGCTCAGGCTCAGCCACCGGATCTGATACCACCTGCTGGCTCTGCTCATTGTTGTCTGGACTTGGTTCTGACACAAAAACACTCTCTCAAAAAAACATGCTGACTATACCAAATTGGACAAGGGCTGGTAGAGCCGTTTTCAAGCGATAGCGCACCCCCGCTAATAAGCCGAAAACTACCGGCCAAACTCAATCATTCCCACCTCGGTCAGAAGAAACACACTTAGTTAAAAGTTGCCAAGAAGATTTTACTTTCAATGATTTATCTGTATCAGTGGCTAAGCACTTGTAATCACAGTCATGAAGTTACTAGTTTAAGTGCGCAATTTACTTTCATTTTCATCAAAGACCAACCAAATTTAAACAAGGCCCCAAACAAGCCACCACAACTATCACTTCTCTCCCCGCGCCCACGCTGACTGCGTGAGCGACTGTAACTTAGCAAGAGAAAGCGAGTACCTATGCCTGACCTAAACACCAGAGGAGACAACCTCAGTTACCTTGGCTTTGGCAATTTCGCCACCACGGTCAAACAACTTCGCAGTCGGCTCGCCCAGCCTGTCAGCGTCCCCAACCCCTTCGTTGCCGCCAATGCCGATGGCAGCGCCATTGATATTTTCAAAAATACTGCCCAAGACGGCCTCACCTTGCTGCCGTCCCGCTACCACGCAGCCTACGTCAACGTGCTAATCGGCGCCGTCGAACAGGCTGAACCAATTGTGAAAAACGGCAGCCTGCGGAACATCCTGAAACGCAAGCACGTTCTCGCTCAGCTCGAAGAAGCATTCAAGGTCTTAGCGGCACCAATTGTGCAGCTGCGCTCCGGCAAGCACGAAAGCGAACTCAAGGCCTATCTGGCTCTTGCTAGCAACCTCTACCAACGGTTTATCAGCGACGACAAAATCCGCCAGTTGAACCAGAACTCAGGCAGCTGGCCAGAACTAGACCCCCTCGGTTTCTTCGTCGATGAACCAGGCAGTGGTCCTTACACCGTCGTGCCATCACGCGAGATGCCGCTGTCGCTGATATGCAAACCCGCCTCGCAGATGTTTTGCTTGCCGCTCTGGGTGCTCGACGGTCATGAAGTCGGCGGTCACGGTATTCACTCAATTCTCAATGGCTTTGCCGCTGAGATGGCCGATGCACTCGAAGCCGCCGTGGCTAAGGCCTTCAGCACAGGCAAGTTGAACTTACCTGGCCCCAACAATAAAGTGAGCAAGCGGGTACACCACCTGGTTCAACCCTCACCGCGCAAACGCGACCTCACCGCCGAAGAATTCACTCGCCATCTGGCCCGCACATTCTCCCTAGAATTTGCCGCTGATATGGCTGGAGTGCTCAACTTCGGACCGATGTTCGCCAACGGCCTGATGCTCTACTTCAGCGCCGATCACAAAGACAGCCTGCTCAGTTACAGCGGCACTCTCATTGGCAAAGGCTCGTATGATGCACACCCATCAGACGTGATCCGCGCCATGGCAGCAATCGAAGCCGTCAAACAGTTGAAAATTGCTCACGGTGAGCGCTATGTCAGCGACCTCACCAGTCGGTTGAACAAAGCTTCTTCACCGGGAAGCTCATTTTCATTCACTACCCGCGATGGCAGCGAAGTAGTTTCACTGCCACATTCTCTCATTCAGGCGCTGGTTCCGGTACTGGTCGATGCAGCTCTCCACACCAACCTGCCTTGCCTGGCCGACCGCTCGCTGAAAGAAGTGTTGACCTGGACCGATAGCGACGAAAGCGCTGTAAAAAAACTGGTGGCCACCATCACCACCAGCAATTTCGACAGCGAAGATGCCGAAGCTCGTCACATCGTTGCCGCCTCCCTACAAGCCCTTGAGCTGCATTCCACGGGCAGTGCAACCGGCAGTAACGACTTAGCAAAAATTGCAGCAAAAATTCAGGCCAATGGCATCAAAGAGCTCAAGGCTCTCTACAACGACCAATGCCTGCTCTGCGCTGTGCCCACCTATGCTCGCTCTCGTCGCACTGAAACTTCACTCAGTGATCTGATCCAACGCCTCCGTCTCAGCATCAAAGACACGCGTGGCGAGTGATTTCTTCTGGCCTAAAAGCCACCCACTAACCTGATTACCAGGAGATAAACTTATGAATTGCCAGACAAAATGTCCCGCCATTCGCGTCGTCATGTTCCCCAAAGATACCAATCCTTCGGGCAACATCTTCGGCGGCGTCATTCTTTCCAACATCGACATCGCCGCTGGCGTTGCCGCTCGCGCTGCCACCATGCACCGCACCGTTACGGTGTGCATGAAGGAAGTGATTTTCAAACGTCCGGTGAAAGTCGGCGACATCCTCACCTTCTGGGCCGACATCATCAAGACCGGCCGCACCTCTGTCACTATCCGCGTAAAAGTGGAAGCCGAGAGGCGTGGGGAGACCATTCCCGTCACCGAAGGCGAAGCCATCTTCGTTGCCGTTGATGAAAAAGATCGCCCCATTCCCCTCGACTCTCCCATCGGCACCCAGGGTGTCGATGACCCTGACACCGTTGCCAATCCCGGCAAAGAGAAAGGCAATGGTTCAGTGGTAGTTGCTCCGGCAACACCCGCTGCGCCTGCAACCGAAGAGGTGAAGAAGAAGGGCGGCAAGGACAACAAGAAAGAGAAGGAGAAGAAAAAGAAGGACAAAAAGAAGAAGAAGAACAAGAAAAACAAGTAAAGCCGCAGAACCGAACTTGGGGGGCCGATACAGCTTTGTATTTGCCCCCCAGTTTTTTTCATTGAAATCCAGAAAAATTCTACTGAGCACTGCTCGAAAGCAAATATTCAAAAAATTTTCCTCTCTCAACTATCTAATATGGTAAAAAGATAAAAAGTTGAAAAGTGGCTAAAAAAGGTTTTGGAATTAAGTCCGACTATCAACTATTTCGGGCATATCCAAGAAGCCAAGCAGCGGCAAACTTGAAACAATTACCTGGAGTAAGATATCTTGAAAGAAGTTACAGTTGCTTTCTTCCAATATCTCCAACTCTTTAAAAGAGCGCTGCAATCAGAAATCTAACCAGCTAGGTCTCCATAGATATACATGCCGGCAACACCAAAACCGCAACCAGTCAATAAACTAGCAGGCACGTTACGCCATCGTCTGCTCCTTGCCATTGAGTCATTTAAGGTGCTCGACAAGGTAATGCTGGGAAAAGCTCTAACCTTAGCGGAAGAAACCCACGCTAAACAAACAAGGCGCCCCACCAAAGAGAATCCCACTCAAGCAGCACCATATATTGTTCATCCAATGCGGGTTGCTCTGATTATCACCGAAGAACTCGAACTGAAAGAGCCCATCGCTATTGCGGCAGCATTGCTGCATGACACCGTCGAAGCTTCAAACGGCAAAGTGACGATTGCCTATATCGAAGAACATTTTGGTCGACCTATAGCGATGATGGTATCAATTCTAACCAAGCCAACATTCAAAGAAACAGCAACCAAAGAAGAGAAACAACAAAAGCTGAGAATTTATCACGAGCGCATCAGCCAAGCCAGTGTTGAGACAAAGTTGGTTAAACTAGCTGACAGACTCGATAACGTGCGTGACGCAGCCGAACTTCTAGATAAAGGTTTTCAGTTGCGCTATCTCGAACAAACTCGGGCATTTTACCTGCCAATTGCTGACGTTAGCGACTCTTATCTTTTTGACGAACTGAGCCTGGCCTGCGAACGTCTTGAGCACGAGCTTAAGTACGGATAGTGCCTGGAGAATAGGCTAGAAAATACCGCGGTCAAAGCCATACATAAGCGCACCACGATACTGCTCACGAGTAAAGCCTTGGCACTTGCGCGCAATTTCATCAAGAAAAACAGTCTCAACGACTTCTTCTTCAATCTCAGCACCCGGAGGGTTTTCATTGGCCCAACGAAAAGCTAATTTACAGGCTTGCTCATAAAGCAAATTAACGCGGTTCCAAGCAGAAGCATACTGCCGTTCGCTCAAACCAGGCATCTGACTAGCCATCAAGCGCAGGCATTCTTTGCGACTGGGTGTTACCGGAGAACCATAGATATTAAACGCCACTTGCAAAATTTCCAGCCCGTCATCGCTGGCCAAACCTTGATTCTGCTCCTGCATTTCTTCCTCGACATCCTTTTCTGGAACAGCCTTTATCATACTTTCTTCTTGTGCCCAAAATACTAAAAAAGCTCACGCTGCTACTTTCTATAGTTGAACAAAATTGAGAAAAAAGGTCGCCGCTCCTCTGCCAATGCAGAATGAACGGCGACCAGTCTTCCGAGATTGCCGCAAGACAAGCTTTACAAACACGTGTCAGTAAGCTTTCTCACCTTGACGAGATAGAGCAGCGATCCAAACAACATACCGCTGGCACTAATCAGCAGGGCTACAGAAACACCGAAATGTTCCGCCGTCCAACCAGCAATCAAAGCAGTGAACGGAGCCAAACCCAAAGTGAAAGTTGTGTACACTCCCATGAGTTTGCCTCGCGAAGACGGCTCTACACACTGTTGCATCAGCGAATTGCCACCGCTCCAGTGCAACGACAGACAGCTGCCGGCTGCCAAAATCGCCACCACAGAAAGTATCACAAACTGCGAGAGGGCCAACAGTACCAGGGCCACCGAAAGGCCGAAACAAGCCCAGCCGATACGCTTGCGCAGCCCCTGCCGATCGCCCATGAAGGCGACGGTAAGGGCACCAGCCAAGGCTCCTACACCACCGGCAGCGGAGAGAAAGCCATAGGCTACCGATTGGCCATGTAAGAGCTTGTCGGCAATAACTGGCATCAGCACTGAATACTGCATACCAAACGTGCTGACAAAGGCGGCCAGAAACAGCAAGGTGTAAACGCCCGGACGCTTCAACACGGCCATAAACTTGGCATTAGCGACAGCCTTTTCAGCAGCTTTCTCACCAGCATTGAGCACTGGTTTCACTTCTTTAGGCGGCAGGCGCACCATCCACAACCCGGTCAGGGCGGCGACGAAGCTGAGAGCGTTGATGGCAAAGCACATCTGCTCACCAACTCCCGCAATCAAAAGGCCACCAAGAGCTGGTCCCAACATGCGCGAGACATGGAAAGTAGCAGAGGACAAGCCAATGGCATTCGAGATCGAGCTCTTGTCGCTAATGAGCAGAGGAACAAGCGATTGCCGCGTGGGCACTTCAAAGGCGGTGGTACAGCCGAGAATGGCAGCCAAAGCGATGATCCAGGTTATGCTGGCATGCCCGGTGAAAACCAAAACAGTAAGCACAACGGCTTGCAGCATGGCAATCGAGTTGGTAATCAAAAGAATTTTGCGTTTGTCAAAGCGGTCTGCGGTCATGCCACCAACGAAGGTGAGCAGGAGCAAAGGCAGATTGCTGGCAAACGTGACAAGACCAAGAGCAGCAGCAGAACCAGTCAGTCGATAAACCAACCAGCTCAAAGCCACGCCTTGCATCCAGGTGCCAACACTGGAGATAAACATGCCGGTGTTATAGACGCGAAAGTTGCGCTCTTTGAGCGAGCGAAATGTGTCGTCAAAGCTCCTTCCTACGCGTCCCGGCAGAGACTGTAAGACTTCGAGCAGATGTTCAAACATGGTGTTCTCCTAGCCCAGAGCTGTGAAAGCAAAAGGCAAAGCCACTGACACTCAACCAAGAGGGGCAGCGGGCATGGTTATTAAGCTAGAGATGGTTACGTGATTTGGGTGACTTAAAGTGTTTGAGAGTTTGTGGTTGCAAAGATTTAGATCTACAACCTACAGAGTTAAGAGACTCAAAAACTTCTATACGTAGCTTTGATTAGCTTAAGGCAAAGCTTAAAGACATAGAGACTGGCAGTACGCCTTGTTGCCAAGAGGCCCGGCTAACAAAAAGTGGATAGCGCAACTGCGCGAGGAACCGATTACCGCTATTACTGCATGCAGCGATAACACATGTAAGCCACCAGCAAAGCCCTCAGGCTCCAGGCCACAGTTCTCAGCCAGTTCCAGGCAATCAATGCCCGATATGGTCCAACTTGAAAGGACGATGCCAGGGCACCATGAAGACTATCGGCAATAAAGAGAGTAGAAAGCCAAATCACTGCCAGTAACACCAAACCCAGTATCACTTCGGCAGAGCCCACTGCTTTTGGTCGAGCCACCAGTAGCATCACCCCTGATAGCAGCTCGGCCACCATCATCGGTGCTACAACCAAAGTAGTAAGAGCGCAATGATCGCGCTCATAAACCTGAAACTGAGCCAGTCCGATGCGATCATAGAGAGGATAATGAACAACTTGAACGAACCAGATCAAACCGGTCATAAACCAGGTGGTTGAAGCCTGCAATAAAAGCAGTAAAATTTCCAAAATTAAACCTCGAAATAAAGACTGGTGTGTGTTATTGCTGGTTTTAGACGGCAAAAAATCCCACTTGGAAACCCTCTCGGCTCTGGACAGACCACTACTAGAGCACCATAATTGTGTGAACTGAAGAGGAACACCCCGATGCCAAACGCCGGCGAAATGCCCCAAACGCTAGCAGCACAAGAAGTTATAGATATGACGCCAAATATTAGCGCCAAAACCTACGACCGCCTTCTAGCCGCGCTCGATGGCGGCGCTGCCATTGCTGATGGTGCAGCTCAATATATTCCTCCCCATGAAAGATTTTTCTCCAAGCAAGAGCGCCAAACGCTAACCGACTCAAGTGTTGCTAAAATTCTTGAGCAACTGACATTCACCTCAGACCGCCTTACCGGCGCCATGCATCGCATCGGTTATTTGGAGAGCCAAGTAGACACTATGGAAGCGCAATTGAGTTTCTTGCCCGAATTTCGTGCTAAGGCAGCGCGGGCGATTGTTCTTGAACTTGAAAATTTTGACTACAAAGAAATCGTTGAACAGCGCAATATGCAGTTGGTAAAACGTGAGCGCCTGCTAGAAGAAAAAAATCAGCAGATTGCCATACTTGAGAAAGTATTGGCTGCCCACCGCAAACACTTGAAC
>CAJXZK010000224.1 GCA_913063055.1 uncultured bacterium
CAAAATAGTTTTCGTATGGTTTGCCACGGGGCTGGCAAGTCACTCAAAACCCCATGTATCCGCACGATATTCTCGTCAAGCAGCAAAGCGAAGGCAAGGGCAACATCGTTCTGGCAGACCAGCAAGCCAAAGGCAGCCTCAGTAAAATGAGCGCAGAATTGGTTGACGAACTGCCCAAGCAATGCGACGAATTTAAACTCGTCAGCAACGAAATGCTCAAACTGCCGTCTGGCGTTAATTGCGCGCGCCTTATGCATACAGGCAAGTTGGGTGAAAGCGAAATATGTCAGGTTAACTACTTGATGCCTTATACTCGGGGTCGGATTTTAGTGATTACGGGCACCGTAATTAAGGGTGACAGCGAAGGTCTGAATACCGTAGAAAAGTTCACCGCCTCAGTCACCATGAAGAAGAAGAAGCTGTCTTTATGAATTCGCTCTCGCCCGGGAATCTCTTTAGCGCTCGCACCGCACCACTATGGGTGGTGCTAGCTTTTATCATCGGCATGACTGTCTACTCACAAGTGACAAAATTCGAAGCCAACTCAAACTTGCCCACTAGAGACTTAACGAAGACTTTCCCCCGCGTACCATACGAAGCCGCATACGAGCGGAGAAGCCCTTCTGGGCTATCAATTTTATATGCCTATTGCGACGGCAAGGGCAAGGTACGCCACGAATCAACCATGCCACACAGCACCACAGTTGGTGCCACCATCTTCGACTTCCCCAACAAAAAACGTTATTACCTGCAAGAGCAGGAGAGAATGTACTTGAGTAATAACTTAAGCACAAAAGGTCTAGAAGAATTCGACGAAGAAATGTTCAAAAGCAACAACGCCGAAGAACTAGGCACTAAAACCATCTACGGCATGCCCTGTCGAGGATATCGCACTTACTCAAACGGCGACAAAAACGCGCCAATTGAGTCATGGTTCAATGAGAGAACAGGCTGCTTGGTAGTAAGCTCAGCTCCAAACAGCAAAACCACCACCACCCTAACTCGCTACATTTCGCGTCAACCTAAAGCCACGCTCTTCTCTGTGCCACCAGGCTATAAGTACTCAACCTCAGCTTTCCAGCCATCAGACCAGAAAAATTACCATCGGTAATTAGAACCCGGCGTCTTTGGGCAAAGTCTTCATTTGCTCTTCCATCTGCCTCTGCTGTTCTTGCTGCTGTTGCCTAATGCGATCTTGCTCAGCTTTCTTTTCTTGCATAAGCATATATGGCGTCATTTGGGCGCGGGCTGGAGCAACCTCGGTGTTGAGTTTTTCTTCTAGCAAAGCAATACGGGACTCTACTTGCTTAGAGCGCATTTCTTTGTCTGGTGCATGATTCTTAGGATCATCGCTGAGGCGTATAAAACTTCGATACTCTTTTATTGCAGAGGAAAAGTGATTCTCAGACTCTAGCAGCATAGCCAATTGCAGATGCGCTTCTTTATTGTCGTGATTGTATTCAAGGCATTGATGCCAATGATCAATAGCGCCCTGGTGATTGCCTTTGGCCAGCAAGCATATACCTAAATCAAGGTGCACTCGCTCGTAGTCTAAGCCCTTAATTGTTTTGGTTGTAGTCAACATTTCGTCTAGATATTTATAGGCTTCAGCCCACTTTTTCATCTTCATGAGACATTCGCCAAAGCCAATCCAGGCGTCGTAATAGGTCCAGGGCCGGTCTCCTAAGGCGTTGCGATAATAATCACAGGCTGGAGAAAAATCGCCTTGGGCCTCGTACAATTTGGCATTGGCTACTTGTGCTGCGCGATACAGCGGCGATTCATAGGCCGCGCCTCTGAGAGCAAAAGCAACATATGGTTGCGCTTCGGCGTAGCGCTTTAAAGCTGTAAGAGTTTCTACCATGGCAACATTGCCCCAGCCTTCGCCAGAAACACTCTGATTCAAATGTTTTTTCAAAGCATCATAGGCCTTAAGATAATCGCCCTTGGCCATATAGCACTTGCCCAAATAATAAAATGCCTCAGGAGCGTAGCCGTTTCGAGCGAAATAGGTGGCTTGCACAAGAGCGTCAATAGCTAGGTCATAGTCGCCTTTCTCGAAGAGCTGCTTACCTAGCTTGGTGTTCTTATTGGCTGGGTCAGTGGTATTCTTCTGACTGTTCTTAGCCTCTGCCGCTAGTGGGGGGTAAGGTAAGTAAGTCGACAAACCCAGCCCGACTGTCACAGCCGGAACAACTGGCAACACGGCTAATAGAGCTGAAACTAGAGCTAGCCGCTTTGGTGCTTTCAAGACTTTGCTGTGGAAGAAGATTATGCTCAACTAGAATTACCTATCTATTCTTCTCTCGATTCTATTTTTTGTAATTAGGACATTCTATTGTATTTAGGACATTCTATAGTCTTTCGGACAATCTATAGTTTTAGGGGATTCTATGGTTTTTAGGGCATTTCGAGAAGCTCTAAAAATTCACTCTCATCAAGTATCTTTATACCAAGTTCCTGGGCTTTCTCTACTTTAGAGCCCGGATTAGCGCCAACCACCAAATAGTCGGTCTTCTTCGACACTGAAGATGTGGCCTTGCCTCCGCGAGCCTTAATCGCTTTCTCCGCCTCTAGACGCTCAAGTTTCTCCAGTGTGCCCGTCACAACAAAAGTTTTACCCGCAAGAGACTGCGGTAACACAATCGCTTGCTTATCCTGGTCTACTTCCATCTTCACGCCCAGCTCAGCCAGCTCAAAGATTAGCGCCCTATTTTCTTCTTGGGCAAAGAACTCAATGACGTTCTCCGCAATGACCGTACCGACTCCTTCAATCGCGCACATTTCCTCAAGAGTGGCTTTAGCAATAGCATCCATAGAATTAAACCGGTCGGCTAAAAGCTCTGCCACCGAGGCCCCGACGTGCCTGATGCCGAGGGCAAACACCAAAGCGGCAAGGGGTCTTTGCTTAGAACTTTCCACCGCCGCTAATATGTTCATAGCCGATTTCTTGCCCATGCGCTCAAGGGTGAGAAGCGACTCTTCAGTGAGGCGATAGAAGTCTGATTGTTTTTCCACAAGATGAGCTTTTACCATTTGCTCAATCAGCATCTCGCCAACACCATCGATATTCATGGCCTCTTTTCCGACCCAGTGAATCATGCGACGCACTTTTTGGGCGGGGCAGCCATGGACATTGAGGCAGCGGAACACCACTTCTTCGCCAACCCGCGCCAGGGCGCTGCCGCAGGCCGGGCACTCGGTGGGATAGACAAAAGGGGCACTATCGGCTGGTCTTTTATCAAATTTGACACAGACAACCTCAGGTATGATCTCACCAGCTTTGCGCACCACTACAGTGTCACCAAGACGCACATCAAGGCGGGCAATCTGGTCGGCGTTATGCAAGGTGGCACGCTTCACTGTGGTGCCAGCAAGAGTAACTGGGGCCAACCAGGCAGTTGGAGTGACGGCACCAGTGCGCCCAACTTCAAAGCAAATATCTTCTAGTTTAGTCTCGGCTTCTTCTGGTGGATACTTGAAAGCAATGGCCCAGCGGGGGCTGTGGGAGGTATTGCCTAGCCTATCCCAGAGCTTACGGTCGTCGAGTTTAATCACCACACCATCGGTTTGATAATCTAGATCGTGGCGCAAATCGGACCAATGATCAACAAAATCGCGCACTTTATCTAATCCATTGACCTTTTGCCGACTGGGCTCAACTGGAAGTCCAAGAGCTGCAAGTAGATTTAAATTGTCAGCCTGACTTTTAGGTTGCTTGATTTGTTCATCAATAACATAGATAAAGTAAGTCCAGAGTGAAAGCTTACGAGCTGCAGTTTTACGTGGATCTTTTTGGCGCAAGGAACCAGAAGCAGCATTGCGCGGGTTAGCAAAAACGGCCTCATTCTCTTCTCGCAAAGCATTGTTGAGACTGGTAAAACTACTGACCGGCATGTAGACTTCGCCCCGCACTTCAATAAGAGCCGGCATGCGGCGCTCGAGATTAGCAGACAAGTCAGCCTCAGTATTTGAAGAAGAAGAAGAAGAAGAAGAAGAAGAAACAGCCAAAGTGCCATCCGGCAAGACAGCCACCGGCTTGAGTTTTTGCGGCAGGCTCTTAATTGTCTTCAAGTTGAGAGTAACATCTTCGCCAACTTCGCCATTACCCCTGGTGGCCCCCCTGACAAAGACACCATTTTCATAGGTGAGAGCAATGGAGAGACCATCAATTTTATGTTCGCAAACAAAGTCGAAAGTTGGTTCTTTGTCTTCAATCTCAAGTCCACGCACAAGGCGCTCTTGCCACTCTAACAAGTCATCTTTAGACATAGCGTTGGCAAGACTGAGCATTGGTATGCGATGGCGCACCGGAGTAAACTCAGTGCTAGGCGCAGCTCCCACTCTCTGAGTTGGACTCTCTGGCACAATCAGCTCAGGAAACTGCTGTTCTAAGCTCTCTAGCTCACGATAGAGAATGTCGAAATCCGCATCGCTCAGCTCTGGTGCATCAAGTGCGTAATAACAAAAGCGGTGATGCTCAACTTCTTTACGAAGCTGCTCTATGCGCAAGCGAGCTCCCTCGATTTGACTGGCGTGGGAACTTTGAGAACCGGCTGTCTCAACCATTGAGTACTCCTTACTTTAGCTGAGGCTTAGGGATGACGAGGCTAAGATCGAATCAAACCTCAATCAAGACCTTCACGACTGAGAATGACACAATCGCCTTGGGCTGTGCCAGAACAAATGGCAGCGGCACCATACTTAGCACCACGTCTTTCCATCTCACGAGCAAGTGTCAACAAAAGACGAGCGCCACTGGCACCAATAGGATGCCCGAGAGCAACCGCGCCACCATTAACGTTGACTTTACTCTCGTCGATGCCCAGCATTTGCATTGATTTAAGTGCAACCGAGGCAAAAGCTTCGTTGATTTCAAGCAGGTCTAAATCTTTAACGGTTAAGCCGGCTTTCTTCAAAGCCTTCTCAGTAGAAAGAGCAGGTACAGTGGCTAAATAAGGAACGTCTTGTCCAATTGATGCATGGCTCAAAATCTTGGCTAGCGGTTTGAGACCTAGTTCTTTTGCCTTATCAGCGCTCATTACCAACAGCATGCAGGCACCATCATTAACACCAGGTGCGTTGCCAGCAGTAATCGATCCTTTATCGTAGAAGACCGGTTTGAGCTTAGCCAGAGCTTCTATAGTGGTATCGGCCCGAGGAGATTCATCGCGGTCGATGGTCTTGAATTGCCCTTTGCCAGCAGCGACTTCAATGGGCAAAATTTCGTTCTTGAAGGCACCAGAATCTATCGCTTTGATAGCTAATTGATGACTGCGAAGTGCCCATTTATCTTGAGCCTCGCGACCAATCTTAAACTCTTCGGCGACCTTGGCACCGTGAACGGCCATGTGCACGTTAGCCACTGGGCATTCCAAGCCGTCATTGAGCATGGCGTCTTTAAAAGCCACATGGCCCATGCGCTTACCGAAACGAGCCGAGTTGGCTTCTACCAAGTATGGAGCTTGGCTCATTGATTCCATGCCACCAGCCAAAATGATATCGCCATCGTTGGCTCGAATGCGCAAGTCTGCCAAAGTGACAGCTCTCATACCAGAAGCACAAACTTTGTTAACCGTTGTGGACTCGGTGGTATTTGGTAGACCAGCGTCAAGCAATGCTTGCCTTGAAGGAATCTGTCCGCAACCGGCCTGCAAGACCTGACCGATGATTACTTCATCAATTTGGCTGGCGTCAATTTTATTGCGCTCTACCAACTCTTTGATCAACGGGCTAGCCAGCTTCACAGCACTCAGGTTGGCAAGGGCTCCGCCCATCTTGCCGAAAGGAGTACGCAGTCCATCGATAATTACGGTCTCTCTTGTACTAGTGCTCATGGCTCAACCTTTTCTTTACTTGGTAATTCCCACTAACTAAATGGTACTGGTCCAAGCAGCCAACGCCGCTCACCATAATCAAATGTTCCGCTTGCTGCCAAAACAGTTGACTGATAATTACTAGCCTCGATGACCAGCCTGGAGGGCGATGATGTCATGATGCCGAAAAATGTCGCAGCATCAGCCTCAGTTGCTTTATGATAGAGCCAGTCAATATTGTTGGTAGAGTCTTTTATTAGGAATAGTATGCCTAGACCATCGTCTGGCTCGCGAAAGGATTTAAGAGAAAGCGAAAAGCGGTCACCGCTTCAGCTTTGGCATGCCTTCAATCAATCTCTGGAAGAGAAGAGAGCAGATGCGGTTTTCGAGCCAGAACATATCGAGCCAGGCCGCAGACTAACGGCTCTTGGTATCGATTTTGGCATCGGTTTTTTTGTCAGTATGTTCATAATGCTGCTGCCAGTAGTCAATATTTTCCTGACAAGTCAGATGATTATTATGATCTACTTGATTTTTCGCGATTATTTCTTCGAAGGACGCGGCGTCGGCAAGAACCTTATGGGCATCCAGGTGGTTGACATCTATTCAGGCAACTCACCATCCCTGCGTCAAGTTATTGAGCGCAATGGTATCTACCTAGGCCCACTGCTTATTTGTCAGGTTCTCGCCCTTCTTGTAAATTTGTTACTGCCCTTACTAACGCACATCCTTCCAGTGCAGGCCATCGCGCCTTTAACAACCACAGTCTCAGCTATTGGCAACATCGTAGTTGCCATTGCTGCTCTTTACCTATTCGTAATACTGCCCCTCGAAAGCTATCGGTGTTACGACAGGGAGGATAGTATGAGACTGGGTGACGAAATCGCCGGGACCTGCCTGGCTAATTCCGACATGAGTTTCAGCAACTTCTTATCCAGATAGATTCGCAAACAAAACAATGAGCACTAATCCAAAAGTTGCATATATCTGGGGTCCCGTGACCGCCTTCAATGGCCCCCTCGCCGCCTATCTGGTCAAGCGCGGTTGGCATGTGCACTTTGCCTGCAAGTCTTCACTTAATCTCTTAAGCCTTTCGCCGCTTGATCTTAAAACCCAAGCACAAAATATGCTCTACTCCGCCCTCGGCGGTAAAGAAGACGAACGCGTTTTCAAAGACCGTCTCAAAGTTGTCGAGCCAAGTGAAGCAGCTAGATTTAACAAGTATGACGCCATCATATTTAGTGCCCTACCTCCAAATTTTGATGAGGCTCGCTCTCCGCGCGCTCCCCTGGCGGGAACTGACTTCAAGGCCATAGTCAAAGCTTTCAAAGGCACACCGACTTTCATCGTATCGTCAATCTGGGGCGGAGTGCAAAAAGATGGTGTTGTTCCGGAAGAACTAGAATTTGCCAGACGCAAGCCCATTAGCAATTGGGAAAGTACCTGTCAGCAATACGAGCAGCGGGTCTTAGAGAGCCTCAGTGGCACTGAGTCGCCCTGGTATTTGGTACGTTTACCATTAATTAGCGGTGACACCAAAAGCGGTGAAACCATTAAATATTCAGGCATTCATAGCTTGCTGAAAGAGCTGGTACAAGAAGCCTCTAAGCCGTTCTTCCCAACTTCATCGCTAAAACTAGCATACAATCCAGACTCAACTCTCTGGTTCTTACCAATTGACGTAGCGGTTAGTACTTTCTTCCATTTCATCGAAGACAACGCCCGGCCACGCATATGTAATCTAGTTTCGACGCAGATGACCCTCAACCGCGAATGGCTGGCCCATTTGGCTCAATCACTCAATTGCCCTGAAATACAGTGCGCGGAACAAGATGGCTTAAATCTACCGAGCACTCTGCGTAAGCTTCTACTCGATGATGTTCAAGTAAAAACTCGCAACTTATTTGAAGTAGCAGGACGCTATCAAATTTTGCCGGTGCGTCTCGATAAAGACTATTTCGACAAACTGATTAAAGCAGCGAAAAGCCATAATTGGGGTGAGCATGTTGCAGTGGTGGAAGAGCCGAGCAGCTTAGACTATTCAGAGCAATTGGCCCACTACTATTTTGAAAAATTTGTACCAGAGCGGATTGAACAAGGCGCTCTTAAAGAAGCAAAAATAAATGGCACCAGTATTGGTTTTCATTTAAGAGCTGGCAGCATTCATGGCTGGCTTCTGCGCTCGAAAGCCAATGGTGAACCAGAAGTGGTGCCATTTGATCCAAGCCTAGACAAGCCTGATATTTGCTTCCACTTTAGCGGCATGACTCTATCGCGTTTGATTCAAAAGAAGCTGCTCTTACACAGAGCGGTACTGATGCGCGATGTTGAAGCTCAAGGCAACCTCTTCCAGCTATGGCGCATTACAGGCACCATAGAAAAGTTCTTGCGCGACAACCCTATTGCTTCTAAAGATGTACCTGGGTTGGCCAATTTCCAGGCTGACGAGCTGCCTGAACCCGTTAAAGCAGATTGAAAGAAAAATCGCAGAGCAATAGGCCCAAGCAAATTGGCATTGTGGTGCCAACAAGTTTTGAGCTAGCTCCCCTACTTGAGCTAATTCCAGAACTCAAGCCCGTAGCAAAATCGCCCTGGCAAATTTACTCGGCCGAACTACCCGGCGTAGAGCTAACTGCAATCATCTCCTTCATCGGTCCTGCCAATGCCGCAGCAGCCACAGAACACTTAATTGGCAGGAACACTAACTCGAATCTAGACTTAATTTTGCATGGTGGAGCAGCAGGAGCCATCAACGAGAGTTTGCTACCAGGAGACATGGTGCTTGGTGCAGCAATGAAAATTATCTGCTCAGAAGAAACGCTAGCAGTGCGGAAAACCTTGCTCATGGCCACCACATCTATTCGCTATTTAAAAGATGGAGAAGCGGTGCGGTTAGACCAACTACCAGGCGACAACAAATTACTAGAACAGGGTTTAGCGACCAGCGCCAAGCTGAAGGCCAAATTTTCTAAGTGGAGCGGCCCTGGTTGGCCGAAAGAAATAGAAGACAGAGAGCCTCGGCTCATTGCCGGAGTAGTGGGTTCACTGGATGGTTGGACAAAAGGTCTGGCCCAGCTCAATTTTGTGCGCCACAATTTCGCCGTCGATGCAGAAGATATGGAAAGCGCTTACATAGCTCAAGTAGCAGCCATTCACGGCATAGCCAACCTAGCCATAAGGGCTATTTCAAACAATGAATATGTACAGACCTTAGAGAAAAACGAAATTATCCCCGCCGTGCAGGCGGCGGCTCAACGAGTAGCTTTCGTCATCAAAGAACTAGTAGAGATAAATAGCCAATAGGGCTATTGTGGTTCACCAGAGCCAGAGCCAGAGCTAGAACTAGAACTAGAGCTAGAAGCCTCTGTTGGCTTGGGAGCAGGGGTCGTTCTAGTCTTCTCATCGGTGCGACCATCAGCAGTTGTGCCAGTGGTGGTAATAGTCTTGTTATATGCTTCGCCATTGCCGCCGCTCACTGACTTATCTCCGTCATAGCTGCCGCCATTACCAGTCGTTCCTGTGGTTGATACATTCTTGTTATAGCCTTCGCCATTGCCTGCGCTGACAGTCTTATTGCGGTCATAGCTGCCGCCATTACCGGTCGTTCCGGTGGTTGATACATTCTTGTTATAGCCTTCGCCATTGCCTGCGCTGACAGTCTTATTACGGTCATAGCTGCCGCCATTACCAGTCGTTCCGGTGGTTGATACATTCTTGTTATAGCCTTCGCCATTACCAGCTGTGGCCGTCTTGGAGCGGTCATAAGAGCCTCCATTGGCCGTGGTTCCTGTGGTCTCAACAGTCTTAGTAACCCCTTCGCCCTTTGTGTAAGACACCGACTTATTGCGATCATATGCGCCACCATTAGCGGTGGTTCCAGTGGTAGTCACCCCTTTTTGGTAGCCTTCACCATTGCCAGCACTAACCGACTTGTTGCGATCGTAACTACCACCATTAGCCGTGGTTCCCTCGCTATGCTTGGAAAATGAATTGGGAGAATTCCATACCCTTTGGCCAGAAGAACCGGAAGAAGAAGAAGAAGAAGAAGAAGAACCACTACTAGAAGTTTGGCTTTGCCCACCTAAGCGGGCTGAGTTTTGACCGGAAAGGCGACCTTGACCGCCCCAACCAGACCCTCCAGTGCCCCTGTCTCTTATACACATCTGACGCTGCCGACGAATAGAGAGGT
>CAJXZK010000225.1 GCA_913063055.1 uncultured bacterium
GTCGAATTTGTGACCTCAAGTCGGCGACCCTCATAAAGAGGATTCATTAAACTCCCGCCATTACTTTTGGGAGTACCATACTGTCTGCGGCCTTAGTTAACAGCATCTAACAGTTTTACCTGATAGATGCAGGCCAAATTCTCGCGTTATATTGAGCTGTCGTCAAGAAAACTCATTTTGATGTAACAATTCATGGTAAAACATCTCAAAATTTGACCTCGGGGAACGATTCAATGGAAATCTTTGAAAAGCATGTGTTTGTCTGTACCTCAGGCAAAGTTTGCTCAAAAGATGGTGGTGAAGAAGTCTGCTCGGCCCTGCGCCAAGAGGTAGTTGCTAGGGGCCTAAAGGGACGGGTGCGCATCAATAAAGCTGGCTGCTTCGACCAGTGCGGCAACGGCCCTATGGTAGTTGTCTATCCCGAAAGTACCTGGTACGCCCATGTCAGGCCAACGGATGCTGATCAATTGGTTTCTCAGCACTTAGTCGAAGGCAAACCGGTAGAGCGATTACTCTACGACGGCCGTGGCCGCACTGACCGCTCATGACCTCGCTCATAGCCTAGCGCTCATAACCTAGAGAAAGTCAGTCACAAATCAGTAAGAACGCCTTGGTAATTTAAAACCATCCCCCCTGCCTGATATAGGTGAATGATGAGCAACCCATTTAACATCGAGCTAAGCGAAAACTTCCCCCGAAGTGAAAGAGCCACGGCTAAAGCCGAACTTAGTATCTTCAACGCTGTGATGGATGCTGAAATGGGGCTCTTCAAGCAAGCCTGGTCTGGCTGGCCATCTGGCCAGGAGCGACCACGTGCCGGCAGGGCAGATGCCGCTTCACAGGCCCTTCTTGATGCTGGTCTGAGTATTGCTTTTGAAGACCTCTGGAGAGGCCAACAAAGATAAGCCAGCAAAAATAGGACAAGAAGCTTAGCCACGACCTGTGCATAACTCTATATACAAACGAATATGCCGATGGTGACACTCTGGTTCACGCGCTTGGCTATTAGATTAGATATCGATAGTGAGGCTAAGAGTAGTCTTTCGAATTGTCAGCAGATATAGCAACTATCTTCATCGGGGGACTTCCAATAGATTTCTGCTCGGATATACTAATTACATAAGCGGTGAGCACCCACCAATAAATAAGTTGGGTACTTTGAGCCGAGGGGTTAAGTGGAAACATCAGGTCTGCGCAGACCGGAAACTGTAGTGATAACCCGCTAGCTGTGGATTCTGACTTGAAGCAGCAAGAAATATCGAGCCTACGCAATAGGCAGTCAGACGATAGTAAAAAGACCACCGCAGAGTAATCTGGGTGGTCTTTTTGTTTGTGCGTCTAATACTTCTACTGATAGTGCAGTTGCGTCCGCTCCACCATCTTCAGTGTTTGATAAGATTAGCCTTTCTACCGGCACTACTAATGGCTTTATCATCATGTCGTTGACCAAACAAGACAAAGCTGCACTGCGCGCTACGATATTCCGCCATTTGGACGGAATAGCCACGGCGCCCACTGCCTATACACTGCTTGAGAAGGGCGTCTTACAACACCTGCTCGATCATAAAACTGCTGATGTCACAGAATTGGCCTCCAAATTTCAAGCCAATGAGGGTTATCTCAACGTTGCTTTGCGCATCCTCTCTTCACAGGGTTGGCTCGATGCTGAAGTAAATAATGTCACCAACAAAGTCAAATACAGCATCAATGCAAAAAGTGCTGTGGCCTTTGAGCATTGCCGGCTTTACAAAGATGTAGTGACGCTGCTTCGCCTTTCTGGTCAGTTTCACAGACGCAAATTTGAGAGAGCACCCTTTACCGTGTTGGAGGGTATTTTCAAAAAGTACCGCGAGAATTATGGCATCGAATTTTCCAGCGATCCTGACACCAGGAGCGTCCAGGAACAAGTGTTGATGCACATTGAAGGCATTGCTATTGGCCCTACCGTTGTCTCGCTCGGCATGGGCGGAATGTTTCATAAGTACTTTATGGAGGCATCATTCAAGGCTGACGAATTTCACGAAGACGAAGAGAGCTTCGGCAAAATCCTTGATTTTTTCTCCTATCTTGGCTGGTTTGAAAAGAAAGGACAGACCTATCGATTTACAGAAAAGGGCTTGTTTTTTGCCCGTAGGGCTAGTGCCTACGGGGTGACAGTTTCCTATATTCCTACTTTCCGAAACCTCGAAGAACTCATATTTGGCAATGCCGAAATTTTGACGAACACCAAGCCCGAGCTGCCTGAGCTGCACGTAGACCGCGAAATGAACGTGTGGGGAAGTGGTGGCGCGCACATGAGTTATTTCAAAAAGATAGACGAGATAATTATTGAGCTATTCAATGGTCCTCTCGACGAGCAGCCAAAGGGCATAGTTGATATGGGCTGTGGCAACGGCGCATTTTTGCAGCATATTTTCGAGGTCATCTCTCAGCGCACCCTGCGCGGCAAGATGCTGGAAGATTACCCTTTGCTATTGGTTGGTGCTGACTACAATGAAGTCGCCCTGCGCGTCACTCGTGCCAATCTTTCTAAGGCGGACATCTGGGCTAAAGTCACTTGGGGCGATATCGGGCGTCCAGATCTCTTGGCCCGTGATCTCAGCGATAACTACGGCATAGCGCTGGAAGACCTGCTCAACGTGCGCACCTTCCTCGACCACAACCGACCATGGGAGCAACCTGCTCAACCACTGGCTGGCCGAATTAGTCAGTCTACTGGAGCATTCTGCTATCGGGGCAGACGATTGAACAACAACGATGTAGAGGCAGGCCTGCTAGAACATTTCCGCCGTTGGCAGCCATTCGTTCACCGCTTTGGACTTTTGGTGATTGAACTGCACACTATCTCACCCAAGCTTGCTGCGGCAAACATCGGCCTGACATCAGCCACCGCATACGATGCTACCCACGGGTACTCAGATCAATACATTCTGGAAGTGGACGTCTGCAACCAGATCGCGGCTGAGGCAGGCCTCCACCCAGATCCTGCGCATTTTTGCAAGTTTCCCCAATCAGACCTGGCAACAGTAAGCATCAATTTGTTGAAAGGCAGTTAGCTGCCAATACTAGGCACTATTAGCCGTTGCTTCACACACCTGGGCTCTGCTGTGTTTGCATTAGTCTTCTTGTTTGTACTTTTGCCGTAAGTGGCAATTCAATCCAAAAGTTTGATCCTCTACCAGGTTCAGAATCAAAACCTACGCTGCCACCATGTTGCTCGGCAATTGCTTTGGTTATGACTAGGCCCAAGCCACTGCCGCCCTTGGGGCGAGAATCAGATGAATCAAGCTGCTGAAATTTGCAGAAGAGTTTGTGCTGTTTGTCTGATGCAATACCAGCGCCCTTGTCACTAACTGTAAAACGCAGCCAGTCTTCTCGTCTGTCAACAGTCACTTCTACTGCTGCACCACTGGGAGAAAATTTTATGGCGTTTGAGAGGAGATTCTCTAGCATTTGCATGGTTCTATCTTGATCAGCAGTAAAGACACCCTGCCAGTTTAGATGGCTAACCAGAGCAACCCCGGCGCTATCGGCCATGCCTTTCATTTCAGAGAGTGATTGCTCAACAATATAGGCTACGTCAATTTCCCGCAGTTTTAGTTCCAGCATATCGGCATCGATTTTGCGGATATCCAGAATGTCATTGATTAAGCGAATTAGTCGATCACTTTCTTGCCGCGCAATTGTTACTATGTGTTGGACTTTTTCGCTTAACGGCCCAACAAGTCCGCCTTCCATAATGCGCAATGAGGCGTGCACAGAAGTTAGCGGCGTGCGCAACTCATGTGACACCATCGAATAAAACTCTTGAATGTGTTTTTCTTCTTCTTTCTTTTCTGTAATGTCGATGGCGATGCCATACACCTCAGCAAGCTTCCCACTTTCATCAAAGCTGGGATAAGATCGGCACCACAACCAGTGCCACTTATCATCTGCACATAGCTGACGATATTCAACGCTAGAGGGACCGACTGCACTATTCTGGAAGAAACTATAGGCCGCCTCTCTATCGCTTTCATGTATGCCCTTTATAGGCTTCAAAGGGTCCTCAAGCATTTCTTCTGGTGTGCAGTGAAAGAACTTGGCTAGAGCCCTGCTCACCCACTTGATACCATATCCGCCGGGTTGGGTTACCCAGATCATTTCTTCCAGGTTATTGGTGATTTCAGTAAATAACCTATCACTGGCCTGAAGTTCTTCTTTCATTTGACAGCGAAGGATTCCCAGCGCCACATTTTTGCAGGCGATAGAAAGGGTTGCCGTTGATCTATCCGAAAGTTTGGTTTTCTGTTGCACGCCAATTAGGCCCACTAACTTTGTGCCGACCAACAGAGGGGTAATCAGAAGAGGGGCAAATTCTGGTTTTCTGTTTGCTTGCTTATAGGCAAGTCTCAAAAGTAGGTTACCGTTGCGGGCAAATTTTGTCTCTGCGGCTGTTAGCCTCTCGATACTAGTCTGATCAATTTCTAGTCTAGACATGCCTGGTAGGGAAGCTGTGTCTCCGTACTGACCCCTGAGCTCAAAAATGTTTTGATTACCTGTTGGAATCCAAACACCTGCGAACTTGGTACCAAGATGCTGGACTGTTAGATTGGCGCATTCCGTGAGCATTTCGTCTAGGTCAGTTGCGCTGCTCACAACTTGGCCGACAAGAGCGGCAAAAGTAGCAATTCGTGCTTCTTCAGTCAGTCTTGTTCTAAAATCCATACGTTCGATAAAAGCTGCTAGAGCGTGGCCAAACGACGATAGTAAGTCAAGTAAATCTCTCTGGCGAGGCAATATTTTGGGAAAGTAAAACTCCACTACGCCAATTACTTTGTCGTCTTTTAAAATTGGAAAGCCCAGAGCTGCGTGCAACCCACTTCGAAGTGCTGCTTTGGCCCGAGGGTAGTTTTTATCAACCACAACATCGGTAATCCAGCAGGGCGATTCTGCTTGCCATACGCGTCCTGGTAGGCCGATTCCTTTTTTAAAGACCGAACTTAGAGTAGCCTGGTTAAAGGTCTGATCTCTTGCATCGCGAGATACCCAGATAGTATGTGGCTTTATCCAGCCGTGTTGTTCGTCGACTAACCAGACGGCACCAAAGGCGAAATTGTAGAGCTCTCCCATGGCCGAGAGCACTCGCAGAGCACCGCTTCTAAAATCCTGCGATTCAGCCAATGCTTGAGTAACAGCAAGTTGCACTCGGGTGCGGTCCATTTCGGCTAGTCGTTTGGCCACAATCATCATAATGGCTTGAAATGCAATCAGCAATACCAGCACAAATCCTGTGCCGAGAGAGAGAATTAGAGTGTTCTGGGTGGCCCTGAGATGATGGACTTCATGCAGTTTCTTTTCAAACTTCTCTTGCTGTTCTCTAGACTGAGGCTCAGTTTGCAGGTGCTGGAAAATGCGGTCAACTTTTCCATAAAGCACCTGCTGCCTCTCAAAAATGGTGGCAGCCGTAAAGACGGTGGCAGCGATTAGCAGCGAACCAAAACCTAATGCCAGTGCTGTTAGCAGCTTGGGCTTGCGCATCTATTTCACACGTTGAGTATTAGCATGAGACAGCACCCGTTCAATCTCTTCAACAAGAGTAATTGGATCAAATGGTTTTGTGATTACGCCTTCGGCGCCGAGATCACAGAATTGACTTATGTCATCAGGTTGAATTTTTGCAGTGATAAAAATGATATAGGTGGCGTTTAGTGCCTCGATTTCGCGAAGTTTGCCATAGGTGGTTCGGCCATCCATGCCCGGCATCATGGCGTCGAGAAGTATTAAATCTGGCTTGAAAGTTTTGACCAAATCAAGTGCTTGAGCACCCGATGATGCTTCCATCACATTCCAGTCGGTAAGCTCGTTTAAAGCAAGTTTAGTCAAGAAAGTAATATTGGTATCGTCGTCAACCAAAATTACATTCTTGATCGCATCTACGTGCCTCATTGATGCGAGAACCTCCGAAAGTTTCCTGTAATATTGGCAGGATTAATCGGTTGCTTGGTAATAGCGAGCCGTTCCATGGCACAGGCTATCAGCGAGTCAAGAGTGAGACCGTCTGTGCCAGCATCGGCTTCAGCAACATTGAGGATAATTTGGAAATGCTCTCCGGTTGTGCGTGTGAAGATGCGATTCGACACCTCTTCTTTTAATAGCGCTATTGCACCACTGGTGGTAGCGCTGCTCTCGCCTTTGAAGACTACAGAAAATTCACCGTTCTTTAAGATGCCGCGAACATCGCTGGTGCGGAAGCGCAGTGAAAGCAACTCTCCCACTTCAGCTAGAACCTGCTGCTTTGTATACTCTCCGTGAATATCGTCAAGTTCATAGAGATTATCTACTGCTATAACGGCCAGTGAGGCAGCAGTATTGTTCATGTTGCATTCTTGCAATAGTCTCTGAGCCTGTTTTTCAAAGTGCTCCCATTCCAGCACCCCTGTTATGTCATCCAGATCGCCATGCTTTTCCATTTTTGCTTGGGCTAAGTGAGCTTTTACTCGAGCTAATAACTCCTCTGGTACAACAGGTTTACCAAGGAAGTCATTGCCGCCGGCTTGAAATGCAGCACTGCGAGTATCCATGTCGTTTTTAACTGTCAGAAAGACAATAGGTAAATGACTCCAGCTTCGATGTCCGCGTAGCATGCGGCAAACTTCATAACCGCTCAGTCCAGGCATCATGACGTCAAGTAAGACCAGGTCTGGCTGGAAGCTTTCTAATGCTTCTAGAATATGGATTGGTTCGTTCAAGGCCTGGACCGCAAAACCGTCTTGGCTTAAGACACAGCTTAAGAAGAAGGTCAGCATCGGATCATCATCGACGCAGAGAATTCGCTGCTTTCTGTGCTTAAATGCGTCGCTTAATGCTTTAACAGTGTCATCGAGTGCTTCAATTTTAACTGGTGGCTCAAGCAGTCCAGCGCAGCCGGTGTAAATTAGTGCCGAAATATTCGAATATTGGGTGGAATCAGCTATGAATACAAATGGCATCTGCTTGCACTGGCGAATTGAGCGCAAGTTCTTTGTCAAAGAGGCTATTAGGCCGCTAGAATCGGGATCTAAACTAAGATCAATTACGGCCAAATCAAAGGGCATAGAGTTGGCTCTAGTTATGGCACCAGCGGCGCTATTGACCACGTGAACATCAATATTGAATGCGGTTGACTGGGCAATAATTGAGCGATAAGAATTGTCTGGAGAGATTAATAGAAGTGAGATCGCCCTCTCTTCTTCACTAGCTAGTGACTTGGCACTTTTCTTGGCCAGAGAGTCGACTATTTCTTGGCCTTCTTTCAAAAGACGATCTATCTCTGCCCAGTAAATACTCATTTCTTCTTTGCTGCACGATGGATCGATACATTTGAGAAAGCTTTCAATGTGAGCAGCGCTTTCAGAAATGTGCGTAAGACTGTAGGAGCCAGCCGTGCCTTTTAATTTGTGAGCGGTCTCGCGGGCGAATTCTAATAGTGAATTATCGCTAGAATCTTCATTGTTGTGGGCTGCACGCACTTGTTGCACCAAATCTTGCCAAATGCCAGGAATCAGCGCTAGGTACTGTTCTCTGGCAATATGTACAGCTTTGTGCGTTCTCACTTTTCGTTTGATCTGGTTCAGCTCTTCTAGAGCTTCTTTATCATTGCTTGAGGCTGCTATTAGTCGATCTATTTGTTGCAGGCTTTCATCATAATTTCCTTGCTCAACTAGTTTTGAAAAGTCGAGCTTGGTAAGGGAATCAAGAGTAGTGGCTTTCTCGCTAGGAACAGTTGTTTGAGGTTCAGACGCTATTAGATCTTCAATAGCCTGGAGGAATAATTGTGGATCTATGGGTTTGCGAAAAATCAGAGACACTTTCAAGATATTTCGCAGCCAGTTGAAGGTTCTTGCATCGCACCATGTAGCCGAGACAAAGAGGATGGGTATATTGTTGCCGCTTTCTCTGAGTTTTGAAATCCAGGTAATACCGTCCATGACCGGAAGGCGGTAGTCCACGATCAACAGCGAAGGCTGTCGCACTGCCATGAAGGAGCTAGCTTCAGCCGCTGTGCTGGCTGGCCAGACCTCATATCCGTGGGCAGTGAGCAAACTGCCCACTAGATCTTGAAAGGAACTGTCGTCGTCAAGAACGAGCACGCATTTCTTTTCTGCAGGCTCCTCATTCAACTGAGAATCTTTTTTCTCTGTGCTGGGTTCGATTTCCACGCATCCTCTCTTGATTGACTGTAACCACTGGGATTGCCGCACCAAAAGGTAACTATTGGGATTGGGGCTGTCCGTTACCGACCAGAGCCGAGCGTTACCGACCATTACTGACCATAGCCCTATATTGACAGTTCTCTTGCACCTGGGCTATCGACCTAGCGGCTGATTGCTGCATGGCGGTTCAGCCTAATGGCTAATTATCTGTCTGCGCTTAAGTTGACCACCGCAGCGCAATCTCGTGGGTCTTTTGTCTTTTGCCAAAATTTTCGAAAATTGCCACTACTTCGCCACACTTGAAGAGGCAAAATGAAATCTCACTTTGTGAAATGGCATCCCTTACTATCTTTCTAGTTCACTGGCCTCAGTTGAGGGAGGATTTATGGCGCAATTTTTGAAAAACGCATGGCAATCTTTTATCGAAGCTGGCGCAACGGCACAGCAAGAAAATCGGCTTGAAGATGCTGCTGTTTATTTTCAGACGGCGTTATTAGAGGCGCACAATTGTGAAGATGCTGAGCAGTGTTTTGCAATTACTCTAGACTGGCTGGCTGATGTTTTTCAAAAGCTCAACCGATTCGAACAGGCCGAAGAAGCTAGTTTGCGTTCGCTGCGAATCAAACAGAAATGTGAGTCATTCTCAAAGGCCGACGTGCTGCGAGCGATGCTTAAGCTCTCAAAGATTTACTATGCTCAGTCTAAAATCGGTGCTGCTGCCTACACTACTAACCGCGTTTTGCAGTTAAGCGAACAGACTCTTGGTAGTGATCACCCAGCGGTGGGTTATGTTGCGCAACAGCTAGCTGATTTGTATAGCACTCTTGGTTCGCATAAAGAGGCAGAACTACTCTATCAACGAGCCTATAGTGCGCAGCGAAAACAGTTTGCCACACAGGCAACCAATTTTTCTAACTCGTCATCAGATTCTTTAGCAAATTCTTCGTGCTCGTCTGAAAGAGCTTGTGCCTAATCTCTTAATTGCTATGTGTCGGTAGACGCTCAGGGAACGAGCCGCACCGTCGATGGAGAAAGATTCTTCAGTGCCGGAGCGTAGGTACCCGTGGGCGAGTCACCCGAGCGGCCTAGAACGGCTGGTTTGACAATAATGCCGCTCATTGAAGCTACACCGTTTTTTTTTACTAATTCCAGTTATTTTTAGGGCGACGAAACCAATCACTGCGGCAGACTGATTTAGCGGCGGTGGGCCTTGAATTAGCGGAAGCAAAATGTAGGGTTTGGCCATTATATCGGCATAAAATTCGTGGCTCATTGCTTGATAGCCACCTTCGCCGTTATTTAGATTGATGACGCTGCCTACAGAGATTGAGGGAATTACTGCTGGATTTGAATGGGTGAGACCCAATGCCTCGCTCATAGCTGCCTTAAAGTACTGCACATTGGCTGAGCCTGCTGTAAATGAGGTGAAAGCGGCATTTCTATCGTCTTTGTTGTCAAAGTATAAGGTGAAGATCTGTCCTGGTTGGCAGTTCATCAATGGTGCTTGCGCTCCCCCGACCTGGGTAGCAGCATCGATGCTAATGGCAATGGGAAAGGCACTGCCTGATGGTATTTGGGTTACGTCTCCCATGCCACCAGCTGTTGCACTGGCAAAAACAATGTCGGTGCGGCGACCAAATATCTTAGCGAACAGGTGATTTATGCGTTTCTGGGCGCTGACTGTAATTGTACCTGTCTCTTATACACATCTCCGAGCCCACGAGACCGTACTAGATCTCGTATGCCGTCTTCTGCTTGAAAA
>CAJXZK010000226.1 GCA_913063055.1 uncultured bacterium
TTTTTCAAGCAGAAGACGGCATACGAGATCTAGTACGGTCTCGTGGGCTCGGAGATGTGTATAAGAGACAGCAGATGTACAACACCTTGAGAAACTACTGAACAAAATTTTCGGCGATGAAATTGAGAAAGTTTCTGATGGTGAGCCTTCAAATCTCATTGAATTTCCGCTCAATCAAGAAGCCGAGGCCGTTAGTGCCCTTGAAGCTTCTGCTGATATTGATATTTTTGATTTTTCGCCAGCTAAGGTTGATGCAATTGTTGATGGTGCCGAGATTTTCAAATCAGCACCGTTAATGCTGAGAAGCATCATAGAAGAAGACGACTATGAAGCCGACTCTCGCTTGCAGCAGATGATAGATATTCAGCGCAAAGAGTTAATGCAGCTTCGTCGCCAGGTCAAAGACCGTGAATTTGATGTTCGCACCCGCGATCTTGAATTGGCCGCCAACGCCGATCAACTTAAGTATATGCCTGAACTTTTTAATAAGGCCCTTTTGGTTGGCGAACTGAAAACACAGGTCAGTCAGTTGCAAGAGGCTTTAGAAGCTGAGCAGGCTACCCACGAGCAGAGTCGAGATTTATTGTTTAAGACTCAGGCCCGAGTTGATCGCATAAAAGATACTTTTTGGTTTAAGTTGGGTCGCAGTTTGGGTTTCAACCTCGAATAACTGGCCCAAGCCTTAGTGCCCACCCAACAATAGTTAGAACCTTCATCTATAATGGGTAAATCCTGTTGGAATGTGGGGGCTCCTGAGCGTGGGCGAGAAGAAGGTAATTTTAGTTTCCGGTCTGGCAATCTCCTCTCTATGTTGGGGTCTACCAGCGCTTGCCCTACCTAGTGACGGCGAGGCTGTGGATGCTCTAGAAAAAGCAAAAATTCTTGCTCCAACTATTCGCTTGAATGCGCGAGTAGCAGAAGACGGTATTGAAGTTGCGACTTATAAGAATCCGAAGGCAAACCAAAACGACTGTAAAATCGAAGCGCTTTTGATTGCGAAGACTTTAGTAGATTTAGCTCCGGGTGAAGTTCCCCGCGTGGTTGTCTATTTCTACAACTCCACTTCACTGAGTTCCTTTAAGCAAGTGTCAGTTACTGCTGGAGACGTAAAGGCCTTCGCTGCCGGAGCCATCTCAAAAGATGAACTGCTTAAGTCTTTAGTGATCAAGGACGATTCGATTTTAGAGCCAGCAAAACGGGTGGCCAGCTATTTGAGCGAAAGGCAATATGTCAGACCTAATAGGGTAAACACTCAACTGAAGGACGATCAGATTTTCATTACCACGGCTCTCGATAGCAACATGAGTGAGCGATTGCTCAAGCTTGAGGCTGTAAAGTTGGCTGAGCAGGCTTTAGAAGCAGCGCCTGTAGAGTACAAATTGGCTCAAGTTACCTTTGTCGACCACGGTCAGAGCAAAGAAAATCGAGTTATTTCAATATCTAGATCGAGCTTAGCTGTGGTCGGCGAGGCAATTAACGGCGCATTGCAGGCCGTCAGCCTGACGACACAAAAAGCCCAGGGAGCCGATGGAAAGGTTGACTTGCAGACTTATGACCTAAAGGACGGCTTACGCAAGCCTGAACGCCGCGAGCTTTTGACAATCTTACGCCACCTCGACAAAGAGGCAGTTAACGCCGGTAAGGCAAATATTGCTGAGTTTTTGGCCATAGATGACATTGCTGCGACAGCTATAGACGCAGAGTTACTTGACCGAATAGAAAAACTCAAAGTGTTATTGACTGCTCTCGAAGCCAATATGGACAGTAATAAAGAGTTTAAAACGGTTGTTCCAGCGGGCAGTATTCCTGCCACTAATGCCGGTGCGCCCCCAGGTAAAGTGGCTGCTCCAGTAGCCCCTGACGAGGGTAGTGCTGATATTTTGAAGGCTCGTATTTTGGCCAACCCTGCGGCCCACGTGGCTGCTATGGAAGCTCGTTTAGCCCAAAAGACAAAGAGCCATATCGGTGAAGAACATTCTAACTTCCCCACTATTCTTCAATATGTAGTTGATACTCTCAAAGCAAATGGTAGATCGGCTGAAGCTGCGCCTTTTGAAGCTAGACTAGCCAAGCTGCAAGCTAAATCTCAAGAAAAAATTCAAGAGAAACCTCAAGATAAAGGCCAAGATAAAACTCCAGAAACAGGTAAGTAATTGCTCCGCTCTCTTGTCGGTTTATTTATTGTTTCGTTGATATTGGTGTGCAGCCCTGCTCATGCCATCGAGACAAAATTTGGTGAGACTGCCGATCCTGAAGCAAGTACTAATTTGCAGCAGTGGTGGAATAAAGACCATCAAGCTCGACTCTTTCTCAAAGACGGCTCATTGGCTCAGGCAAAGTCGTCATTTGAAGCAGCGGTCAATCTTGCCGAGGCCAATGCTTATATGGATCCTGGACTGGTAAATAGCCTGGCCGGATTGTCTTTGCTTGAACATAGAAGAGGTAACGCCTTTGAATCTGAACGGCTTTATGAGTTAGCAATGCGCTATCAAGAGGGCTATGCCGGTGCCAATTCCGAGCGCTTTGCTGCCTTTCTTCCTGACCTTGCCTGGCTTTATTGTTGGCACGGTAACCATAAGCAGGCTGAAATTCTTTTTCGCCGTGCCATCGCCACAATTGAATCTCAAAATCCAGAAGATGATTCAAAGGTGAGCCCTTACCTGGTTCACTATAAGGCTTTTCTCAAGCAATGTGGCCGCACATCAGAAGCTGAGAAAATAGCAGTTCGCTTGAAGCGAATTGAGAGCAAAACTAAGACAGTGCGGTAGACTTTTATCATGCAAAAAAGAGCTTCTCAAGTTTTGGTTGGCGACCTCTTGGTTCAGGCTGAGCTGGTCACCTTGCCTCAGTTAGCTGATGCCATGCCCGTGGCATTGAAAACTGGCGTGCCAGTTGGTCGAGTCTTAATAGCCTCGAGTTTTCTTACTGAAGAGCACTTTAGACAAGCATTGAGCCTGCAATCGCTCGTTCGCGATCAGCTTATTACCGAAGACGTGGCAACTGCTGCTCTCAAGCTGATAGCCAAAGACGGTTTAAGTTTGAATGCCGCCATGCAAAAACTTGGTATCGATAGTGAGTATTTCAATGCGGCCAATCGCCTTGGTGAATTGCTTTTGTCTGCTGCCGCCATAGATCAGTCTGCTTTAGAGACAGGCTTGAGCGTATCGTATACAACAGGACTACAGCTGGCTCGAGTTTTAGCTCTGCGTGGTCTTGTCAAAGAGCGAGTAGCTTTCGTTGCTTTGATTGCACAAGCACTCTTGCGCGACCACAAACTTTCCCGAGTGCAAGCAATTGATTGCATCAAGCAGACCATGAGTGCTTCTCAAAATGGAGGGAAGCCGGGAGATAGCGGCTTAATTTCTTCTGCTTTGACCGCTCGCCGAGTCAGACCAATTCGCTTGGGTGAGTTACTCCTGCTTTCCGGAATGGTATCCCAGAAAGCTCTTCTAAGTGCCTTAGATAAGGGTGTTAGTGAGGAAGTTCCACTCGGCCGTATGCTTATTCGCCTGAATCTTCTTACTGACGTGGAACTTAATCAGGCCCTTATTTTGCAAGAGATGGTAACTAACGGCACCATTGCACCCCAGGACGCCAGTCAAGTTCTAACCAAAGTAAAAGAAGCTGATATTAGTTTGTCCAAAGCATTACTGCAGAACGACCAACAGAAAAATGATAGTTCTGATCTTAGTTTTGAGGATTTTCTCTCGGCCTGCGGCTTCCCATCGGGAGCTAACCCAAGTGGAGCTAAACTTGCCTACGACTATCTCAAGAGCAAAAGATTGAACGAAGAGCAATGTACCTTGATTTTGCAAATGGCGGAGAACAGCAAAAAGAAAGAGGACCTAGAAAAGGTCCTCAAATCTTACAATTGGTAGCTTCGTTTTAGTCAGCTAGTACGGTCTGATTGCCACCATTTTTCTGCGCTGTATTGGCAGCAATGATTGCGTTTTGGATGAGTTCTTCGCCTTTAACGGCAGCACCAGGAAAACCAGCAATACCTTGACTGACAGTAACGTGCCAATTCTGGCCGACATCAGACACTCTGGTGAGCATGATTTTGCTGCGAATTCTTTCAGCTAAAACACTTACACCCTTGGGCTCTGTGTCAGGACAAAGAACAAGAAAAACACCATTGTCGAAACGAGCTGGAATATCAACGTCTCTGATGATAGCCATTAAGAATGAAGCCACACCTTTGATGATAGATTCAACGGTGGTTGCACCATATTTCTTGGCCACACCGTCGAACTCATCAATGCTAACTACAAGCAAGCTGAGGTTGTGCTTGTAGCGTTTCGAGCGCTTTAATTCGTCGCGGATAATGCGAGTGATCGCTGAGCGATTATAGAGTTCAGTGGACTGGTCTAGGAGCGCAGCCCGCTCTTTCTCTGTTGGGTCAACTTTTTCAATGCTGTTCTTGACGTTAGACAAGTAGCTGCCTTGCTCAAGTTCTTTATAGCGTGTCGAAGCATCTGGAGGTGTGCGTGGGTTGTTGTTCTCACCAGTACGTAGTTGGTTCAATTTTTGTCTGAACAAACCTTCCCTTGCAAAAAGTGGTTGTTGATCTTTATCAAAGGTAGGCATTACGTGTCCTCTTGAGTACTTTAAGCGCTACAGGCGCCGAGCTACGGCATTTCGCAGCTATTATAACCCCAGCTCAGTAGTCAAGGCCAGATTCTCTTAACATACCGACAAAATCGACATTACTTGCTAGTGAAAAAGAAGAAGTCAAGTTGAATGGGCGGCTGGGCGCAATAGCCAATAGATAATCGTCAAGCCACCAGATGTGGTGAAAACCTATTCTTTTAGTTGTGCTGATAATGAGTATTTTCTCAACAGCGAAGATAAATCTTTCCTGCTTGATCTAGTTCTTGATATCTATCGAATAGCAATTATCCTTGTCATGGTGCACCTCTCGGAGCTTGCAAAGATATATACATCGTGAGTATTGCCCTCTTGACGGCTTATATCTTTTAGACGACTATAAGGTCAGCCTTGCACCTTTTTAGAAATTTTAGTCCAAAGAAATTTCAAAATTCGCTGCAGGTGAGAGTTCTGGAGAGACCATGCCCTTTTTAAGTTTTATGCAAGTAGCTAAGCACGTTCGTACCTATTCGCTTTGTACTATTTTCGCTCTCAGTCTAACAATGGCTTCACCGGCGGTGCCAGCCTTTGCCAATACACATGAGGAGCAAGTTCAGACCGAAGAGAAAAATACTATGGCTAAACTCAACCGCGGTGAAGTGGTAGTTGGTCTGAAATGTGTAGGCTCACAAAAATTTGTTACTGGTCGGATAATTATTGATCAGTCTCCAGACAAGGTCTGGCCGATCATGGTTAATCCTTTTGAATTTCGTGGCCGCATTGCTCCTCGAGTTAAGGGCGTAGAGGTTGTTACTGATCAGGCCAACCTATCGGTCTTGAAGATGACTCTAGATACTGCTCCTATACCTTTCTTGCCACAGCTGGCTTACACCGTTGAGTCGCGCTACCAGCAAACTGAAAGAGGTGGGCGTATTGAGTTTAAGCGCATTGCTGGCACACTAAAAGATTTTCGTGGTTTTTGGGACATGAGCCCTGCTGATGGTGGTGCCAAAACGGAACTCACCTATAGCATGTACATCGACCCAGGTTTCTTTGTTCCACAGTGGATAGTTAGAGAAGGCGTGAAAGGCGAACTGCCCCGCACCCTTCTTGCTCTGAAAAAACGAATTAAAGCTGTCTACGAAGAGCAAGAAAGCCCAGAAAAACATACTATTTTAGCTGCCAACCTCAACTCGGTAAGTCATCACGTTCACTAATTTAGTGATGATGCTTCCGATGATTCGTTGTGGTCTTCTTTGCTTGCACTGCTGGTTTTGATGCACTAGAGCTAGCCGTAGATGTGTTTGTTGCTGCTTTGGTACTGGCTTTGGTACTGGTTTCGGGGCGACTTATGGGTGCTCTCTTAAGCCGCTCAATTAAATCAGATAGGGCAATGCGCAGCTCTTTCACTGATGGCGTATGGCCATTGATCATTATAGTAACGGCTTCGGTCTGATTGAAATTATTCACCAGGATGCCGCTAATAGCTCGTACTGTATCCATTGCACCAGTTTTGAAGCGATAGGAATTACTGCCATCGCCAGTTGCTCTGAGAAGCTCAAGATACGGGGCGCTGTCTGCCTCTGCCGCCATATGTTTCAAGACTAAATTGAGCGCATGTGGAGTGACGCAGTCTTTACGCGAAAGACCACAGCCGTCAAACAAGACCACTTCCCGTCCTGGTACACCAAGCGACGATAGCCATTCGCCCACCTTGAGTAAACCTCTTTCTTCTAAGGTTCTTGTCTCGGCACGATTGCTCTTACTTGCTGTCTTACCAGCTTTGGCTTTGTTGAGATCTGTCAGGGCTATGGTGCGCAGCAATTGTTGGGCGTACAAATTATCGCTCTCATGGAGGCAGAGACGAATAATTTGCGACAAGGGTTTCGAGCTGTGGTCGGCAAGGATAGTGCGGTAATCGGCCGAGCCCTCTTTCAGGTTGTCTTTTGAAATTGCGGCCTGCATGGATGTCTTGACGTGTTGGTCATTCAAAATTGATTGAAAAATAGCCGTATTATAGGCATCGGGATTGGCAACCACATAGGGACCATCTCTTTTGATCGAACTATCTATCTTGCCGTTGCTACCAAAGGCGGTACCACGACTAATTGTGACTATATTACTGGACGGGTCGAGGGAGAGCCAGGCTGTGCCGATGCCTGATTGGATAAGTGTTTCTAGAATTGCTAGACCGCTTCCTCTGCTATCGGCCACGCGCAGCTGTTTCGGTAAGCCACTAATGAAAGCAATATTGCGGTCGACCACTAAATTAGATGAAACTGGCATCCAGTCTTGGCCAAAGTCTTCGGCCAGCCAGCTGACCGCGTAGTTGTCGTGGCCTTCGGGCGGGCAAGACACTAATACTTTGCCTTCAACTAAAGAAATTCCAGCGTCTCTAACAAGTGCTACGAGATCGCTGCGATTGAGGCTTGGATCTTGGCTTGTCTCTAAAATCAAATCGCCTTTGAGAACAGTACCGCTCATTACACCATTGCTTACTAACCTGGTGTGATAAACATAATTAGGACCAAGGGCATCGTAAATGCAAGAAGTTGTGATCACTTTGGCTGTCGATGCTGGGGTGGAGCGCCTACTGCCGTCGCTCTCGAATACGACTTTGCCACTGGGTAATTCCATGACTTCTACACCAACTCTTGAGTGGAGAAGATCGGCTCTGCCTAGCCAGCTTCTGCATGCACTGGCACAGTCAATAATTTGTGCCGGCTTTGCTTCAGTTGTCGCTGTTGACGATAGAAGTAGAGACGATAGTGCAAGAAGTGACAGTGCTATTTTTTTCATCGGGATTTCCAGGGAAAGTGCGATCACAGTCGACCTCAGACTTATGCTTAAGCAAGATTTTGCCTGTGGTTTTAGCAAGATTCTACCTTGCGGTCCAGCCACCATCGATTGGCATGGAAGCACCAGTAATTGAAGCAGCGCTCGAAGATGATAAGAAGAGGCACAAAGCTGCTAGCTCTTCAAGGGCGACAAAGCGCAAACTTGGCTGCTTTTCTGAAAGCAGTTTCTCCACAGCCTGATCGCGGTTAATGCCATCTTTTGTCGCTATGGCGCTTACCTGTGCCTCGACCAGTGGAGTAAGCACCCAGCCTGGGCAGATGGAATTGGCAGTAATGTTTTGCTGAGCGCATTCCAGGGCGACTACCTTTGTTAAACCAATGATGCCATGTTTAGCAGCGACATAAGCGGCTTTTTGCACCGAGGCCACCAGTCCGTGTACTGAGGCAATGTTTATTATCCTGCCAAAATTGCGTTCTTTCATCATGGGCAGAGCCAGTCTGGTGGTATGAAAAGCCGAAGTGAGATTTATCGCGATTATCTGATCCCATTTTTCAGCAGGAAAGTCTTCTACATTTGCAGTGTACTGAATTCCAGCATTGTTGACCAAAACATCAAGACTGCCCAATTTCTTCTGTGTAGTGGTGATCAGTCGATCAATATCGCCCGCCAAACTCATGTCTGAGGGCACATGTATGGCTTCCTTTGCTCCTGCAGCTTTAAGCTCGTTGAGCACTGCAGCGATTTCTTCATCTTTGCCAAAGCCGTTTATGGCAATTGCTAAATGGTTCTTGGCAAAGCCCAGCGCGATGGCTTTGCCAATGCCAGATGTGGCACCAGTTACAAGCACTGTGGCTGGTTCTTGTACTGCTTTTGCTACTGTGTTGTTAGACATCTATGTTTCCCGCTCTTTGACTGCACTTTTACTAAAAATATTATTTGTTGTAATTTTCAAACTTTAAAACAATCTGCTTTGGCAATTTAACTGGCTTTTGCGTTACTGAATCGACAAATAGACCGATATGGCTGGCTTTTGTAGTGAGCACACCATCAACTCTAAATTCGCCCATAAACTGCATGGTTGCTGCCCCCAGCTTCTCGATCCACATGTGGCCTATGGGTTTATCGAACAATTTTATTGCTCTCTTATACTCAATGGCTGACGAAGCCAAGATTGGCATATATCCCTCTGCCATTAAATCTTCTAGGGGAAAGTTTTCCTCAAGAAGCTGCAATCTCAGGTCTTCTAGCCAGCGAAAATAAACGATATTTGAGACGTGATTGGCATAGTCGATATCGTAGGTAGCCACTTTCACTGCCATGGTAGTTTCAAAGCGACGACTACACTCTGTTGAATTCATTCCTGCTCCTGCCATCACCTGATCATAACGAGTTAAGAGATTATTGCCTGTCTTTGCCAATAACTTTAAATGCAGTTGTTACCTAATTAGTCACTAGTGCAGAGGGCTAAACATATCCTCGGTAGTGTTGCTTTTCGAGGCTGAATCAATGACCTTCAAGCGTCCTATCAATTGACCGGGCTGGCCAGAGCGCCAAAAAGTTCTTGCTCTTACTGTTATCGTCTTGAGCTTTGGTAGCTTGGACAGACCCGGGAGACTTTTATCTGTGACCGAGGTGTCGGTTATATTGAGAGATTTTAGGTGCTTCATGCCAGCCAAAAAAACAACACAAGAGTCGTCGAATCGCTTATTGCCAGCTAGGTCTAACATTTTTAGCTCTGGGGCTGAAACAAGTGCCGCTGCATCTTCCTTGCCAAAATTTACTTTGCTCAAATCGAGGTCTGTCAAATGTGTCAGTGCCCCCTTTAGCTTCGCCAGGCTGCCAGCTTTGAGACTAATGCCTCGAATATTCAAGCTGAGGAGACTGGTCAGTTTTGACAGCGCCTCAAAGTTGCTGCCAGTGACGTCTGTGACGCTTAGTCTCAAAGCCATTAGGTCGGCAAATGTCCCTATTATCGAAAGAGACCTGTCTGTAATGAGAGTTTCATCGAGATTTAGATGTGTTAGGCCTTTGAAGTTCCTCAAGTGGCGCAGATGCTCGTCGGTGAAATCAAGTTTGGCAGCAATCATGTTCTTTACTGGTAGAGCAGCGAATTGCTCGATGCTTTCCATGTGGTCTAGCGCTTCAGGCATGAGCACAACTTCGAACAGAACATTCTTCGGCAGTTTTACTTTGCCACGAGCCAGAACCCGCTCCTTGGCCTTTTTAGCACCTTTGATTATCGCAGTGCCAGCGGTCTCTCGTGTCCACATTATTTGCGCAAGAGCGCGTTCGGAGGGAAAGTTTAGTTCGTAGCTGTCGCTAGTAGAAGTCACTATGGGGGCGGCTTTAGAGGATGGAACGACCGTGGCGGCATTTTTTGCTTCAACCTGTGGCAAGGCCGTATAACCGATCGAGGCAAGAGCCAAGGCAATTGACAGCAACAATTTAGACGAATTCACGGTTTTCTCAAGGTCGGACAGAGGGGTAAGCTAGACAGTTTAGCTGGTTAGAGCAAAAATTATTCATTACTTGATCGGGTATAAAT
>CAJXZK010000227.1 GCA_913063055.1 uncultured bacterium
GTCTTCGCGGGGCCTTTCACTTTGCCGTTGTTGGCCATGGCCAAGCGACGAGCCTCTTCCACTTCATGCTTGTTGCGCTGCCGCTCGATTCGCTCTTCGGCTTCTTTTTCTTTCAAAGCCAATTCGCGGGCCTTCAATTCATTGCGCGAACGCTCCGCAGCAGCCAATTCTGCTTCTTTTTTCTCACGGGCGACCTTAGCCTCTAGCTCTTTTTGTAATGCTAGCCACTTAGGGTCATTGATACCAGCAGCGGTAGCAATAACAGTTTGATTTGTGACGGCTGGAGTGGTGCTAACAGAAGAACCTGCGTGCCCAGTCGAAATACCATAAGTTGGCTTGCCCTTAGCATCATAGCCACTAGTGGTACGAGCCACATGGGGCCGCACCGAGCTGCCGGTCTGACTTGATGCAACCTGATTGCTGGCAACAGTAGTAACAGCAAGGTCAGTATTTGCTGGCTCGACGGGCTTAGCCTTAGCAATTTTCTGTTTTTCTAGCTCTTTGGCGGCAAAGTCACGGTTGGTCTTGGCATCAATTAAATTGGGGTCAATCGCCAGAGCCTGATCAAAATCGGCAATAGCCTTGTCAAGCTGGCCCAGATTTGAATAAAGCAAACCACGGCTAAGAAAACAGCTGGTGCTGTCTGGCGCTAAGCGAATGGCGTCATTAAGATCGGCCAGAGCGCGGTCATTTTGCTTGATGGCCAAAAGCGCTAAGCCCCTCCAGTAATAGGAATCAGCCCGGTCACCGTTCAATTTGATTGACTCGGTTAATGCCTGAATAGCCTGATCAAACTGACCTTGGTTGTAGGCCTGCTTACCTCGATCAAGAAAAGTATTCTCGTTGTCATACCACGCAGCTTCAGTTGGCTGGCTCAGTTCAAGGCCACAGGGCAAGAACATGGGGCACAGAAGCGGCGTTAGAGAGAGTATGAGTGATGCTGCAATCTGTTGTTTTTTCATAATTCAGCTACTTTTTCGACGTGGACTTAATCACTTACCAATTTTAGTTCTGAGAGGCGGGACTTTTGAGTCGCCTTAACAGTTCGAATTTTGACTGATCTACGCCGCCAATAGATGAATTAGGAGAAGAATCTTTTATTGTTTTCTTTACAGACTCGTTAGAGCGCTGACTCGAAGAAGCTGAAACATGCCGTGTGGCGGTTTTTGAGCGCCCGCGCCTGGACTGACTGCGGCTTTCTAAATCTTCAGCCTCAGACTCGGAAGCAGAACCACCAGGCGACGCCTGAGGTCTATTTAAACCAGAATTGGAACTATTTTTACTGTAGCCGGCAAAAGTTGCCGAAGTCGTGACCGAACCGGGCACATATCGCCTTACTTTAGTGTGCTCAAGATTACGACCAGCATTAACGGCAAATAATACACAGGCAGCTAACATCAAAACAGTCAGGGTGTAGGTAAGCATATGGGTGGCAGTTGCTGAATTGTCCGCTGTGCCCTGGCCAGCAGCGGGTTGGTTAGCAACGGGTGGTGCAAAAGGGCTAGCAAATGAAGTGGTGGGAACTGTTTGAAGATTGCCGTTGCTTGCTTTCTGCTGCTCGGCAAAACTCCAGGAGCGCTCAGAATCTGGCGACCGAGCAAAATTCTTAATCGAATGGTCGGGATGCAAACAAGCTTGCTCTAAGGCGTCCTTAAAATCAATCATAGTGGCGAATCTCTCCACCGGATTTTTGGCCATTGCCCTGGCAATGACATTTTCTAATTGCACCGGGAATTGTCCATCGGGACAAGCGCAAGCGAGAGTTGGCGGTTGATTGTGCATGTGGCAGTGAAGCAACTCATAAACATTGGCACCCCAAAAAGGGTCTTTTCCGGTCAGCATTTCGTAGATGACACAGCCAAGAGAATAGATATCGGAGCGACCGTCGCATTCTCGGCCTGAGATTTGCTCTGGGCTCATATAAGGAGGAGAGCCCCAAAGCTCTCCAGAATGTGTCAGTTTGCGAGAATCTTCGCCCAATTTTGCTAGACCAAAATCTACTACTTTTACTTGGCGATGAGATGCTTGCTCTAGCCTAGGGCCACTACTCAAGGCAGAAATATTGCCACCACCAGCAGTATCGTCTAATAACATTATATTGGCTGGCTTGATATCGCGGTGAATGACCTCATGTCGATGAGCATGGCCCACACCAAGACAAATCTGCGCTGCCACACTATAAGTTTGCTCTAGAGAGAGGCGGCCTTCAAGCAGAACTTGGTCGAGGGAAGAGCCTTTCAAATAATCCATCACAACATAAGGTTGGCTATCGGTGCCGATTACGCAATCATAGACAGTGACTACATTAGGGTGAGAGAGTTTACTCAAGGTTTTCACTTCGCGCTCAAATCGCCGCCAAATGTCTGGTCTCTCATCCACTCTAAATTTCACAGTCTTAACTGCAACAAGCCGCTCAACCGGTTCTTGCATGGCCTTGTAGACCACAGACATGCCACCGAAGCCCAGTACTTCAAGAATATGATATTTGTCATCGAGTACGGTGCCGATTAATGGATCTTTGCGAATTTGCTCTTGAAAGCGCTTCTCTTCTTCAAGCAAAGCCTCTGTCATATTATCTTCGGCCAAATTGCGAGTGCGATAGCCAGCCCCAAAGTCTGTCACAGTAGGCAAATCTGTTGATTTGCCAAACTCTTGTTTGCCAAGCTCATGGTCAACAGAATCGTGATCTTGACTCATTTGCTGACATACCCGAAGTAATTGTCACAGGCGCACCAAAATCTAATTTGGTCCTCCACCGGGCGTAAAACCCTGATTGGGGCCCTGAGGCCCTTGCGGATTTGGCCCTGGACCACGTCCTCCCCCACCTCTGAAGGTAGGCCGATCATCCGGCTGATGCTCCATTTCGTCTGCCAAGCTAGAAAGCAAAGAATTGATTCGGCTAGGGCTTACACCCTTCGCTTTTTCAGCGACGATATCACCTAACTTGCGCAAATAATAGACCCCAAAAGACGGGTCACCACGATGCTGCATCAGCTCGCTCTTAATCTTGGTCATAAGAGCCTGATTCTGAGCTTCCATCGGGTCAGAGCTTGTCGAACTGGCAACGGACTGTGGCCGATCAGAGTTCTGACTAGAGGCCTGATTGAAAGTCTTGCTGGAAGAAACAACGGTAATGCCGCGGCCTGAACCAGTGCGACTAGCCTGTCGCACCAAGTCTTCTTGCTCAGCTAGTTTCTCGCCTAACTTTTGTAATGACTCTTTTACTGAAGCTGACTGACCACTTTTTGCCTGTGCATCAAGTTGAGCGAACATTGCCTCAAAAGGTGCCACACCAGTTCCCTTACGCCTGAGAGAGTTGATTCTATCCATCAAGAGCAAACGCTGATCTTCGTATGGGCCCGGTGAAACAGACAACTTTCGCTCTTCTGCCGACAACTTACTCTTATTTGCTTCATCATCGCCACCAACGGTGGTGACAGCGATAGTCGCTAGAAACTTTCTCGGGTCAATTGAGCCATTGGCATAGGTTTTAATATCACCAGCTGTGACTTCGACACTTTTTCCACTACTCGAATCTTCATCGCGAAAAAGTACTTGGACAGTGCCAATAGAATCGAATCTATCAAGCACAGACTTAGTAATCAAAACCGAATCGATTCGCAAGTCATCATCAGTGGCCTTGGGATGGCGCCGGGTGAGAATAGTCGCTTCACGACCGGAGATTACAGCATGGACCGGATAGTCTTTTTTTATAACTTGAGCCTTCCGCACAGCTTCTTCGACATTCTCACCGGTGGCATCTAGAGCAAAAGCCAGCTGGCAACCAGCAGTAGCCACAGAGATGGCAAACAGGGAGGCAAGAGAGATTTTTTTACTATCCATCAGGTCAGTCTCATTTCTATGACTATCTACATTTTAATCTCGTTAAAATTGTACGCTCTTGCCAGGCGAGCCCGAGTACTCGCTCTCAACTAAGGGATATTCCCATAAACCAAGCTATGTCATCCCTTAGTTAAGCTTGTTTACCAGAGAGAGCCAAATTAGTGAGCGCTCTCAGGACCGCCTTTATCTTTCCAGCCGCCGTGCTTATGTTCACCCATCGATTTGTGATGGCCACCCATGAAACCGCCACGACCACGCATACCTCCGGCAGGGCAGCCCATACCTGATGCACCTGACATGCCATGGCCCCAACCGCTCATACCAGGGCACTTCATCATCGCTAAACGCAAATGCTTGCGTTGCTCTGGTGTATAGACCTTCATCGTCGCTATTTCGTTATCGATTTTCATGTTAGCGAGATCTTGAACCGCTGAAGCCATCTGCTTCTTCAAATCATTGGCCTTAGAGCTATCAATATCAGCACTGGTCAAAACGTCCTTTAGATGGCGCTTCAGCGTCATAACTTCTAGCATCTTGGGTGCGAACTTATCCATAAAGTCGCCCCGAAGCTGATATAGCTTCTCGTACTGATCATCAGTAACGGCCACGTCGCCCTTAAGAAAACGAGCTCCCATGTCCATCATGCCTGCATCTGGCATGGCCTCCATCGAAGCACCGGCTGGCAATGCCATGGCGAAATTCATTGGCCCAGGGGCTGGCCCCTCTTCACCAGGTCCGCCGGGGGCGGGCATGGCCATTGGAGGAGGCATCTCCATTGCAGGACTGCCATCTTGAGCTTGCGCAGGAAGACTGCCAAGAGCCAGAGGCGCCACGAAGGCAACGGCAATGCTGAGTAATCTGGATCTCTTTAGATTTAAAGTCATAACAACGCTCCGGTAACTATTAAATAGCGATACGAGACTATATACGTACCGAGCCAGCAAAAAGTTCAAAGATCGGAAAGAATTTTTCCGAGATTTTATATTAAGCTAGGCCGTTAAACTATAGATTCCCATTTTGCCCCAGGAAAAGTCATGAGAGCTTCAGAGAATGCTGTGCCGCCCACGCCCGTCGCAACGCTGGCGAAAGCAAGCAATTATCGCTGGGTCATTATAGGCTTTGGCTTTATCATCACCCTCATAAACTACCTGGACCGCTCAGCCATGGCCTATGCCATCGGACCAATCAAGGCTGAATTTGGTTTTAACAACGAACAATTTGGCGCCATTGCCGCTGCCTTTGCCGTCGGATACGCCTTAATGACTCTGGGTGGCGGAATACTTGTTGACAAATGGGGCGCTCGCAGCGTTTGGTCGGGAGCCGCCGTCCTGTGGTCAGCCTGCACAGCCTTGATGGGCATATGCTCTAGCTATCCAATATTCTTCACCGTAAGAGTCATGCTGGGAATTACCGAGGGACCTCACTTCCCGGCTCTGACAAGAGTTGTGGCCGATTGGCTGCCCTCGACTGAACGGGCCCGATCAACTGCTATGGGGCTCTGCGCTGTGCCCATGGCCGGTGTCATCGGCGCCCCTCTCATCACCAGCTTAATTGCCAGCTTCGGCTGGAAGGCCATGTTTGCCATTCTTGGTAGCGCTGGCATTGTCTGGGCCGTAATCTGGTGGTTCATTTACCGCGACTATCCGGAACATTCAAAATTCGTCAACGACGCTGAGCTAAAAATCATTCGCGAAGGCCAACCGCTAAACCGTGAGCGAAAAATGGCTGAAATGAAAGCTCACGATATCTCGCTCGGCAAAACCACCTGGAAATTTCTCTTCACCAACCCATCTCTGATTGCCAACAACTTCGCTTTCTTTGGCTTTGGTTATTTGCTCTTCTTCTCAGTTACCTGGCTGCCAGGTTATATGGAGCAGACTTATCACCTTCACTTGAAACACGTGGGCGAACTTCTGGTTGCCCCCTGGCTCACTGCCGCTGTAATGCTTTTTTCTGCTGGATTTCTATCAGACTATCTCTGGAAGAAAACAGGGAGCATGCGGGTTGCTCGCAGTCATATGATGTGGGTCTGCCAGCTCCTCTCGGGCCTCTGCTTCATCCCTTTGATGTTCAATCCGAGTTTAGAAACGGCCCTGGTCATGTACTCTCTTGGTCTTGGTTTTGGCCTCATGCCAAACGCCGCATTCTATGCCATCAACTGCGACTTAGCTAAAGACAAAGCAGCGACTAGCCTTGGTTTAATGGACTGCTACCTCGGCTTTGCCGGCGTACTAGCCCCTTATCTCACGGGCAAACTCTCGTACATAACCCACAACTTCAACTCTGCTTTCTTTATCTTGATTTTCTTCACCCTGACTGGCTCAATGGCAGTCTTGTTCTTCCAACATCCAGATAAAGACATGAAGCGCTTTGCTTAAAGTGTCTAAACTTGCCCACTCTTTCCCCGATATTTCTTTCCAAAAACCACGGAGTTCACCATGTCTAAGCCTTCGCCGCAACCAGAGCTTGCTAAAGAAAGAGCTAAAGATATGCTGCAGCAGGGCCTAGCAGCGGCCCACAACGGTGACTTAAGGCAGGCTCTGACAATCTTCGACAGCTCAATAAAAGAGTATCCAATTCCCGATGCTTATTTTTCCAAAGTAGAAGTTTTGGTGGCACTTGGTAAATTTGATCAAGCCTTAGAAGAAATCGTTTTACTAGAAGAGAGGCTGCCAAACCTTGATGGTGGGCCAGAATTTGAGCAGAGATTGGAACAGTTCAAAACCACACTTGATGCTATCGGTGAAGTATCAGAGCAATCGCTGCCTCTCACAACCAGTGGTTTTGATTTGAGTTCGTTAGGTGAAGACCTGGCAGACATAACCCAAGAATTGCTGGTGATCATCCCCTTAAACTACCAAAGCACTGAAGAGATTTTAGATCTTTTGACTAAAGTCGACTCACAAAATTCGAGCAATGGTATCACTCTCACCAACAAAGAAAGTCAGGCAGTGATCTACGATATCGACATCAAAGAGCGAGACAGCGATCTTTCTGAAACCTTGCTTTCATGCGGCGTTGGCCGCCTAAGCAGCAATCACAGCGAAGCTATCAAAAATCATACGCACTTGCTCTATATCTCAGGACCAAATGCCGAAGTTGCAAGCGCAGCCGAAGATCAAATTGAGCTAGCTTCAGACATGCTAAAGACAGTATCGATTCTGCTCACTGAACTAAAAGGTCAGTGTGTCTACATTGCTACCGCCGGTCTTACCCATACAGCAGAAGCTTGGGCCGAACTGAGCGAAGAACAGGGTCTAGCCGCCTACATCGAAGCCTATGTGCAACGCATTGGCGGCGAAGGCCAAATTTTCTCTTGCGGTATGCACGGTCTTGGCCTACCGGATGTCTCACTCGAACTTGATCTCAGTGATGAAGACGGAGCCACACTGCTAGCCGAGTTTCTTGAGTATTGCCTGGTCAATGAATTGCCACCGAGCGATAAACCTTTTGAATACAAATCGACTATTCGCAATCAAACCTACGAAGCAACTTGCTACCAGTCTGGCTATGAAGAAGACAGTTGGTTCTTCAATCAAAACGGCATGTGGGCTCTTACCGAGCTTGCTGCGACGAAATAGGAAAGTCGCTCTTTAGGCTTTAAACTTCCGCTGGCCATAAATCCAACCAACTTCACTCAGAATAGATATGGCAATTTTCCTTCCGCCCTCATCGCAGAACAAATAGCCAGTCAACGGATACTGAAGTTTAATAGCAGCCTCGCCTGGCGCTGCCACAACTGCTATTGTTTTCGCAGCAGCCTCTATCTCTGCAGCAGTTTTCCATTCAGACCAAACCTCTCCTAAAGTAATATTACGCACGACTACCTTCTCAGACACTAGCTTATGATCGGCGTCGGAAAACTCAATGATGGCCTGGCAGAAATCAGCCCTTAGCTTAGTTACCTCAATAATGCTGATCCTCTCCGGCCTCAACTTTCCAACAAGAGCTTGGGCCTTATACAAACTGACGTTCTTCAATATCTCTATATTTTGAGATTCAAAAAAACTACTCCAATAAACAGAAGAGATGTAAGTAACAACCAATCCAACAATGCCAAAAAGCACCAAACCATTGACAGTACCGGCTTGGAATGCCATAAACCCTAAAAGAACAAAGAAGAAGGCGATCATCAAAAGAACTACTCCAGACTGAATGCGTTCCGGAATGCCCGAGAGATATTTCAACAGCACTTCAATCGACTGGGAGGGATCAATTACTACTCTATGCTCAACAGGCTCCGCAACCTTAAGGGCAGCCTCAGTACGCTCAGACCTCGCCGTCCACCTCTCCGGCCACTCAATTTCAACGGGAAGATCAATAACTTTTTTCAAAGCATTTTGAAATTCAGCCATAGACTGATAGCGATCTTTCGGCTTCTTGGCGTAAGCACGAGATAGAGTCGCTTCCAGCTTATCCGGCCAACGCAAATCGGCCCGCACAGTCGCAAGAGAAGCTGGCATGGCGGTGAGATGCCGGTTCATAGTTTCAAATGCAGTGCGCGCGCAAACTGGTGATTTACCAGTCAACGCTTCATAGATCACACAAGCCAGCGAATATACGTCAGAACGCCCATCAAGGTCTTCATCAAGACATTGCTCTGGGCTCATATAGAGCAAACTACCTTGCATGGTTCCACTTTGAGTTAGACGCAGCACAGTATCGCCACTCTGAGGCATAATTTTAGCGATGTTATACCTCATATTTTCAACCGGACAGTCGCTGGTTCTACAACACCTCTAAGGTTCCTACCAGCAAGACTTACTAGCTAAACTGACAAGATTCACCAGAGAGAAAGCGTTGCCAAGATTGGATTTTTGCCAATACTGCGGCTAATCTACTAGCAAAGGTATCCGAATTGATACAGCAACTCATACGAATGAGCGGGGCATTTTGAACAAATTAGATACAACACTTTCTCTATTATTGCTGCTAGCAGCAGTAATAATAGGCTGCGCCGATAAAGCCTGCGCAGGCACCAACACCATTCCGCAGACAGTTGCCAACGAGAACGCTATTCAGCAGGCAATTATTGACGCCAATAGAAGGTCGCAACCGCCACCTCCGCCGCCGCCACCACAAAACCCATCGGGACCACCAGGCTAACAACCTCGACTGAAATTTCTGAAAAAAGAGAAGTAGTGCATGGCGCTACTTCTTTTTTTTCAGTTTCCGACAGCCACACTTTTTAGGGCAGCCTTCGCCTTCAGGGCACGATATGCCCTTGCTTGCTTAATCAACTCAGCAAACAAAACACTGTTGTTTTCAAAATCGCGCTCAGGGTGCCACTGCACACCCACGACAAAGCGATCACCAGGCACCTCAATAGCCTCAGTTACGCCATCATCGGTAGTGGCAGCAACCTGCAAGTCTTTTCCCAGCCTCGAGACACACTGGTGGTGCGAAGTAGGTACAGCAAACGCTAGTGGTTTTCCCGCATATATAGTCGCCAGCTTACTAGCGCTATGCAAAGTAACAACGTGGCTGCCAGCAGCACTTCCCTGCCAGCCGTTCTTGCCTGAATGAGCAACTTTCGACTCAGGCTTAGCAGTAGGAATATCTTGAATCAATTCACCACCTGAGCCAATATTCAATACCTGTGAGCCAGCACAAATGCCCAGGTATGGCATGGGTGGCTGGTCCAACACTGAACGCACCACAAGCAGGTCAAACTGAGAGCGAGCTGGTGCCATGACAGAAGTTTTCGCTTCCGTTTTCTGACCGTAAGACGAAGGCGGGTAATCATCACCACCAATCATCAACATGCCATCTAAGTTCGGCAGCACCTGAGACAGCTCGGCAGCACTCATTGGCGGCACAAGCAAAGCTATGCCACCGGCTCTGACGATAGCATCTAAATAGCGCGCTGAAATAGAGTACTTGCTACCCTCAGTATTCAAATCAAGGTTTATTCCAATTACTGGTTTACTTTCACCAGTCGTTGTTTGACTGAGAGCCGGCGCGGCATAACCACAAGCAAGGCAGGCGGCAGCCAACCAAGCCAAAATCGATGGAGTTACTTGAAATTTCATTGGTTAGCTC
>CAJXZK010000228.1 GCA_913063055.1 uncultured bacterium
AGATCTAGTACGGTCTCGTGGGCTCGGAGATGTGTATAAGAGACAGAGCTAAGGCAAAAAGGTGAAGCCATCAGCAATCAAGATAAAAAAGTATTAGGCCCGGTCTAGGTTAACCGGGCCTAATATTTACTTTTTAGAGGTATTCTCTCAATCTTGAGGAGCGGCCTGGCTGTCTAAGTTTTCTCAAAGCCTTGAACTCTATTTGTCTCACTCTTTCACGAGTGACAGCAAACAGTTGACCAACTTCTTCTAGGGTTCTTTGACGACCATCGTCTAGACCGAAGCGCAGACGCAATACATCGCGTTCACGTGGGGTCAACTCATTGAGCATCTTTGCCAGGTCTTGGCGTAGAAGTTCATGGGTGACGGTGGTTTCAGGACGGTCTGTCTCAGCATCTTCAATAAAGTCACCGAGGCGCGAATCTTCTTCTTTGCCGATTGGTGTTTCTAGTGAAATTGGCTCTTTGGCAGCTTTGATGATCTCGTGCAATTTGACGATTGATACATCCATCGACTTGGCCAACTCTTGTTCAGTGGGCTTGCGATTGAGTTCCTGAGCCAGTTGTCTAGTTACTTTCTTGAGCTTGTTGATGGTCTCAACCATGTGTACAGGTACACGGATGGTGCGTGACTTATCTGCTAGAGCTCTAGTGATAGCTTGACGAATCCACCATGTGGCGTAAGTTGAGAACTTATAGCCTCTTTCATGGTCGAACTTTTCTGATGCTCTAATTAGACCAAGGTTGCCTTCTTGAATTAGATCGAGGAAGGAAAGACCACGCCCGATGTACTTCTTGGCGATGGAGACAACTAAACGCAAGTTAGCTTGTACAAGCTTACGTTTCGCCATCATGTCGCCTTGCAAAATTTTGCGGGCTAGTTCAATTTCTTCATCTGGTTTAAGAAGTTGAATGCGGCCTATCTCTCTTAGATATAAGCGAACTGAATCTTCTGTTGCAACTTCTCTGGCAGAGGGCAGCTCTACTGGTTCATCATCATCATCAAGATCATTTTCTTCATCGTCTAGAATGGTGAATTTATCATCTTCGTCAATGAGATCGAGCTCTTCTAGCTCGTTTCTTTTAGCGATGTTTTCGTCCTCTACTAGGACGCCATTGTTCATGCCGCGCTCGGTATCCGGGGACTTGCTTTTAGCCATGAGGTTCCTCGTGAATTGCTTCTGTTACTGGTGCCAACGAGTCTGTCAAAGCGTTTACCTGTGCATCCGTTCTTTATATGACTTCATGTCCCCGGAAGGACCATTTGATATGGATGAGGTAAGAGTTTTGAGTAGTTAAGGTTTGATCGACAATTTCATCCTAAGTGCGTTTTACGTATCCAAGTGGGATCTACACATTTCCGTAATTATTCAGGGAAACACCATTGGGGTAAATACGTAATAACCTCAGAAGTTATTGCTTGGCAACGCCTTAAGGCTAGTATAAGTGCGCTCAGGCAACTGTGCCCGTTTCGTTAAGTGAGTTTAAATGCATACGCAAAACTATTGCATATCCCGAAAGGCTTTGCTAGCTTGACTTTCGAAGCTGGGCTGACCTTTCATGTAAGACTTTTAATTGATCTCTTAGCTCGGCAGCAAGTTCGAAATTGAGTTCGCGGGCTGAATCTTTCATTTCTTTTTCTACTCGCTTTATTGCTGTGCGTAGATCTTTCTCGGTTAACTCCATCACCGAATCAGCAATCATTCGCTCTTGTTCTGCCTTGGTAGTCGGCACTCTCAGGCGTTCGACCAGGTCGTTGCCATCACCTTTGCCCCGCAAAGCCTCTAATAGAGAATTACCGGTGTCTTTGACAATGGTAGTAGGGGTAATACCATGCTCTTGGTTATGAGCAAGTTGAATTGTGCGCCGTCTATTGGTTTCGCGGATGGCTTTTTCCATCGAATCTGTCATCTTGTCGGCGTACATAATCACGCGCCCTTCAGTGTTTCGGGCTGCTCGACCAATGGTTTGTACCAGTGATCTTTCTGCTCGTAAGAATCCTTCTTTGTCGGCTTCCATGATTGCTACCAAAGTTACTTCTGGTAGATCAAGGCCTTCGCGCAGTAGGTTGACACCGACCAGTACATCAAATACACCCAGACGCAGATCGCGCAGCAGCTCTACTCTTTCAATAGCTTTGATATCTGAATGGAGCCAGCGCACTTTGATACCAAGCTCAGAGAGATACTCGGTCAAGTCTTCAGCCATACGCTTAGTCAAGGTTGTCACTAAAACTCTTTGATTAGCGGCAGCCCGTTTTTTGATTTCACCAATTAAGTCATCTATCTGGCCGGTGATCGGACGCACTTCGATAATCGGGTCTACAAGCCCAGTTGGTCTAATGATTTGTTCAACAACTTGTTGGCTTTCTGCTACTTCCCAGTCGCCCGGTGTTGCCGATACGAAGACAACCTTGCCTACGCGCTCGAAAAATTCGTCTGGTGTAAGCGGCCTATTATCCCGGGCACAGGGTAGTCTGAAGCCATAATCTATTAGTGTATCTTTGCGCGCTCTGTCGCCGTGGAACATACCGCGAATTTGAGGGACTGTGACATGGGACTCATCAATAAAGGTGATGAAACCATCTTTACCGTATTTGCGCACGAAGTAATCAATCAAAGTCTTAGGCGGTGTGCCAGCTTCTCGACCCTCTAAAATGCGTGAATAGTTTTCGATACCATTGCAATAGCCAACTTCTTTTAGCATCTCAATGTCGAAACGTGTGCGCTGTTTAAGACGCTGTGCTTCAACCAATTTGCCCTGGCCAATCAACTCATTGGTGCGATCTAGAAGCTCGGCTTCAATGGCGTCTATAGCCCGCTCTATGTCTTCTTCTTCGGCCACATAGTGTTTAGCGGGATAGATTTTGATGTTCTCTTTAAGCTCTTCTATTTCACCCGTGACAGGGTTGATCAATGCGATCCTTTCAATTTCATCACCAAAGAATTCGACTTTGACGATCCTTTCTTCGTAGGATGGAAATACTTCGAGAATCTCGCCCCTTGCTCTAAAACGGCCACGTTCAACCACCATATCATTGCGGTCATAGTGAATATGTACCAGCTGGCGCAAAACATCTTGACGGTCAACTTCTTGTCCGACGGTTAAATCAAGAGCAGCCGCCAGATAGCGTTCGGGAAGGCCAAGTCCATAGATGACTGAAACAGAACCCACCACCACCACATCATCACGCTCCCACAAAGAACGTGTGGTTGAGTGCCTGAGCCGGTCTATCTCATCGTTGATACTTGCTTCTTTTTCAATGAAAGTATCAGTTGAAGGTATATAAGATTCTGGTTGATAGTAGTCGTAATACGAAATGAAGTATTCCACAGCATTGTTGGGGAAATATTCCTTCATTTCATTGCAAAGCTGGGCTGCCAGGGTCTTGTTATGGGCCAAGACTAAGGCTGGCATTTGGGTCTCAGCAATAAGCTGAGCCATGGTCATAGTCTTGCCTGAGCCTGTAACACCAAGCAAAGTCTGATAGGGCATCTGTGCGGCGATGCCCTCTTCCAGCAGGGCTATGGCACGAGGCTGGTCACCGGCAGGAGAGAATTTGGATACGACTTCAAATTTGGCCATTAAGTCTGGCTATTGGTTTCCGTGCTATCAGTTACTTGGTTGGCTTCAATTGTCTTAGGCTCAATTTTCACTGCAGTAGCTACTTCTTCTTGAGCATCGTTCAAGGCTTTTTTGAAGTTGCCGATGCCTTGACCAAGTGATCTACCTAGCTCAGGCAATTTCTTTGGTCCAAAAACAAGCAGCGCAATGCCAAATAAGACGCCAACGGTGACTGGATTTATCATGACAATTTCCTCAATGACACTAGTAAAGATACTAGCACAGGCGACTTTTAATTCCTTTTTTTACCACTTTTGTTTGCGCCATTGAGAGGTTTTTGGGGCGATTTAGGGGTTGGCGCCGAAGTATTTCCTTTATTTCCTTTGGGCTGAGCCTTAGTCTCGGGCTTTTCCTCTACTTCGGCTGCGCTTTCGCCCTTCTCTTTGAGCTTCTCTGCCTTTGTGGCGGCATCGATGGCAGCTTTATGCTTAGCTTCTGCTTCAGCCTTGGCCTCAGCAGCGCCACTGGAATAGGGCGCCAAGGGCTGGGTGATGGGATAAACCAAATTACGGGTTTTTAGCCTGTCGACTAACTCAGCTACCATGCCTTGCATACAAACATAATCGGGAACTATTCCCTCAGGCTCAAGCTGAGTGATCAAGGTTGAAGGGTCTAAAGGATTATTAGGCTTGTTATTGACGAAGTTAAAGGCGCTCAATCCAGAAATAGCCCCCATATAGCATGGGTCTGGGTTCAGTCTTAGCCAGCGCACTTTATTGGTGAGAAAGAGATTGTAGAGAAAACATATATGAGGATGGTCAAGCTGCTGCTGATTATGGTCAACTGCTGAAGCAAACATACTGACGAGTAGCTTGGGGAATTGGCTTGTGATCTGAGGAATGTACAAGGAGCCATCCCGTTCGCTGAAGTATTCTTCTGCCTGGGCAACGGTAGCAACATTGGTAGGCCACTCATCGCCGAAGACCTTTAGTCGTTGACAGGCTGCGGTCACCTGCGGTGGGAAATATTGTTTGGTTAGCTCTGTATCGAGGGCGGGGTTGAAAGCATATTCTCTTGATTCTTCCCAGATATCGTTGTCATTGTCATCAAAGAATAGAACTCCCTTGATACCGGGCAAGCCCCGTTTCTTGCCTGAAAACTTATTGGGATTGCGGAAGGCGCGCTCTTTCCATTTCAGCTTGCGATAATCAATTAGAAGATTGCCAGTGGCTGCTGAGCCTTCTCTATAGTGCTTATTGCGCAGCAGATCAGAAGAAGAACCTAAATTGGCAGGCGAAAACATCGAGCCAACCGGAGCCTCATATAGGGCTAGCCATTTGACAAAGTCTATAACATCCTGCGGTTGCGCTTCTTGAGCTGAGCTTTCCTTTGAATCGATGCCGTATTTAGCCATGGTCACTAAGGCAATGTTGGCACCATTGTCCCAACCAACAATGCCCAAATTAGCTGGGTTTACCTTAATAACCGGCGCCATTAGCTCTTCAAAGGAACGACCCTTATAGTCGTTCTTGCGACCGCCGGCAAATAGCAACACATCTCTAAAGGCTTCTATTGAGTGAGCGCCCCTGTTATCAAAAGTGCCTTTGGTGCCGAATTGAGGGGTGCCACCACCAGGAAAAGCAAAACGTACCTCGACTGCTCCAACCTGTGCTGCGTGCATGTTGAAAGAAAGACCGTCAGGGCCAACACCGCCAGGTGCCACTACGGCAACGGGGGCACCATCTTTAAACCGTGCTTTGCCGGTGTAAATGACATTGACAGCTATGCCCTGGCCCTCAGCCGCCGAGGAAGGCACATAGGTGCTGACCGATTTTTCTGTTGCCAACAAAGGCACGTGCATTGACTCTGGTGGCAGATCCGAATTGATGGCTAGAGCTGGAGCTAGAGCGGGTCCAAGAGATGGTAGTGCCAGTGTGAGTAAAAGCGTTGGTATTAAGGTCTTCGTTAAGGTCGTCATTAATACCTGCGTCCCCAGTTTGCACTTCTGCCCTAGAGCGCCTTTAAGTTCGTAGCCAAATTGCAGAGTCATTGTTATGCCTGAAAGCTGAAGTAGTCTAAGCCGCAAAAAACATCTTAGTTGGTGAGCGCTTGCAGCTTTGTGAAATCTGCCAGGGCGCGGAAGTAACGATCGATGTTCTTGAGAATGCCATGGCGATTGTTGCGCTTTGCCATGTCTTCATCGTTGACCATGGTGTCTTCAAAGAAGCTATCAATAAATGGTGTGAGCTTATGCAATAGATCAAGTAGTGATTGATACTCGGCTTCTGTGGTCGGCAGAGTAAATCCTTCTTTGCTGCGCTCCCAATTGGCTTTGACATTCTTCTGGAATGCCTCCCAGAGTGCTTTCTCTGATGCTCCAGTCAAAGCATCTGCCTGCACTACATCTGGTGAATCGGGCTTGAGGATATTGCCAATTCTGATACCAACGCGCATAAGGTCAGCAGCTCCTGGAGCTGACACCATATGTTTGACAGTATTCATCCTCACCATTACATCACTAACGTTGGCGAGCGGGTCGCGAGCACCAAGCACAGCTTCCACAATTTCTTTGCCGTAGCCACAATCGACCAATTTCCCTTTGAGACGTTGCATGATGAAGTCTTTTACTTCAGCGGCAATGGCTTCGTTATCGAATTTCTGTCCAGCAGATTTTTTGCCATTCTGGCTGCCATTCTTTTCAGCGCTTGCTGAATTTTCCAGCAGAGGCTCAAAGGCCATCAACAAGCTGGCAGTAAGTGTCGTAAGGTTGACTGGCAGATCGGTGAGACCGTCAACAACAATATCTATAAGACCCTGGGCATTGCGTCTCAGAGCATAGGGGTCCGATGAGCCGGTTGGTTTCTTGCCTAAGGCAAAAAGACCGACCACATGATCAAGCTTGTCTAGCACGGCGGCTAGTTGGCCCAGCCGGTCTTGCGGTATGGCATCATTGCTGGTGCGAGGAGCGTAATGAGAGAGAATTGCCTGCACCACTTCTTCTGGCTCACCTTCACGCTTTGCGTACCAGCTGCCAACGTACCCTTGTAATTCAGGTAACTCGCGCACGAGATTGCTAACTAAATCGAGTTTCATCAACCCGCAGGTTCTCACCAAGTTTGTTTTTTCGTGATTAGAAAGAACACTGCTGGCTGGTTCGCTATTTGTCAGAACTGTTGCTAATTGGCTCAGTCTGTCCGTTTTGTCGCCGTAGCTTCCCAGGCCTTCTTGGTAGGTCAATTTTGCTAGGGCTGGCAGACGGTCTTCAAGTTTTGCCTTACTATCGTCAAAGAAGAAGAACTTGCCGTCGGCGAGACGGGCTCTCAAGACGCGCTCGTTGCCCTGCTTGATGTGCGGTGCCGCTTCTTTTCTGTCGTTATTAGTGATGGTGATGAAGTAAGGTAAGAGCGTACGATTTGACAAATCCTTCTGCTCTTTTGCTTCTACAGGGAAATAGCGTTGGTGGTGAATCATGATTGTTTCAATCAATGTGGCTGGCAGGGTGAGATAGCCATCCTCGAATTGACCAACAAGTGCGGTGGGCCATTCGGTCAAGTTGACAACTTCGTCAAGAAGGCCTGATTTCAATTGCGGTGCTTTGCCACCGAGTTCATCAGCTCTGGCACTGACCTGCGACTCAACCATTTGGCGGCGCTTGGCCGGATCGACAATAACAAAGGCCTCTTTCAGAGTTTCCTCGTATTTGTCAGCGTGGGCTATGGAGATTTCACCAGGATGTAAAATACGGTGCCCTCTTGTCAAGCGGCCACTCTTGAAGTTGGCGACAGTGATATCAACAAGCTTGTCGTCGAGCAGAGAGACTAGCCATCTAAGTGGCCGCGAGAATTTAACTTCACACTCGCCCCAGCGCATTAAGCGCTCGCCCGAAATTTGGCCAATTACTTTGTTTACTATCTCAGGCAACACTTCCTGGGTAGCTTTGCCGCTGTTTACAACTAGAGCATGTAAATATTCAATTCCACCAACTTCTTCGCGCAGAAGCTCAGCAGCTGTCAAACCGTGTTTCTTGGCGAAGCCTTCGGCTTGAGGAGTGGGCTTGTTGTTGGCATCAAAGCTACTTTTAACTGCTGGCCCTTTTACTTTCTTTTCGGTTGTTGTCTGCACGGCGGCAATCTCTTCAACAACGGCTGTAAGCCTTCGTGGTGTTGAATAAGAGCGAATTTGTTTGAAAGCAATATTGGCTTCAGTAAGGTTGGCTCGGAGTAGTTCTCTAAGTCTTTCCTCAGCCTCAGGAACAAAGCCTGCTGGCAGCTCTTCAACGCCAATTTCAAGTAAGTAGTTAGCCATTTATATCTTTTGTAGTATCTCTCGGAGGTAGTAACACATCATACAAAACACAAGCTGAAAAGACTCTGCACTGTAAATGGTGCAGATCTTTTAGGATCTTGGACAATAGTAGCTAAGACAGCTTATTATTTGTATGGTTGCTCTAATAGGAAGAAAGAATACTCAAGATGTCGCGAAATTTTAAGCACTCTAAGGCTAGACACATTATTACTTCGCTAATGCTGGTGATGTCACTGGGAGCGTGCGGCAAGAAAGAAGAGGTTTCTCAAGCGCCTATCGAGTTAGGACCTAAGTGGGGCTTCATTGACCACACTGGTAAATTCGTTATCAAGCCGCAGTTCCGCCGAGTCTTGCCTTTCTCTGATGGCCTGGCTGCAGCCGACCTCTCATCCCGTTGGGGCTTCATTGACAACACCGGCAAATTCATTATTGAGCGGCAGTATGAAGAAGTAACACGATTTGCTAAGGGCTTAGCCGCCGTCAAAACCTTTGGCGGTAAGTGGGGCTTGATTGACAAAACCGGTGCTCCAACATGCCCTGCTGCTTTTGAGGCAATTGGTGAGTGCGGTGAGGCTAACAAGCCATTGGAGCCTAACACCATAATTTATTGCTCTTTCAAAGAGGGAAATAAATGGGGCTTCATCGATAAAGCAGGCAATACCAAGGTTCCTCCTGCCTATGATGCGGTTGGACCGTTTTCGGAAGGCCTGGCCGCCGTTAGCAAAATGGGCAAATGGGGTTATGTTGATCCAACTGGCAAAGTCATCATTGATTTTAAATATGATCAAGCGAAGCAGTTCCATGACCGTGTTGCTGAATGCTACTTTGGCTCTGACTTTGTCATCTTAGATACTATCGGCACTATGTCTATGAGTGACGCTCTGCAGTCTCGCAATTTCTTCCACGATGAGCTTGGCTTGAGTTTGAAGCGCGGTAAGTATGGCTTCATGAACAAGAAGGGCAAAACTGTTATCAAGAGACGATTCACTTATGCAGAAGACTTCTCGGAAGGCTTGGCTCTAGTTGGTGTTGCCAACGCTCGCCAAGGTTATATCGATACCAAAGGTTTGATTGTTATTCCTCCCGTTTTTGATGGTGCCCAGTCATTCTCTGAAAAACTAGCTGGGGTAAAAATCGACCCACGCTTGGTTGCTGATGATGGTTCCATCTCGGCTTCCGCCGTTGAAGAAGCACTGAAATATGATCCACATGCCAGCACCATAAAAGCTGATCCAGCCGCTACCACAGCCGAGCCTGAAGGTGACGCTGCGAAAGAAGGTGAAGCTGGCAAAGATGGCACTGTAAAAGATGGCACTGTAAAAGATGGCGCTGCTAAAGATAGTGCTGTTAAAGACGGCGAGGCTGGCAAAGATGGCACTGCAAAAGATGGCGCCGCTAAAGAAACCGAAACGAAGAAAGAAACCGAAGTGAAGAAAGACACTGAAGTGAAGAAAGACAGTGCTGCACCTGCTAAAGCGGAAGCTAAACCAGATACTAAAGCAGATGCTAAAGCCGATACTAAAACAGAAGCCAAGCCAGAGGCTAAAGCCGACACTAAGGCAAAATCTGAGACTAAAGTCGAAACAAAAGCAGAAACTAAAGCCGAACCAGCTAAAGCCGCACCCGCCAAGAGTGGCAAATAAAATCTTTGATTTTGGCTTGAAAAAGGTTTAGGCACCCAAGTGCTTTGGGTATTCTAAAAATTAGCCGGCGGTTGGCTTGCTGCCTCGTTTAGACTATCTGTCATGAGGGCGCCTCCACCGGCACTTTTTTTTGTAAAACTGGCTAATTACAGTTTTTTGCATTGCTAAAACTGTCCGATTTTTGGCTGAAAATCGGACAGCTATAAAACTCTTGCTGAGTAGGAAACTTATCAGTAGTTTTTGCACAAACAAAAAGACCACCCAGATTGCTCTGCGGTGGTCTTTTTACTATCGTCTGACTGCCTATTGCGTAGGCTCGATATTTCTTGCTGCTTCAAGTCAGAAT
>CAJXZK010000229.1 GCA_913063055.1 uncultured bacterium
GCAGTAACACTGTTTTGCCCAATTGATAGTACAAAGAGGCTCGGCCCAGGTAGAAACGAGCATTGTTGGGGGCCTGCGAAATCGCTGATGAGAAGTCGCCCATGGCTTCGTTGACTTTATTGAGCTTCTGATAGGCTTTCGCCCGGCGGAAGTAATATTCACCATTGGTAGGGTCAAGGCCGAGGGCCTGGTTGTAGTCGATGATGGCTTTTTTTGCATCGCCTTCAAAGACTCCGGTGCCAGCTAGGGCGCCAATCTCGCCGCGGTTTGGATCTTGGTCAAGAGGGGTGACAAAGCGCTTGTCTTTGGCCGCCGGAATTGTATCGTTGCTTTCCATGCCGGCATTATTTTGAGCGTCGCTGTTGATGTAAGGCATGCCGTTGTCGTTATTTGTCATGCCGGTTCCGGCTTTACCAGGAGGGGCGATTGCTTGGGTTTCACCTACGGAGCCAGCCTGATTTCGCACCGATATTTGGCTGCCGTTGCTTCTTCTAGTGCCACCAGTTGCGGTGCTAGCGCTGGGCGAGCTGGAGCCTAGTTTGCCTGTCCAGCCTGGGGTATTATCGGCATTGCTGTCATCTTTGTAGCCATTGGGATAAACGTTATTCATGGCTTCTTTGTAATCTTGGACTGCTTGCGTATTGCCTTGACCATTCTCGGTTTTGGTGCCCAGGTCTGAATGAGGCAAATCGTTTTTCTCGCTGGCGAAATAACGTTTAGCCAGGGATGGGTCCATGCGAATGGCAGCTTCGTAGTCGATGATAGCCATAGCGTCGTGGCCCAAAATGCTGTGGCAGGTGCCGCGCAGCAGTAGCCCCTTGAGATTGTTGGGAGCGTACTGCAATGAGCTGTCTAAGTCTTGAATGGCTAAGCGATAATTGCCCATTTTGTAAAAGCATTGGCCCCTGAGCGAAAGGGCATTGGGGTCTGTGGCATTAAGGCCGAGAGATTCACCGAATGCTGTGGCCGCTTGGTCCCAGTCGCCAGTTGCCATAAGGGCCTTGCCTCGGTCAAACGCCGGGTCAACATAGGCTTGAGCCGGGCTGATAGATGTCGTGAAAGATGTAGTGAAAATGGCAACGGAAGCAGCTAATAGAAGCAGTTTACGCATGGTCGAATTCCTGTGTTAGTCGCTAATTCTTTTGGTCGAGATTACTGGCAGCACTAAAGATGCCAGGGCGAAGACGATAGTGCCTGTAAATATCAGCCGGGATGCTTCATGCAGCTTTTGAAATTGTTGCTTGGCGCTCGGGTCTGTCTTCATCAAGACACGCACATCTTCCATTTGGGGAACAATCGCTAAGGCAAAAATAAAGGTTGAAATAGCGCACACTATTGATGAGAAATAGCGGGCCATGCGCCAGCGGGTGCCCTTCTCTAGGCTTTTGAGATCGCCTTTAATCTCAATGGCTTCGGCCACCACAAGCGAAATAGCAAATGCGAGAGCCACTTTGCTGAATTCGATGAATACAGGGGCGTTTGTCGCCGCTGCTTCTGACACTGGAACTCCTTGGGCTTTGGCCGCACTGATCAGGGTAATGGCGGCGAAGACCGTGGCGGTAGAGCCACCGAAAAGCATTGCCAGTGAAATCAATCGAAGTATGCGCGCGAACATTTGCATTGGTGTGGCTCTTTGGCTGTTGGGGCAATCAATAATATGTGATGTGAAATATACACTCTTGGCAGGCTTGGCAACTCTTACAGAGGCAAGAATGCCTAGCCTCTTTCACGTAAGTTTATTCGCAATGGTTGCTACCTTGACAGCGTGACAGTAATTTGATTGAATACTGTTATGAACACTGAATATAGTAAAAATGCTGATTTAATGAGCCTTGAGCAGCTATCTCAAGAGGTGGCACGGCTTATGCAGGCAGAATTTGGTGTTAGTGAATTGGCAGCCAAAGACCAGAGAGTTTCTTCTTTGCCAGACGCTCGCACTATTCGTTATTACACAACCCTCGGCTTGCTCGACCGTCCTTTTATAGATGGTCGGCAGGCTCGTTATGGCCAGCGCCACGTGCTGCAATTGCTTGCTGTGAAGGCATTGCAAAGCATGCAATTTCCTCTCGCCCGTGTCCAAGAAAAGCTCTACGGCCTGACTGAGTCTGAGCTTAAATCTTTACTGCAGTCGATAGCCTCTACTAATAAAGAACGAAAACAGACTCAGGCCGCGATGCCTGTGGCTAGCCTTTACCGAGAGATTATTCTGGAACCCGGTTTGAAATTAACGGTAGCTGATGGATACAAGTCGAATCTCAGTGTTGAGGCTCTTCGAGAGCGTATTGAGATTGCTCTGAAAGTTTTATCAAATGCAACGGAGAATTGAAATGAGTGATAGCGAAAGATGTCAAAGTTCAGAAAGAATACCGTTGCTGGAGCGTGAGTTGCTTGATGCCTTCTCAGAGCCTCGGCGCTTGTTTGGCTCCTTTGAAAATGAGAACAGAGAATCGGGGCGACCTGCTCTGCCTCTGGCTAGCGTAGACATTAGCGCTAATGTGGTAGACCGTATTGCCTCGGTCACCGTGGTACAAAAGTTTGTTAATCAGCTCAAAGAGCCAATCGAGGCTGTTTATATTTTTCCGTTGGCTGGCTCTTCGTCTGTCAGCAAGTTTCAGATGCAGGTCGGTGAGCGCGTCATTGAAGGCCTGATTAAAGAGCGTGCCGTTGCTCGCCAGGAGTATCAAGCGGCCGTTGACGAGGGTAAGAGGGCGGCCATCCTGGAACAAGAACGCGATGATGTCTTCACTGCTCAAGTTGGCAATATCATGCCTGGTGAAGAAATTACTGTCACGATTGTCTATAGCGAGCGCTTAGCCTATTTTGCCAGTGGTCACACCGAAATTCGCTTGCCCCTGGTGGTGGCCCCTCGCTATGTGGCTGGCGTGCCATTAGATCGCGAGAGTGTTGGTGATGGTGTTGAGCCTGACACCGATAAGGTCAGCGATGCTTCCCGCATTACCCCACCGCGCCTAGCCCCAGGATTTGACCCTAAGGTTTCTTTGTCTCTGAGTGTCAATATTGAACTAGCTGATGATGATCAGGTGGCAGATTTAGTTTGTTCGCAGCATGCCACCAAGTCAGGCTTTGGCAAAAATGGTATCAAAGTAGGATTAGTTAAAGACGACGAGCCCCTCGACCGTGACTTCGTTTTGTCATGGAAGCTTGCTGCTGGCGACCTGACATCGATTGGCCTGGTTACTGAAAAAGCCGTGCCGATTAAAGAGGTTGATTTCCAATATGGCATGGTCTCTATCAATCCCCCAGCTTTAGAGCAAGCCTCTTCGAAGGTTGTGGCTCGTGATGTGGTTTTCTTGCTTGATCGCTCAGGCTCAATGAACGGTCTAAAAATGACTTCAGCTGCCAGAGCCCTCATAATTTTGCTCAACACTTTGCGTCCCGATGATCGCTTTGCCATCTGTGCTTTCGACAATACTTTTGAATGGCTAGAAGATAGCTGTGGGCAGCACAAATTCTTCCCTGCTTCTCTAAAGGCTATTGAAAGAGGTGTGAACTACTTGCGCTCTATCGACGCTCGTGGTGGCACTGAAATGCAAGGGGCACTAGAAGACTGTTTTGATGTCATCGAGCAAACAGCTGCTTCTGAAAAAGTGACATCGAAGACAAAGGTAAAAAGGCAGGCCATTGTTGTCTTAATCACTGATGGTGAGGTCGCTGATGAGTCGCATATTCTCAAGACTATTCAGGGGCGAGTTAAGGCTACTCGTGTCTTTACTGTCGGCGTAGATACGGCTGTTAATGACGGCTTCCTCAAGAGATTGGCAAATTTGGGAGGAGGAACCTCTACTTTCGTTCCTCCAGGCGATGCTTTAGAGAATGCTCTAATTAGTGTTGCCCGCGAAATTGGTGTGCCGTTAGTTACTGATTTGCACATTGTCGACAACAAGCAATTAACCTGTGCGCCGCACAAAACAATCGATTTGTTCGAGGGCCGGCCGGTATCAATTTATTTTCAGTGCACTTCCGATAAGGTGCCCCAAACCATAGAAGTTGTCGGTCGCCTCGCCGGTGGTGGCAAGTACAAAGAAAAAATCAGTTTGCGTTCAACTGCAAATGCCGCATTACCTCAGCTTTATGCCAAGGCGCGTATCAGTGAGCTGGAAGATCTTATGCGCGACTCTGTTGCAAATGAAGGGCAGATATATGAACGTGAAATAGTAGAGTTGTCTGTGGCCCATAGTTTGCTGACGCGCTTTACTGCTTTCTTAGCGGTGGATCATAGTGAAATAGCTAACCCCAGCGGCGATCTGCGTAAGCTTGTGCAGCCAGTGGAGACACCAGCGCAATGGAAAGAACTTCCCTCTACTGGTGCTTGGGGAGCCGCTCCCGCTAGTTCATTGATAAGAATGAGACAGGCCAACCAGCCTGCTTCACCTTCCCAGATATCTGCTAGTACGGGAATGTGGGGCGGCGGTGGTGGCTGGGGCGCGCCTTCTGCTGGTTCTAGAGATGGTTCTGCTTCAAACGATGCCTGGGGAGCTGCTGGCCCGATGCCTGCCTGCCCACCGCCAGGATCTTCGTTTCCTGGCTACTCTGGCAGTGCTGCTAATTCACTTGGCGCCAGAGCACCAGAGTCAGATGAGTCTATTGATGTAATTTTTGAGGCAATGGGAGTTCCGCCAGAGGGGAGTAAGGCAAAAGACATCAATAATGCGTGGGTTACAAATGAAGGCACGCTTGCTAAAGACTGGAGCAAGCTAGTGGTGATTATGGAGCGCATGCAAAAAGCACTTGAGTCGATGTTGAAGATTATGGCCAGTGGTGACGGTGATTGGAGCAAAGAGTTTATTGAGTTCGGCAAGATCAAAGTGGCTCTTGAAGCTTTGTCTGGTCGCAATCAGGTGGTTGATTCTCACCCGACAATTTCTTTCTTGCTGCTTGAGAAAGTTTTACCGGCTTTATCTTCGCTGCTCAACACTAATGGTGCCAATTTGTCTTCAACTGACTTGGCCTATGTGGCAAAGCTGTCTCTAGGCTATATAGACCAGGTGAAAGATGAGGCACCGCCTCAGAAAAAGAACGATTTTCTGTCATTTTGGAAAAATAATATTTAGGAGTCAAGTGATCATGTTCACCTAAGCGGTTTTGAGCGTAATATAGCGGACAGCTAGATGATTGTTCTCTAGCTGCCCGCTGTCGTTGAGAAGCTACACAATGCCCAATTCAAGAGTTAGCTTGGATAATGTTGCTATTGCTGCACCTTGCCGTGTTGATTGGAAAGACATGGTTGGCACCAATAAAGTTAGAACTTGTTCAATGTGCCAATTGCATGTATATAACCTTTCAGAGATGACCCGAAAGGAATCCGAGGACCTATTTAGTGCCAATATTGCAGGGCAATATTGCCTAAAACTATTTAGGCGTCCAGATGGAACGATCTTGACCAAGGATTGTTCTATAGCCAGGCGCATTGTTGAAAAAGCAAAGCAGCGACTGCGTCTTGTAGCTGCATCTCTTTTGACATTTTTCAACGTTGCACCAGCGTTTGCTCAGCAACTTGCTGAGATAGGTTCGGTGGAACGCTACGGATTTGGAGTTCTTCAGTCATACAATAGTTTTGAGAATGCTGAAACTCTTAAAGTGCGTAACCGGTTGAGAACTTATAATGGTGAAGGGGCTGATACGAGGGCTTTGACCTATTTCAATCGTGCTCTTGCCTATGAACGTTTTGGCAAATTTACGGAGGCCTTATCGGCATACGACCAAGCCTTAGGCATTATCCGAACCAAAGATTTTAATGGCGATCCAAAGTTTAGCCAAGTGGTTGCCGCGCGCAACATAGTACTTCTATTGAAGCGTGGGGATTCTAAAAAGGCAAAGGAGTTGGAGCGCGAGTTTTGCTTAGACCACAAGAAGATTGCCGCCCTTTTGCAGTCGGCGAAAGCTAAAGCTAAAGCTGAGCAGCCGTTGAAAGAAGAGAATGAGCTGGTTGACGAAAGTGTAAAATCCGCTGCACCAGAAGGTTCAGCCGCACCGGCAGCAAGGTTAGAGCCGAGCAGCGCCGGTTACTAGCTTGCAAAACTAAAATACTTGAGTACTCAAGTATTTCGTCTAGAGGACAATCTTATCTAAGTGTTTGGATTAGCAAAGAAAAAAGCGTGTATATACACGCTTTTTTCTTTTTGCTAGTGCACTAATTGGCTAATCAACTTTGGGTTTAGAGGGGCTTTTTAGGCTCGGCGTGATCATCAGGAGGTTATGGCTTGCGGCCTACCAGCTGCGTACCTTGTTGATAATTCTCTGGCCGAAATTACTGTTGTTGGCATTTCTATAATAGTCATTATTGTAATAGCCGTTGTTATAGTTGCCGTTAGTGTAGTTCGGGTTGATATATGGCCTGCGGTGACCCTGGCGGTGATAGTTGACACCATAATTGTTATAGGCACCATAGTTATAGTTTGGATTGCCGCTTGGCAGATAGCCACCCTTTTGCAAATTGGAAATATTCAGATCATATTGATTCTGTGCTGGTTCAGCTTGAGCTTGTGAATTTAAATAGTTCTGCATAGCAATGGCATTGAGAGCTTTCTGTTGGTTATTGTTTTTAGACTCTGCAGGAGCAGAGAATGCAATACCTGCAACAGCTAGAGTCGCCATTAAGGTACTCGATATTTTTAGAAATTTGCTTCTCATCTTACTCTTCCTTTGTCCGTCTTTGTCCGTGTCAATAGTCAGACGGGGTGAGCTAGTGATAGTTCCAATTTTATTTTTCTGAGGCTAAGCAAAAGCCCGATATAAAGACAGGGCTTTGATATCAGGCTTTCTTGAAACTGCTGAGATTCGACGGGCAGAACTACTGAACTTTGAGCTTCCCGACATTTACTGCTGTTTCTGGGCTAGGAGTTTCTGTCGATATGGCGTTGAGTATTTGCAGCTTGCGTTTAGTGTCAGGTTCAATCACAGACAAATAAGCAGTGTATTCGCCTGGCTTGATTGACTTAGTCGCTAATTCAGATTCCCAGGTAATTGGCTGGCCAGATTTCCATTTATTGGTAGGCATGCCTGGTGTGTGTCTTAGCAAAGCAATGGCCTTGCCAGAGGCATCACGCAATTCGATTTGCACGATATAAGAAGATGGTACGTCGCGATCTAGGTTGCGTACTGGTCGAAGCGCGCCGGCTGCGCCCAGGTTGCTGAAAGTAAAGGATGCTTTTAATTTCTCTCCAGCTTTGACTTCAGCAGGAATCGTCACCTTCTGGGATACCAGCTGGTAGCCCAAGTGCGAGCGAATGTCTTCAAGGGCTTTCTTGACTGGTTCTTGATCGGAATTGAGCAAGGCTGGCGGTACTTCAACAAAGCTGACACCATCGTCTAAAGCATTCTTTGCCAATTTGGTCATTTCTTCAGGTGTCACTGTTGGCAGCAATTGGTAGCCAGTCAAAGTGTCGGCATGGAACTTGAGCAAGACGCGATATTGATCAAAGCCGTGTTTGGCATCGCCAATATTTTGTCTGGTTAGATAAATACGTTGGCCGTAGCGGTAAACGAGATAGTCTGAGATTTCGTCCAGGCTGTCTTGTCCGGCTCTGTTAGGCGTGGTTGGGTCGATGTCGAAATTCAAACGAGCGGTCGGGAAAGCTTTGGGGAAAATGTCAGCGACATACTTCCAGTGCTCAACCAATTGCCTTTGACTCATATTGTGTTCTTTGGTCAATTTCTCTTCGAGAGCTTTATAGGCTTCTTTGTTCAGAGGCTGGCTCATTTCTGGCACCACTGGTGTGCCACCGAGAACGCCACCGCCAGTGATGCCGACGCTGTGTAGAGACTCGTTCTTGTCGAACTTGGCGCCAAGGTCGGCGACGAAGTTGCCCCATTTAGCCAAATAGGTCGAATCCCAGAAGATTGGCATCTTATGGTCTTTGCCGTCGGTGCCTTTGTAAGTAATAGACTTCACGCCGGCTTCGTAAATCCAGTTTGGCGTGTCTGATTCTGCGCTATTGTCGCTGCCGCAGGTTGAGACTCTAAGAATAAGTGTTTTATTTTTCTGCTTACAAATCGCTAGCAGTTTTTCGATTTTAGACCAATCGTATTTTTCTTCTTCTGGTGCTAAGTCGCGCCAGGGAATAATTACGGAAATGCCGTTGACTTCCGGCTTGTCAAGCAGCTTTTCGATCATGCCGGTGCTGTTTGTCAGTTCACTATTTACGGTGGCAGTATCGAGCAGGGCAAAAAAGCCTAATTCGCGATTGGCAACTGGTTTTGCTCCAGCAATCGCTACGCTTTTGAAACCTTTCTTCTTAATTGCTCTATCTTGACTTTCGTTTAAGCTGTAGTTCTTGCGCGGCATTGGGTTTAAATATTTGACCCACTCCTTGGGCTGAGGGGCCGCTTCGGCAGCACTTGTCTTACAACCGTAAGTTGCGGATACAATTGGCGTGAGAGCTAGGAGGCCTGAAAGAAAAATTAGCGGTCTTCTCATTGTCATAGAACCTGAAAGGGTGTGGATAATTGATAGGCTCTGATTGTACTAAGAGGAGTCCTCTGGAGAAGTGCTTTGAATCTAACCTTTCTAGGACATAGCGCCGTCAAGTTTGAAATTGGCAACCTTTGTATCTATACCGATCCCTATTTACAAGCGCCAGTAGATCTAGCCAAATTGCCGCAGGCTGATCTAGTGCTCTTTTCCCATGGGCACTTCGATCACGGTGCTTTAATGGCGCGCAAACTTTATGACACTTGGGGCTGTCATTTTGCTGGCCCGGCCAAGCTTATGCACTGGCTGCACAAGCGTCGCAAAATTCCGCTAGATAAACTTATTGCCATAGACCACGGAGAGACTATTGTTTTCAAGGGATTGGAAATTTTAGCTATTCCGGCACATCATCCTCTTAACCGGCTTGGCAAAACTATTATGGCTTTGTTTGCACGCAGTCGGGCCCCGGGTAAACCAGTGAACGGCTACTACTTTGGTGGCTACTATCATGCTGGTGCCACGATTTATACGCCGCTGATCGCTGAATCATTGGCTGGCAAAGTTGTTCATACGGCGGTTTTGCCAATCGGCGGTAAGTACGCCACAGCCAAGCCGGCAGAGGCGTTGCGAATTGCTGAGGAAATCAAGGCAACGAGACTGGTGCCTATGCACTGGCAGCCACTTAAAGACCAAGTTTTCTTTCGTTATCAGTCATCTGATTTGCTCAACCTGGCTAGAGATACTGGTTCAGTGGTCGATGTCAGGGCATTGGCTATCGGCGAAGTTTTACCCGCTGTCTGATTTTCAAGGAAAAGCGGGTAAAAGGTAGATAGGCTTAAGCTTTCTGTTGTTAGAATTTTGACAACAGTAATCGCATAAGTTGGCGTTGGAAACCGATCTAAAACTAAAACAGAAACTACTTTGGTACTGGATAAACAGAGCGTGCTCGGAAAGAAGCCCGAAGAGCGGAGCATAACCAATCTGCCTAAACAGATTAGTTTGCCTGCACTGAGACAATTGCAAAACATGTTGGCTGAAAGCCTCAAGGAACCGGGTCATACCACCCAGCTCCCTTTTGGCGATGCGCCAGATGAATTGACATTGGCTGTTTTCAAAGATCGGGGCAAGGGTGATTATCATTGGACCCTGTATCGCGGCGACCAGGGCAACAAAATGCTCGTCTGGGAGCAAGTTTCCGCCGATCCGGCTTTTATTCATCAGTTAATTACAGCGCAATTCCCTTCATTTGATGCCGTTTCTAAGAGCGATCAAGCTGTTACTCAAAGTTTCGAAAGTCAGTCTACTAGCGGTCGAGTTCGTGGCAAAGCTACCTTAGAAGGTAACTTAGAGAACATGCAAATGCCCAATGTCCTGCAACTGTCTCTTATACACATCTCCGAGCCCACGAGACCGTACTAGATCTCGT
>CAJXZK010000230.1 GCA_913063055.1 uncultured bacterium
CATATGCACCTCCCAAATCATCGCCGTCGTAGCTTTGGGCAGGAGTGAAGACCATGCGACGGCGCCGGTACTCGCCATTATGGTCGCTGTCAATAAGCCGAGCCCATGGACCGCAGCGGCAAGCGGTTGTTCCTCCAAAGCAGGCAAGCGCAGACGGCGCAAGCTCGCGAGATGCGCAAGAACATCATTGCGGCAGCCACTCCTGCCGCAGGCCCAGAAAGTATCGAAAGAATCGGACGCTTACGCATGGCATCGATGTCCATCACACCACCATCAGATCTCATGATCATAATCGGTGCGCTAATACCGGCTTCTCTGACGCTACGCTCTGTCAAATCAGCACTCTCAATCATCTTTGGCAGAATACCAGCATTGATTGCAGCCGTGCGAGTTCGCACTTTGAGTCCATACAACTGACTAACTTCGGAACCAGCTGTTGCCAGGATTCCCAGTTCCTGAGCGACTTTCAAGACCAACTGTTCATTACCAGGCTGATCAGGAGCGAAGGCTTCACTGGCGGCAATAGCAGTACAACCCAAGTCTCTTAACTCGACAATGGTTTTACGCACTAATTCTTCGGTAACTGTTTGAGAATTCAAAAACCGCTGTGTTGTTTCTAAAAAACAACCAGAGGCCACAGGAATACGCCCTAATTTTGTTGATGAATCGGCAAGAAGGGCATTTACACCGCTTCCCATACCAATAATTCCCACATGAGCAAGGTCACCTTCTAACAATGCGTTGGTGGCTTGAGTGGTGCTATGGGCAATAAAGCTGACAGCTGAAGGAACAATTTCGGCCGACTGAAGAAGCAAGTGCAGAGCTTCAACAATACCCTTAGCTACGCCTTCTTTTGCACGGTGGCTAGTGGGCACCATCGCCTTGGCTACCAAAGTAGAGGTGCCGGCGTCAATGGCCACAGCATGAGTAAAGGTTCCGCCAACATCGATACCAATGCGATAGGATCGGCGTTCCCCCGATTCGCTGTTAACAGCTTGTGTAAAACGCTCAACCCTTTGAGCTGATTTTTGGTCTACCATGGCACAAAACCTTTCGCCACAGAAAGACTAAGGCCGAGAATAACGGCCAACCAAGCGTAACCGATGGTCTTGCGCAAGATTGCCTGGGTATCGACCCCAAGATAAGTGGCAATCCAAATATTCTGAGTATTAGTTGGATCACAAACGCCTTGAATCTGACCCACGGACATCAACATTCCCATGATTGCTTGAGAGGTAAGAGTCGTAACCTTACCCATCAAGGAAACCAAACCGCTACCCATACCCCAGAGACTGAGCGGACCGCGGTAGAGAGCTAACGGCGATATCAGAGCAAAAACTAGAACATAAGACACAGCCGTAGTTGGAACCACTGACTTAATTATCGGGGCAATAGAATCACTAACCTTAGGATCCATCACCGCAACGATTAGCATACCAATGCCCATCATGAGAAGGACCGCAGGAATGACATTACTGACGCCATCAATAATTGACCGGGTGAGCAGATTTATCGATTGAGCGCTCCAGGTTGTAAGAACACCATAAACAAGCCCCAGCATAAAGGAAGGGATAATTTCCCAGCGGAAGACAAGCACAAAGAGTAGTGGAATAATCGGCGTAAATAAAGCAATGCCCGGCAAATCAGTACTCTTACGCCAATGCCTGAGCAGCGCAAAAATCGACAACAGAACAAGGCCAATTCCTGCCACCAAATACGATACTGATGATGGTTCCTTAGAGGCGACACCGGCTGGAGTGAATTGATCTATCAACGGATAGATACCGGCGAGCAAAGCCGAACCTAAGGCAAGAAATTTGAGATTACGTTTGTCCTTCAACTCAATAGCAAGAAAAAGCATTACAACAAACGACAAAATAAGGGCAAAGGGCACAACAAAAGAAACAATCGTTGGCTGCTCCACTTTGAGTACATCTGTATAAAGCTGCCAGTTAGTGAGATTGAACATTCCACCAAGAGAAATACCAAACAAAAACAAGCCAGCAGCACCTAAGGCTGGAATCCCCAGAGAGAGCATAACCGGCAGAATAATAGTACCGACCATGATAACGGCGCCGAGGCCACCCAATGTCGAGAACAAGAGAGCCGTTACTGCAGTGAGTAAAATGCCAAGCAAATAGGGATTGTCTCCAGCAAACTCCGCCACCCAACGCACAAGGGCTCGAGCCATGCCATGCTTATTCATCAGCTCAGCCAGCATGGCACCAAACATGGTGGTGGTATAAGCACTATGCAATTTGAGCGAGCCGGCACTAAGAACATCTTTGACAATCGCCTTAGGCTCCACACCCCCAATCAAAGCGATAGCAAAGGCCATTAACGGTAAGGCCAGAAGAGCAGATATGCGCCTGGCATACATAAACATAGCCATGACAAGAAAAACTGCCAGGCATAGTATTCCAGTGAGCATTTAAACTTGAATATTCCTCAAACGGCTACTTCTTGCGAGTGCATGCACTGCATATACAGTAGACACTCGCACCCTGCACTTTGAGCGTGCACCAGCTTTGCAAATGTAATCTAGCAACTTATCGAGCTATTAATCAAGCTTGGCAATTTTTTGCTCGCCGCATTAACCCTAGACGTTCCATTTAGATAGTCCAATCTATCTATATAGCCCGTCTTGTTCCTCGGGCCAACAATATATTGAACGGCGCACAAATTAAGCAGCCATAGACCCAAACTATTCGCCAATTCTTTTATATCGGCCAATCTAAAACACTTAAAACGCCCAAACCAGGCCAGGTGCCGATTTAATAATCGCGTTTCACAAAAGCATGGGAGTTATACGAGGTGATGGGGATTTTCCCCAATCGACTTGCCCTTGGCATCAGCCTAAGATGCATCTCATCAACCACGGCTCTTCCCTGGCAATCAAGCCAGCACCCCAGAGAGCTACGACACGCTCAAGCCTAACACCCTATTTTCTTGGAGAACCCGCACAATGCCAGATCTGAGCCATAGCCTCAATCACAGAACGGAATTCACCCAGACCGGGTCCGATGCGGCAACTAACGGCTCCACAGACCAAGAGTCACGCTCAAGGCTGGCACTCGATGTTCTAAATTTCAAGGGTGATAACGCCGTAAGCGGCACGATGAGAGCAACAACGGTCCTGGCTGGCGGCCTAATGGACGGTATGGTGAACGGGGTAAGTCACGCAGCGGACAATAAAGTTGCCACAGCGACTACAGTGGCAGAAAGCTTTGCCGTTGGCTATGGTCTTACCGCTGTTAGCAAAATGGGCAAGTTCGGCGTGCCTGTGGCAGCCGCAGCTGGGCTCGGAATGGGCGCAGCCTGGGTTTACAGCGAGTTTAGTGCTGGACGGCCTCAAGCTACCATCGGAGCCGTTTCTGAGGCTTATCATTCAGGAGCAAACCTTGAAGCTAATCGCCGACAAGTAGCCGCAAACGGCGGCGCTATTCTCTTTGATGCCACCTTAGTTGGTCTCTCTGGCGGACTCGGCATGAAAGCAGGCATGAACCTCAAACCGAACTGGCATATGGATGCAATGGCCAGTGGCAAAGCCCAATTCGCCAAGACATCTGAATTCTTCGGTCAAGATCACCTCACTGGGCTGTCCCGCAGTTTTGCGGGGAAAGAAGCCAAAAGCGACCTAGGCGCAGGCATCTTCGAGCAAGTCAAAGACATCGTCAATACCAAACCTAAAGCCGCCGGCTCTTTCGCTGACCTTCAGGCCCAACTAAAGAAATCACAATTAGCTGATGACACCCACTTAGTCGTAGCCAAAGAGCAGCTCACCACTATTCACCAAGAAAACTTGGCCCTGGCATCAAAAGAGACTCAACTCTCGGGTAAAATGACCCGCCAAATTCAAGAGCGCGAAGCACTCAATGGCACTTTGCCAGAGAAAGCTCAGCTCACCCGCGCCCAAGAAAATCTTAGAAGCGCCGAAGAAGTCGGTCGCACTATCAACAGCAAACGACAAGAGCACGATCGCCTCTTCCAGGAGCGCGAACAAGCCCGAGGCCTGATCAAAGAAGAGCGCACGCCCGAAGGTCGACCAACTGCTGAGAAGATTGCTTTCGATACTAAGAACCAACAATTCCGCGACGCCAAAGCTGCCTTTGAAGAAGCAAAAGCAATGGGCGGCAGCGAAGCGATTGCTAGAGCTAAAGAAAGAGTGACTGAAGCACAAGCAGCACTAAGTGCCGCTGAACAGGCGAAGCCAGGCAAGCAAGCAACAATCGAAAGAGAAATAAAAGCAACCGAAGGCGAACTAACAGCAATAAGAGAGCAACGCCAGACGCTGGCGGTAAGCGCTCAAGAGTTGGTGTCTCTGCACCAAAGCCGGATGTCTGCCCTAGAAGCCGACCCTAGCCTTAAGATTGCCCACGAGAAACCAGTAGTCGTCAAAGAAGCCGTAGCTAAACCAGTTGTTGCCGAGACAGCCAAGCCTGCCACAGTGATCGCCGAAGTAGTGGCGCCCAAAGAAATCACAACAGTTGCAGCCGAGGCCCCAGCTGGCCGCAACCTAATCAAAGAAGCGCTAGACCAGCCAGTAGCAGCCAAACAAGTGGCAGCACAGCCACCTGAGCCAGTCAGAGTTGAAGTGGCAAAACCGCAGGCAGACGCACCCATCAAGCCAGCTGCAGAGCTAGCGGAAAAGCCAACAATCGAGCCACTAAAAGTTAGTCAGCAACTAAGCACAGCTAAAGCCAACGCTGAAGCAGTGGTGCGCTCCAATCAACTCTTCAGAGAGATTGAAACAAACCGCCGCACAATTAGTGACATAGATGGTGGCACCTACCGGGCAAAACCTGGCGAGAATCTAGCAGAAACCCGCACAAGGGCTGAGCAAAACGCCATGAGAGCTCAGGAGCAACTGGGCTCAGATAGAGCACCATCATATACACGTGCTCTCAAAATAGTAGGCGAATACGCTAAGGCCGCATCTAAAGAACTTGCCCAAATCCCAGATGCCGGCAAGCGCGGACAAGTCGCCACCGAAGCAGTAGCCCAGCTAGAGGGCATGATGAACAATCTGCCTAACTCATACAAAGGCTATCGCGAAAAGTTGAGCGATTTGCGCGAACCAGGCCGTGGCGTCAATACTGGCTCGCCAGAAAGAAGATTATCAGAGATTCAAGAGCACCTCGAAGCCAAAACCAGACTGCTCGACGATTTGAGAAACAAGCAGCTACTGGATGTTGCCGAGCAACAGCCCGTTCTCAAAGAAATCTTAGATCGCCAGCGCAGTGGCAACCTGCCCGAGGACGGAACGATTGTGCTCTTCGGCAAGAACGGCCGCTTCATCAATCAACCAAACACCCGCTCACCTCACTTTATCGAAGTCTCGCGCTTGAATGAGCATGGCGTAGGAGCCGACGGAGCAGGCTTCAATCGCTTCACTGCCAATGCCGCAGATATCGATGGCATGGTGATCTTAAGACCAATATACGAAAACGGCATGAAGGTGCAACTGCCAAGCAAAGGCAATGGCAAACCAGTCTTCAAAAAGATGGTAGCCGAAGTATTCGGCAATACTCCGCCAGAAATTTCGGTAAACGACAACTTCGTCAAAATCTTAGAGCGCTTCGGACCTGAAAGACAGAAACCAGGCAGCTAAGAATCTGCCAGCTAAAATCCAGTTGCTAAGATTGGCAGCTAAAAATCCGGTAGCAAAGAATCTTGGAATCAAGTAGCTAGATCGCTCTTATGAGCCTGGCGCCCCTGCTAGGGTGCGAGCTGATGACTTAGAGATTGTCACGGCCTCATTGCTGATCTCATTCTTAGCCTTAGTTTTGTCCATGGCATTGAGAGCCGCACCTGGATTAAGCGCCGCATAAATGGTGTTCATGTCGTTCACTATTGCTGCAAGAGTAGATGGTTCGATAGCCTGAGCGGCGTCAGAGATTGATTTATCGGGGGTGCAGTGACTTTCGATAATCAAGCCATCAGCACCACAGGCAATGGCAGCACGAGACATGGAAGCGATTAAATCTCGCTTACCGACAGCGTGTGACGGATCAACCATCACAGGCAAGCTAGTCAATGATTTGATCACTGGCACAGCTGATAAGTCTAGGGTGTTGCGTGTGCGATTTTCGAAAGTGCGAATGCCCCGCTCACATAAAATCACCTGGAGATTACCTTCCAGCAAAATGTATTCAGCAGCCTGTAGAAGCTCGTCAATGGTAGCCGACATGCCGCGCTTTAGAAGTACAGGCTTGCGCTGCCGTCCCAGCTCTTTGAGCAGCTCATAGTTGTACATGTTGCGAGCGCCCACCTGAAAAACATCAAGATATGGCGACGACGGTTCAATTTGCTCAATCGAGACCACTTCGCTGACCACAGGCAAACCGGCCTGCAGGCCAGCTTCTTTCATATACTTTAGACCGTCTAAACCCAAGCCCTGAAAATCGTAAGCGGAAGTACGAGGCTTATAGGCACCGCCACGAAGGGCTACAGCACCAGCAGCTTTGACCTCATGTGCCAGTTCTATAATTTGCTCTCGGCCTTCGATAGCACAAGGCCCAGAAACAACAATTGGCGGAAGACCACCACCAAGCTGGACCAAACCAGAGTTAGAATTTGCTGGAGACAGAGTAACCACTGTCTGGGCCGAATCTTTACCAAGGGGGCTGCGATTGCTCAAGCGCACGACTTTCTGCACACCATCCATTTGGCTGAAGACATGACCTGGTAAGCTATCGGCATCGGAAGTTATAACAACCAATGTAGTCTTGGCGCATTTAACTAAGGTATTCTCTAAACCGCGTGACGAAAGATTCTGACGAATCTTTTCTATTACCTTTTCGCTAGCATTGCCCAGTGACAGAATCATGAGGATCTCCTTGCTTTTCGAAATCTTCGCACAGTTTGTCAAGAATCTTTCTTAGACTCACTTACTGTAAGCTCGTAAGACTCTATTTCAGCCTATCCGAACCAGCCAGATAGAGGCTGAAACCCGCCCTCTATGGGAGATTGAGCAAGTGAGTAAAAAGCAAGGAAGGCGAGTAAATAGCGCTTAATGTTATGTAAACTTCCGCTAGCAAAAGAGAACAGTGAAATTTGAAACCGCAGCCTGACTCGAACGAGCGACCAATAATCGTCAGCAAAAAAGCCCTTGCCCGCTTTTTTCATGCTGGCTGGTGGAAACACACCTGGCATTTTGCCCTGGCTTTTGTACCAATCTTTAAAACACCAATAATTCTCTCGACCTTGGCCGGAATTATCATGACAGGCAGCCTCGGCTCACTAACCGTGCTGAAAGTTGATGGGGTAATTGATGGCAATGTCCTCATCCCTACACTAATTGGTTTCGCCAGCGGCATGATCATCACCGGCATCTTGCTGATTCTCTCCCTCTTTATCGGCCTTGTCCGCCTCACTGGTTTTACCAGAGCCTTCTTGCGCTGCCCTTTAGACTTGGAAGATAGAACCACCTCTGGCCAAATTAAAACCTACCTGGACGAAGGTCTAACGGCTGTCAGGCACCATAAAGCTTTTCTGGCCAAAAGCTGGCTGGTTAGCTCGATCATCATGATGCCGCTGATTTTTGTCTGGTGTGCCTGCTCTTTCATTGTGGTTGGCCTCAGCCCCGAAATCGTTCATGCTTATAATCTCGGTCCTGAAGTCCTGAACCTACGTCAAGGCGCCATGGTGGTAATGGCCATCGTTGGCCTCTGTCTTTCTAACTATTCAATTACCACCTTAGCGGTTTCATCAATGTCAGACAGAACCGTGAAGGAAACATCAATTGAATCGCTTTGGCTTGCCATCACTACATCTCCAGCTTTAAGTGTTGTTTCTCTATTGGCTTTTGTTGCAGTAACTGTAATTACTACACCTTATGCTGTGGTTGTCCTTTTCAAGCCAGCTCTTCAGGCAACACCAACCATATCAGTGACGCCCTTGTCATATATATGCGAAATCTGGCAGGGCCTATCTGGCCTAATTATCATTCCAATTAGCACAGCGATGCTGTGCGAAGTAGTAAGAGACTGCGTAGTCATTAGTGAAAGTGGGAAAAGTGGTGCTGACAAAAATAAAAGCTGACCTGGTAGACATCGTCTTTGATGCCAACGGTCGCACAGCAAAATTAGTAGAGCGCATCCGCCAGATACAACGCATCGATTTCATATTGGCTTTAGCTGGCAGCGAAGTCAGCGATACAGACGGGGTTTCGGCAGCCGGGAGCAGCGCCGAACTGCGTCGCCTCACTCCCGCCCTTGATGCTGACATCTTACTTTCACACTTACAGATCGAACAAAAATTACCAGTTTCGCCCACCGGCATTGCATCACCGGTGGTGCTAACCAGAGCCGCTTTGAGCTTAATACCACACTTAACTACAATAGTAGACTGCGGCAGTTTTAGCAGTCCCCACATCGAACATATCAAGGCTGGAACAGTAGCAGCGAAGTCAATCATCACCGGCCAGGCTCTTACTCTCGAATTAGTAAACAAGCTCTACCAGGCCGGTTGCAAACTAGCAGATGATCTAGCAAAAGCCGAAAGTGCACGTCAAAAACAAGGCCAAGCAGAAGAAGCGCTAGCCGTTTTAGCTGAATGTGTACCGGGAGGCACCACCACAGCCCAAGCCATCTTTATGGCTCTTGGTATAGAGGCAGAAAATCTACTCTCAAGTAGCGTACCGACCTGCAACCACGAACAAAAAATCGCCATGGCTAAGGCTGGCGTATTAGCAGCAGCTAAGCGACTTAACATCGAATCAGGGGCAGTTCCTAGCTACTTCAAAGCTAATCCACTTTCTGCAATCGCAGCAGTGGGAGATCCGATGCAAGCATTTGCAGTGGGATTTATCATCAGACGCAACAGCGACCGAAATGACGGCATCACGATTCTTGGTGGAGGTTCGCAAATGCTTGCCGTCTACGCCCTTGCAAATCAGCTAGCACATAATCAGGCCTGTCAACTCAACAACATAATGGTGGCAACAACCAAATGGGTTGCCCATGATCAATGGGCAGAGACGGCCAAACTAGCGCGGCTGGTTGATGCTCCTTTCGTAGCCAGCCATTTTGCTCTGACAGAGTCTTGTCATGCCGGTCTGAGAGCCTATGAAGAGGGTCATGTCAAAGAAGGAGTAGGCGCTGGTGCTACCATTCTTCTCGCCAACCTTTTGGCAAGAATTGACGAGCCAACAATTCTGCAAACAATCGACAGCTTCTACACGGCCTTAACCTAAACAGTCTTATTTTTAGCTAGCTGCAAACTTGATTGCGTCCAGCCTCTTTAGCTTGCCGCAGGGCAATTTTTGCATCACGCAAAATAGTCTCCGGATTCAAATCTTCCATATTGAAATTGGCGCAGCCGACTGAAACTGTCACTTTTGGACCTTTACGACCATTCTCATGACCAAAGTTGGCAAACTCCATCTCGGACCGCACTTTCTCGCCAAGTACTCGTGTACCGGCTAAGTCAGTATTGGGCAAAACAACGGCGAACTGATCACCACCATAGCGAGCGATCAAATCGCTTGACCGTGTAATCTGCAGAAGCTTATTGGCAACAGTGTTGAGAACAGAATCACCAATCTCGTAGCCATGTTCTTCGTTGACCTTGGCAAAATTATCGACATCGATAATGGCCATACCAACAGGTAGACGCTGGCGGAAGGAGAAGAGCAACTGCTGTTGCAGGAACTGTCTCTTATACACATCTCCGAGCCCACGAGACCGTACTAGATCTCGTATGCCGTCTTCTGCTTGAAAAA
>CAJXZK010000231.1 GCA_913063055.1 uncultured bacterium
TGATACGGCGACCACCGAGATCTACACCTCTCTATTCGTCGGCAGCGTCAGATGTGTATAAGAGACAGGTTTACTTGATCGCAGCAAGCCAAGAGAATATGGCCTTAGCCAAGCCGAAAGCCAAGGACATACTGGTTTTCTCAAAGCTAGAACGTCTCTCAGACAAACCCATACTTGCTCCCCGCCCGGGTAAATTCGATAGCGCTGGTGCCTTTAATCCAGCCGCTACTTTGTTGCCCAATGGCCACACGGTCTTGCTCTATCGCGGTCAAGACCAAAGGGGGGTTTCGCGCATTGGCTACGCCGAAAGTAGCAATGGCATTGATTTTGTCGCTGACGAAAAGCCTGTCATCGAGCCCAGCCTCGAAGATAATAGAGATGAAGGTGATGGAGCCGACGATGATAGCGACGGCGTTGAAGATGCCAGGCTAACTAAAGATTTCGCCAACAGCAAGTGCTGGTTAGCCACAGCTACGGCCTACAGCAAAGCCAAAGAGGCAGCACAACTCGTCAGTTATCGCTCACTACCAGAAGATCTGCACCACTGGCAGCGAGCGGCGGTGCTCATGCCTGCCAGCAGCGATGGACAAAAGTTAGGATGGAACATTCACTGGACCAAATCTGGTGCCATAGTTGTGGACAGCAAAGCACAGCCAATCAAAATCAATAATAAATACTGGATGTATTATATGGCCGATGCTCGAAGCAATATGAATGGCGTCAGCAAAATAGCCCCAGATCAAATGGGTATTGCCCAATCAGATGACGGCGCAAAATGGCAAGACGCGCTCGGCAGGCCAATATTGCCTCATCGCCCAGGGCAGTTTGATGCTAGAGTAGTAGAGCCCGGTCCACATCCAATCATTACCAAAGATGGCATACTGCTGCTCTACAATGGTGGCGATGACACCCTTGCCTATCGCACGGGCTGGGCTCTTTTCGACAAAAAAGATCCAACTAAACTGCTGGCACGCTGCAACAGCGCCATATTTGCACCAGAGTTAGCCTGGGAAAAGAAAAATGCCTCAAACACCGTGCACCAGGTGCCAAATGTTGTTTTTGTCGAAGGCATAGTGCCATACAAGAAAGGTTATTGTGTTTACTACGGCAGCGCCGATAGCTATGTCGGAGTAGCCTACACCAAACTAGAATCTATCCCTAAGCCTGACTTACCGTAGGCTTAGAGGCCCAACGCACCCAGAGAATGAAGAGCAGTTGCAAGGGCAGGCGACAATATAAAACCACTGGTGGAATCTCTTTGAACAGCTGCGGGTTCAGAGCCATATTGATATTGGCAGGAAAGACAGCTATTAACAAAGCAATCAAGCCAATGCCAGCAGCAGCTCTCAGCTTTGGCCAGGGCGCCAGTAAGCCCACTCCCCCAAGTATCTCAAAAACACCACTAATGAAAACTAGCTCTAAGGGATAGGGTAAATATGGTGGCATCGCCCGCATAAAAACATCAGGATTAACAAAATGCATCACCCCGGCAAAGCTGAAAAATAAAGCAAGCAAATAGATTGAGACGACCTTTATTTTCAAGTCTTAGCGACCTCTGTCCTCTCCGCCGACCTGATGGCAAAGATCAGAATTGCCAGGCCTGCTAGACCAGTGACAGCGCCAATTGCCAGCTCGCCGCCACCAATCTTTTCTTTCAACTGCACAGCGATAAAAACAGAAAGCATGTTATGGCCAGCATGCAGCAACATGCAGGGGAAGACCGAGCCAGTGCGAATGGCCAAAAACGTGAGCACGCAACCAAGCAAACCAGTGGGGAGGAAGCGCAAAAGACTCATGTGAAAAGCACCGAACATTCCACCTACAGTGAGTACCCGACGCATGGTGGAAAACCGCTTGGGCATAAGCGAGAGAATAACGCCACGAAAGAGCAGCTCTTCACAAATTGCAGGCATGGCCCCTAGAACCAAGAGCAGCAGCCAGAGAGGCTGAGTGTTCAAGCCCATATATTCTTCCATCAGCTTACTTAGAGCTGCACTTCCAGGAACAAGCTTGGTGAAGATAGTCGCCAGCAACCCGGCTAACAGCACCGACAGCGGTGCCAGCATCAAGGCTCCCACCAGGGTGAGAATTCCCCCTTTAGGCATGTGCAGGCGCAAGACAGCCAGACCTGGCAGCTTAAGCCAAAACAGGGCAAGAAACAATCCTGGCAGCAATATAACCAGAAGTTGTGTCAAAGCCATGCCCAGCAAATGATGTTTAAGCACAAGTATCTGAGAGAGGTAAAACATCAACAGAAAAACAGTGCTGCATAAGAAGAATAGTTCTTTACCAAAGTTCTGTTCAATAAAGCGACGGCTGGGAGATTCTTCGATGCCGAACAAAATATCTTCGCGGTCCACCACCGGGGCAACAACGGTACAGAGCGTCACAGCAAAGAGGGCTGAAACGAAAGCAGCGACAAACATATAGAGGGGTGCTATGCGACCAGAGAGAGCATCGTCCATAGCCACAATTGAATTGAGAAAAGGTACGAAGGCGCACGGCCCATCGATGTGAACTTCACCCAGCGCCATGACCGAAAGTGGAATAGTAGTAATTAGCATCAACGGCAACATATAAGCCTGAGCTTGCTGTACAGTTCTAGCAAAGGTGGCTAGAGCCATGGCTGAGGCTGCCATAGAAAGGCAGAGGGGCAGCATCATCAAGCTGACCAAAAGCACGCAGGGCAGAGGCAATTGCACAGCTAGAGGGGAATCGAGCTGACTGGCAAGCGTAGCAGGCAAGAAAGAAAAATACTTGATTTGTATAAATTGAGAGAGATAGAAACCGGTGAGAGTAGAAGTCACCACAGCAAAAGAACTAACAGTAATAGCGGCCAGTTTGCCAATAAATAGATGGCTGCGCCGCACAGGAGTCGATAGCAGGGCTTCAAGAGTGCCCCGCTCACGCTCACCAGTGATGGCATCAAGCGATGGGTAAATCACCCCCATAAAGGCCTGAAAAACGAGAATTAGCACCAGCATGCTCTGCACAAAAGGGCTGGCGGCAAACATTTTATTTGTCGAAGAAACCACAAATGGATAAACAGTTTCAGGACGACTCAAAGAAATGTTTGCCAACTTGCTGCGCTCGTTGACCACGTATTCTTTGTAATACTCCAGTACTGCTCGCAGACGAGCAGCACAGCTAGCGGCCCGGGCATATTTGCCGTCATAGTAAATAGCCAATGTAGGAATCTGCGCCTTTGCATCAGTACTAAGTAAATCGGAAAAATCTTCGGGCACAGAAATTACAGCATCTACCTTCTTCTCAGATAGAGCTTGCTCCTTAGAAAGTTCTCCCAGAGGCACAACGCGAAATTCTTTATGGCCTTTGAGATATCCAGCAACCGGGCCAGGTGGGGAGGCAAAAGCGACAACAAAATGTTCATTCAATTCATGCTGAACTTGACCAGCAGCGATAATTGGAACACCGATAGTAAAGAGCGGGCCTATAAAAATACTAAATCCGATCATGGGCAAAAGCGATCGATAGTCGCGAATACCTTCAAGCATCTCTTTGATAAAGACAAGCTTGATTTGAGCAAAATCAATAGACTTATTTAGCCAATTCATATTTACGCACCAGAGCCATAAACACTTCTTCTAAATATGTCTCACCGGTCAAAGCTCTCAACTCAGCTAAGGTGCCTTGAGCTAAAATCTTGCCATCATTGATAATACCAATGCGATCACAGAGCTTCTCAGCCTCTGACATGATGTGGGTGCTAAAGACAATGCATTTTCCCTCACCCTTAGCTTGTTTGATAAACTCATGCATCGACTGAGTAGCCAGAACATCAAGACCAGTAGAAGGTTCATCAAAGATCATTAGCTTAGGGTCGTGAATAATGGCTCTAGCAATTGAAACTTTCTGTTTTGTCCCTTGTGATAGTTTGCCACAACGAGCATCAGCGAACTGCTTAAAATCAAGGGCAAGAAAGAGGCTCTCAATCTTTTCTTTCAAGGCCGGTTCGGCTACGCCACTGAGGCGGCCGAAATAAGTGAGAATCTCCCGCGGAGTTAGACGTTCATAGAGGCCGGTAGATGAGGACAAGAACCCCATAGCACGGCGGGCGGCATCAGGGTCTTGAAAAATATCAATGTCACCAAGGTGAGCGCTGCCTGAGGTGGGTTTGAGAATGGTAGAAATGACACGTAAGGTGGTGGTTTTTCCGGCACCATTAGGACCAAGCAATCCAAATATTTCGCCTTGACCCACTTCAAATGAAATCTCATTGCAGGCGAAGAACTCTCCACGGGCTGGTTCATAGAAGCGCTTACACAACTTTTCAACATGCAACTTCATGCGCTAGTTTCCTTTTTAGAAAATCGGCGAGCGAAAGAATCGGCTTTGCGGCCGAAATAGGCACCAGGGTCAACCTGCTCAAAGAGAAAGATTCTAGCGAGAGCCAGAGAAACGAAACTGACAAACAAACTTACGGCAATTACTACAATGAAAGTGTAGTTAAATGGAACGCCACTAAATATGGCCTTGAGCATCAGTGTGCAATTTAAAATCGGCACCCACATCATTCGGCTATTCAATTCTAGATTAGGGAAAAGAGCACATGGTGGCAATAACAAAATGATGAGCAGGGGGAAAGTCGTCCATTGCTGAGCTGAGCGCACCGTTCTACAAAAGCTTGTGGCAAAAATCATCAGGGCCGAGATTAAGACAGCCAGCAACAAATAGCAAGCAATAAGACCAAGTGTTTGAGCTATATTGAGGTTAAAAACTAAGTGATCGCTAGAGAAACGGGGAAATAGTTTCGCCTGGGAAAGCACTAAAGCCGCCACAGAATACATGCTGACAAAATTAACGAGACCAGAGACCGCAGCAAAGGTAGAGACAGCAGCGACCTTTCCGAGCATAATCATTGAACGAGATACAGGCAGAAGACACGATGTCTCGATGGTGTTACGCTCAAACTCTTCAGCGGTGACGGCAATCGAAGGATAAGCAGCGCCGAGGCCGAGCATAAGCAAACTAAAAATCATAAGGCAGAGGGTGGCCGATATATTTTCTAGCTTGTTCACTCGACTGCGCCCCTCAGGAGAACCAGCTATTTTCTGTGTACTGCCGCTAGCGGTAATGTTTTGCGACACAATGGCAAAACCCTGTGAGTTTTCCTTAGCTAATCCCTTACTGGAGAAAGCCTCCGTTAATTCCTGCAAATAGGCACTTTTCAAATTATCGTTAATGGTAGTAGCCAGTGTGGCCACCTTGAGTAGCTGGTTCACTCGCAACTCAACATAGTCGGCCTTACGAGTAATGACAGCATCGACTTTTCCTTCCGCCAGGTCTTTTTCGGGCTGGGCACACTCTACTTTTTTGAAGTGTTTGCGCTTTTGCAAAATCGCATCGATTTGTTCCAAGCCCTTATCGCTTGGGCCGCTGACGGCGTAAGTGATGTTCTTATCGCGGTCTGAATCGGCCTTAAACATCACCAGTTCAGCAGAACCGACAAGCAGGGCCGGATAAAGCAAGGCCGGAACGACAAAAGTGTAGATAAAGACGTCTTTGTCACGGAAAGAATGTCTGAGATCCTTCCGGTAAACTTCTTTGAAAACCAGCCACAGTTGAGCCAGAGAATTATGAGACAGTGAAGTATTGGCAGAAATGACACATTACTCCGGGTACTAGTAATTAACTACCCAGAATTTGCCTATATTACTGTTCCAGCTAGGGCTTCCCCCGCTACTGCTGGCGCTTGTTTACGTTTAGGTGGTGGATTGCCCCGCCGGTAACAAGGCGGCTGTAATCTTGTGGAGTGTTGACATTAAAGTAAGCTGGTAGCCCTTCTTCACTCTCTTCAGCAATTTCAAATGTGGCCGAATTAAGACCAGAAAGAAAATCTTTGAGCGACAAATCGCCATTGAAAAGTGACTCTTCTAAAGGCTTGATGCAATTCTTAGAATAAACTCCAAGCAATGGCTCGATGCCGTCTTCATGAGAAGCGACCACCACATCGTGCTCGTGGCGCTGTCCCACCAACTGGCGAATCAATTTCGGTTCAACCAGAGGCATGTCGCAGGCAATAACAAATGCATGGGGGTATTGAGCCACCAATAAACCAGAGAGAATTCCGCCTAGAGGGCCACGGTAAGGAAGAATGTCTTTGACCACATCGACTTCAAAATCTTCGAAAGTCTCAGGCTCGTTGGCAATTAAGAAAGTCTCGGCAAAAAGGTCTTGCACAACACTCAAAATATGACTAATCATGGTGGTGCCGCCGTAAGGCAAGAAAGCCTTGGGCCGGCCCATGCGCTTAGATTTGCCGCCGCATAATATTAAGCAAGACACTGGCAAAGGCAGAGTTTCGCGGGTGGGCGTTTCGATGATCAGATTGTGCTTTTGCGGACCAGTCATCTTGTCATATCCTAAACTGCTTTTGTTCCAGATAGCTTCCAGTGCTTGTGCTTGTTTCGAAAATCGGTTTGGTCTGTCGTCGCTGCTCACCTTAAACGTCCCCTAGGCCTATTCGCCACGATAAATTGGACTGCGCTTCTCGGCAAAAGCAGCAAGCCCTTCCAGTCGGTCTTTTGTATTGAGAAGCTCAAGGTATGCCCGGGTTTCCAAGGCTAATCCAGATTCAAGATCGCGGTCATAACCTTGATCGATGGCAATCTTCGCTTGCCTGAGCGAAAGTGGTGCGGCTGTGGCAATTTCGCTGGCCCACTCTCTCACTGTAGTCATCAAGGCCTGATGATAATCATCAACCAATTGATTACCAGCATCAGCTGCTACCACACGATGGATCAAACCAAGCTGCTGACCAAGTTGAGCTGTAACTGGAGCGGCAGTCAAAATCAATTCTTTGGCTTTGGATTTGCCGATTAAACGGGGTAGGCGTTGGGTGCCGCCAGCACCGGGGATGATACCAAGCTTGACTTCAGTCAAGCGCAGTTGAGCAGACTCAACCATCACTCTAAGATCGCAGGCCAGGGCTAATTCGAAACCGCCACCCCAAGCAGAGCCGTTAATTGCAGCAATAACAACTTGCGGCAAAGTTTCGATGGCTCGCATGGTGCGTTGTATCAAGGCCAGATAATCAAGAGTATCGCCCTGGGTCATACCTTTGCGCTCAGCCAAGTCAGCTCCAGCACAAAATGACTTAGTACCAGAGCCAATAATTCCTACTACTCTAATGTTGCGGTCTTCTTTTAATTCTTCACAAGCAGCCAGCAAGGCCTTGAGTAAATCACGGTTCAGGCAATTCATGACTTTAGGGCGATTGAGCTTGAGCCAAGCAATTGACGCTTCTTTCTCGATGGTGAGAACCTGCTCAGAGTTAGTCACAGATTTAGTCTCAGATTTTGACATAGTAGTCATTCCTTCTCCTAAGCTATGGCTTTAACGGCCTTCTCGCGCTCGGCAAGCCTGGCCATAAGGTAACGCCCCGGCAATTTCTTGCCTAAAAGTTTCTCTGCTAGCGCACCAGCATCGACTAGTTTTTCTAAATCAACTCCGGTCTTGATGCCCATGCCGTGCAGCATATAGACCAAATCTTCAGTGGCAAGATTGCCCGAAGCACCGGGGGCGTAGGGGCATCCACCTAGACCACCTAAACTGCTATCAAAAATTGTGATACCACTTTCTAAACCAGCAACGACATTGGCAAGAGCAGTGCCGCGTGTGTCATGGAAGTGCAGAGCTAGCTGAGAACGAGGCACCTGCCTCTCTTTGGCTAACATCGTGATCAAATCGAATACTTGCTTGGGCGTGGCAGCACCAATGGTGTCGCCCAAAGAAATCTCGTCAACGCCACAAGCCAAGAGCTTCTGTACTATTTCAGCGACAACGACGGGGTCAACCAGACCATCATAAGGGCAAGCAAAAACCGTCGACACATAACAACGCACCCGCCTTTTGTCGGCCTTGGCTGCGGCTGTCACTTCAGCCATTGTCACCAGGGCTTCTTCAATCGTTTTATTGATGTTCTTCTTACTATGCGACTGAGAGGCTGACATAAACAAGTTAACTTGCTTAAGACCGGCATCACAAGCGGCTTGATACCCCTTCAGATTCGGTACCAGAGCAGAGGTGCGCAGACCAGGCTGGGCAATCAATATAGAATTAGTGGAAAGCTCTTTTGCCAACTCTGGACCATCGGCCAGTTGTGGAATCCACTTTGGTGAAACGAAAGAAGTAATTTCAATGTCTTTCAAGCCAGTTGCCGCCAGCGCCTCGATCAGTTTGATTTTGTCGGCTGTGGCAATGAGCGCAGACTCATTCTGCAGCCCATCGCGCGGACCCACCTCAAATACATGCACACTGTTTGGCAATGACTCGAACATAACTTCCAATAAATTCTAGCTAAGAGTGATAATCAAATCGCCTTCGTTGACAAAGTCGCCGCTTACAACTTTTACTTCTTCGACTTTTCCTGATTCGCTTGATGCCACAGGCAACTGCATTTTCATCGATTCAAGAATAGCTACGTCAGTGCCGTCGCTAACTTGATCACCGGGCTTGACTAGAATTTCAATGACCACACCGGCCATCATGGAGCAAACTTGTTTCAACTCAGACTCTCCCAGAGAATATTGGCAACGAGCAAGAAAGCGCTCTGACTTGAGAACGCTTTCAACGCAGCATATGTTAACAAACAGCTTTACGAACTGTATGACGGCTGTCTTATCATATTGTCCAAATTTTCTACTTAAATAGACCTTTCAAAACGTCGTCTATTTTCTTGTTGTCGCCAGAATCTTCGGAACCGCCCGGCTGATTGGGGTCTCCAGCGTTGCCAGAAGAAGAACTATCGGGCGAGCCCCAGTCAAATGCTGCTGGAGTACCGGCGCCACGTCTGCGACCTTTAACAGGACTAATCAAGGCGCCATCTGCCGCTCTAGCTAAACTCGAGCGCGACTCATCACCTCCGGCCCCTTGCTCAGGAGCTGGCATGGGAGTTCCGGGCAGCTGAGCTGGTTGCTGCGAAGCTTGCGGTTGAGAAAAAGGATTTGCAGGAGCAGCGGCAGGCGCTGGCGCTTGACCAGCGGGGTCACCCCAAGGGCTACCTTGAGTAGCCCAGCCAGAAGACGAAGCCTGACCACTACGTCCCCAGGCATCAGCAGCAGGATTGCTAGAGGCAGCAGCGTCAGGGGCTGGAGGTGGAGGGGAAGCTACAGGGAAACTTGTTGGAGCCTGCATTGCCGGCATGCCTTGACGGCTTGCGGTTGGCTGACCCCAGCCACCGCCGGCTGGCGGCAAATCAGCTGGTGCTGGCTGAGCCGTAGCTGGACTAGACCAAGGCGAACCACCACCAGTTTGTCCCCAACCACCTTCGCTAGCAGCTGGAGGTGGTGGAGGTGGTACGGGTGCATTATTGGCTGCTGCGCGCTGTGCTTCAGCTTCTTTCATCTGCCAATCTTCACCAAAATCGCCCCAACCACCTTCGGCTTGCTGGGCTGCTGGTGCGGCTTGAGGAGCTGCAGCGGGATGGCCCCAGATGTCAGCAGGGCTCTGGCGCTGTTCAGCCGCTGGTTGAGACTGTGAGGCATCAGATTCACTGCTGCCCCACGGATTAGGCATAGGAGAAGACGGCATGGGAGAAGAAGGCATAGGAGCAGATTCGGCAGGGCTCTGACTAGCCGAATTATCCTGACCAGAAGCAGGCAAGGCATTGATAGCAGTCGAACTCCATGAGCTGTCTCTTATACACATCTGACGCTGCCGACGAATAGAGAGGTGTAGATCTCGGTGGTCGCCGTATCATT
>CAJXZK010000232.1 GCA_913063055.1 uncultured bacterium
CTTGTCACTTTTCGGTGCTAAAATTTCGGCTTGCCTACTGAAGGCTAACGAATTTCAACTAGAAAAGTGACAAGCTCTGATGGTCCGAGACACTGAACAACAAAACTTTTGAGAGTAACAAAAAACAGCTCGTGGACGGCCTGCACCAGGCAAACAATCCACGAGCATGCTAACTCACTAACGAAGTGTCAGTCTTATTTCGACTGAGCAGCAAGACGCAGAAGCACCTCGATGACATCGCCGGAGCGATACTTCTCATTGGCCTTGTAGAGCGTCACCCGCTTGCCCCAAGTCGGCTCTTGAATGACCGGATGTTCATGGTCATAAGCCAGCAAAGTGACATCTCTGGTCCCAGGAATTTCAGACAGGGCATGGGGCACCAGGCCATCGCTCCTGTGCCCGTAATGCTTGTTGATCAGACGCGCCGCTTCAAAAGTGGTGCTTTCGCGCGGGCCAATGATCGAGCGCAAAGTGACAATCTTAGCCAGGTCGGCTGCAGTGAGCGGCGGCAAGGCACGCTGGGCAACAGCACGATACTTGGTCGACAACTCAAGCAAAGTGTCGCTGACATCGTTGCCGAGCACCAGCCGACTGACTGGTCCAACAATCTTGCGCAACAGATTGGAAGCCACCATGAAGTCTGCCACCGGCGAGCCATTAACTGGACTCTGCAGCAAAATGATATGGGCGATCTTGGCTTTCTCGGCCTCGCTCAACATTCTGTAGGCATCCAAATTCATGATACCGCCGCGGCTATGGCCCAGCAAAATGCCTTCACCATCAGCCAGGCTAAGCATCGCCTCCCTGATCAACTGCAAATTGGCAGCAGTGGCCACGTCGCTGTCTACAGCAACGCGCCGCACATTCAGGCCCATCTCTTTGATGCGAGCCAGAAGATGAGTGGAGTGATTACCCATGTGCCGCGCAAGAAAACCAGGCGTGAACAAAACGGTTTTGCCTTTCAGTGCCTCTGGCATGGGCAGCGCCTTGACACCTTCTCTCACCTGCTCATGCAAGCGGTGAAACTGCTCGGTGAGATCTGTGGCCGGAGCGAAGCTGGGTACCAGTGACACTTCCGCCCTGGTGATACCACTTCGCAGAAGCTCAGGCAGCACATGCTCCATCGAACGCTCGGCCAGAGCGGCAATGGTCAGAGCTGGATTGGCACCCATGGTAGCCGGAATGATCGAGCCATCCAAAACTAGCAAATTGTCGTAACCAAAGACACGACCAAAGTGATCCACCACACCGCTGTCAGCGGCATTGCCCATGGGCACACCACCAAGGTTGTGAGGCACATCAATTTTGCTTTGCAGCTTCCAGTAAGGAAAGGGCAAGAATCGGGTGCCCATGGCCTTTGTGAAAGCACGCAGATGAGCGTCGGCACGCTTATAGAAGGAAGCATTGTCTTGCGGATTGAGGTCAGTTTGAATCAGACCCTTTTTGTTGAGGCTGAAGCGACCCACAGCGCTGTCGCGACCAATCACCAGCAACGGCAAAGTTGTTTTGGGTTCGACCAAACCAACTTTCTCGGCCAGAGCAAAGCCAGCGCTAACAAGCTTGATCATGAGTTTGTTCAGGCGAATCAGACGACCAGTGATGTAGAAGGTGTCGTAGGTGAAGCCGCGGAAGCTACCGTCGAACATCAAGACCCCCTGATTCTTGCCATCCGGACCATTGAAATCGAGTCCAGCAGTGATTTCAGGGCCACCAGAAGGATCTACATCGCTTTTGCTGCGAATGGCAAAGCCGATGTAAGTACCGTTGGTGGTGTACTGCTGACCGAGGCGAGCAGACAGCCCGGGCAGGGTCTTGTGCAACAACTTGTTGCGCAACAGTAGTTGGCTTGAGCCCACCGCACCGGCAGCGACCACGACTACCTTAGCCCGATATGTTCTTCGCTCGCCGCTCTTGCTGTCGATCGTCGTGACACGATAGTCAGCACCAATTGACCCTCCGATCGGTTCGATGATGTCAGCTTTTTGACCAGGCAGAATGACCGCACCAAACTGATGTTGAGCACCATATAGGTAGTTGAAATCAAGACTGTTCTTGGCCTGGTAGTTGCAACCAGGCAAAGAACATTCACCACACTGGCGGCAACCTTGCTGGGCAGCGCCAAATTGATTGATCTTGACGGTACCGACTGCCTCATCGGCCTCACGATAGGTGATCGCCACCGGCGGCATGACAGTAGGAACACCGAGCTTCTGCCCTGCTTCGAGCATAACTTTGCTCTTGATGGTGCTGGCGTAAGGCGACGCTGCGAACAAAAGGGGATAGGTCTTGGCGCCAAGCATGGCCTCAGCCCGATCGTAGTAAGGATCAAGCGCCTGACGGGTGATGTTGCCAGGCCAGTTCTCGAAGTTGTCTTTGCGAATCATCACCGCCGCATTGACAATCGAGCCGCCACCAACAGCAGTACCAGTCCAGGCCGTAACAGTCTTGCTCAGGTGCGTAACTGTGTGCGGGCCGAACAGGCCTGCAGCCGGGTTCCACTGCGAGGCTTCACCGCGCAGAATATTGGGAGCTTTATGAGCGTAGCCGCTTTCAATGACAGCAACACGGAGACCAGCTTTGGCCAATCGGTAGGCAGAAACAGAACCGCCGTAGCCAGATCCGATCACAATTGCGTCAAACGTTGCTTCGGATTCATGGGGAAATTTGTTTTTTGATTCCATGATGAATGTGTAGGTATGAGTGAAAGGCCCAGGGCGCATGGAAAGCACTGGGGGTTTGTTATTGCGGCCTAGGCAAGCCTGGGCCAAAGGCAAAAGAACTTGCAGCAAGTAGCTGCACTTAAGCTTGGCTCGTTCCGCTCCTGGCAATTGCCGAGCAAAAGTATTCAGAAGTACGAGCGCAGTAGGCTTTAGGCTTTCCTTTTTTAAATCAAATGGTGAGTTTAGGCTTAATAGCTAACAAATCAGCTCTATAAAAACGTCAGAAGCTAGCTAATAAGAATCTCCTTAATACTTCTTTGCAAGCCTCTTTAGAGCACTACAGCGATTGTCTTGAGCATTGCGGTACAGATTGGCAGAAAAAAGAAGACAGGTGCTAGCGACGCTACAGGCAGTCAAAATTGAACAGCGAACGAAATACTAAGTGCGACTTAAGGAGCTGCTAAGCACGAAATTGAGTTCGGCACTAACCACTACTATCAAATAGCGTAGGAGTGGTCAAAAAAACCTGAAAGATGGACTTACTGGCTGGGCCAGAAGATCCATCTTCCAAGTTATAAACTGCCCTCAAGCACCAATCAGCCAGAAGCGCTGACTAGAGGGTTCGTTTTGACTGCTTACGGTCCAATCTTTGGCAGCGATTCTGGCGCCAGGACACCCATCGAAACCACCAGCTGCAAACCCTGATCGGGAGTGATGCCAGCGTCGTAGGTCTCGTCGGCAGGAACGATCTGGGTAAAGCCGCCGGTCGGATTCGGGCCGTGGGGCACGAAAACGAAGAGCATCTTGCGACCGGTTCCAGCCTCAGTCACTTCTTTGGTGACGAAGCCCAGAGTGTAATACGCCGATGGGAAGCGCAGGTAGACGCAGCGCTGAAAGCTTCCAGCACCACCATCGCCAAAGGCCTCCACCATCTTGCGCGCAGCGCGGTAGACGGCGTTGACACCAGGTATGTGGATAAAGAGATGATCCACGAGACGCAGACCTTCTTTGCCAACCCGGTATGATGCCACCTTGCCGAGAAAGACCATGGCGCCGCAGAGAACGAGCACGCTGGTAACAGAAACGACGAAGCCAAACCAACTGGCGGCTTCAAGAGAAGCGCTGGAATCGGGCAAGAGCAGCGATACCAGGGCGCGGAGGGCTGTGCCTAGCCAAGCATCGGCCAGGTTGAGGGTGAATCCCACAAGCCAGAGAGTGACAGCAATGGGAACGATGAAGAACAGTCCGCGCATGAAGTACGCGCGTGTGGTCTCCCCGCCCTTGCCGTTAGGTGATGGGGTGCTCATGAGAAGAGATCCTTGTTTTCATTCGGAAAAAGTGAGAAAAAGTGAGAAAAGTAAAAAAGAAGCCGGACTGCTCGGGCACCTAAGCGCTTACGAACAGTCCGGCCCTTTCTCACGTCACACTAGACCCGAGCGACGCTTACTTCGAGGCCGTGCAAAAGGCGTGGTCAGTGAAGCTGCGACCGATGGTCGCGTCACTGAAAAACGCATGCACCGCCAGATTGCCCAGCTTGGAGAAGTTGAGCACGACGTAACCGTCGAGACGGCTGCCGCCCGAGTGGGTGGCGCTGGTGTCCTTCGGGTTGAGCAGCACGTAGCCAGCCTTCAGCAGCGGGTCGAGGTCGTTGATGACCCCGGCCGCAGCCTTGTCCAGCAGCATGTTGAAGTCGCCGGTGATGAAGCCGGTGAAGTTGGCGCCGAGGGCCTTGACCATCAGCACGCACTGCTGATAGCGCACCTTGCCCGAAACCGCCGGACCGCCACGCATCGACTTCAAGTGCACCACGACCACCGAGAACTTCTCGCCGGTAGCAGTGTCTTCGAGGTTGAGCTGGAAGGCCGGACGCAGGTCAGGAACGCCCTGGACGTTGGCGACGGCGTCGTGGGAGATCGGGTCACCGATCACCTTCAGGCGCTTGTGCACGAGGAAGCCGACGGCCTGGTTGCGGGTGTTGGCGACCGAGCAGTAACCGGTGTAGTCCGGCATGCTGTTGGCCACCTCATCGACGAAGTCGGGACCGACTTCGCTCAGGGCGACGACGTGGGCGTGGCTGAAGATCTCCTTGTAGGACGCGCTGAAGAAGCGGGCCTTGGAGCGGTCGCCGAATTCGGCGTTCAGTTCACCGAAGAGGAGCTGGCCAGTCATGCCCGCGACAGGCATGTTACCGACCATGCTCTGCACGACGGAGAGAACGACGTTCGGGTTGGGCAGCTGCTTGCCACCGCCACCGCTACCGCCGCGCGAACCGCCCTTGCCCTTGTTCTTGTTCTTGACGCGACCGCCGCCGAACAGCGCCTTCAGGTCGTTGCTCTTCGGGTCGAAACCCTTGAAGCCGAGCACCTGGATGGCAGGCAGGTCGAGCTGGTGGAACTCGTCGGGGTCGGGATACTGGACGCGGTTGGCTTCGACGTCAGCGTTGTACGCCTTCGTCTTCTTGACCAACTGCTCGCGCTCGTAATCGGTGAGCAGCATGCTGCTGGGGATACCGTCGACATTGACCGTCTGCTTGGAACCCTTGTTGGCACCCTTGTCGGTACCGGTGATGTTTTTCTTAGCCATGATGAGACTCCTTAATTGAGGCTTGCGCCTCGTGAATGTTGTTTTTCGATTGCAGGATCGAAAGGTGACGAAATCAGGTTCAGCACTGCTGTTCAGCCGAACCCTTGAGGGAAAGTAACAACAAAACACCGCAGCGAGCAGGTTCTGAAGTTCTCTCTCTTGGTAGAAATGTCATGCCGGCCCTTACGACAGACAAAATCAAACTTTGACCTCATGCAAAACCACGACGCTCTACTACCCGCAAGCGAGAAAGAGTGAAGAAGTGGTTAGTTGGTTAGGGTCTTTGTTTGAAGTATCTGAAGTTGGTTAAGGGAAGGAATCATGAGATCTCACCTTAATCAAGACCACTTAGCTAGCTCAAGACCTAAGCTGTGTTTATTCGGAGAGTTAATATGAGATCACACGCTTCTCGGCGGTTCCGAAGAGGCACACTTAGCACAGCCATTGAATATAGACATAGCGCACCCTCGCCATTGGCTAAAATAGCTATTTTTGCGGATATTTTCGCCTCTTTACAAAGGCACGCCTGGCTGCAAAGCGCCAGATTAAGCCCAACACATCTGCCTTAGGCATGTTTTCCAAGAGCGTTCAACCTAAATTTGCTTAAGGGTAATTGGATTTGCTACCTATTAGATGGTCGGCGTTGGTTCTAGCCAATTAGTATTTAGTTACACCACTTTGCCCTGTTGAGTTCATCTCAGTTTTCTTCTTTAAAAGTGGTTTTGTCCTGTTATTACCAGCCCGCCAAACAATTGAATAATACTTGCTGGAAAGATGGTGCTTGCGCCTTTTCCGTTTTGAACTACTTAGGCATATTTTGCCACCACTGGCGATGCGGCTAGAGCAAGCCGGCACAAACAAAAAAATAGAGAGCCTTTTACAGCTCTCTATTCTCAGTTCTAGGCTTTCTAAATGAAACTACGCTTCCGCTCTAACAGCATCCAAGGTCGCTCGAGCGCCCTTTTCGTGAAGCGACGCCAAAAGCTCAGTCAACTCTTTGACAAAGCGCTCATTCTGGCCAAGATCACCGAATATGTCAGTCATAGCTAACAGGGCCTTCAAATCTCTGGTTTTTGCCACAGCTACCAACCTGTCTGCCATCGGATCTTGAATAGGAATCTCGTTTCCTTGCTCATCTTTAGCTTCTAAGAAGCGAATCCAGCTAGCAACACAAAGGGTTAGCTTGCGAATAGGACCTTTACGTTCAAGCTGTTCAACAATCGAAGGGAAGATGAACTTCGGTAGTTTGGCAGAACCATCCATACAAATTCTCAAGGCCTGGTCCTTAATAGACTCGTTGGCAAAACGCTCCATCAAGCTTTGCTTGTATTCAGCTAAGTTCACACCTGGCACATTGTCAATCAATGGGGTGACTTCATTGTCCATTAATGCTTTTAAGTAAGGAATGAATTCAGGTGCTTGGGCTATTTCATAGATGTAGCGATAACCGCAGAGGTAGCCCAAATAGCCCATAGCTGAGTGGGTAGCATTGAGCAACCTTATTTTCATTTTTTCGTAGGGAGCAACATCTTTAGTGAATTGCACGCCAACTTTTTCGAGAGCTGGCCGACCATTGATGAAGGAATCTTCCACAACCCACTGCTTGAATGGCTCTGCTACAACTGGGAAAGCATCTTCTAAGTTGTAGTTAGAGCGCACAAATTCACGCTCAGCATCTGTTGTTGCCGGGGTGATGCGATCAACCATGCAATTAGGGAAGCTAACATTTTCCTTAATCCAGCCAACTAAATCTGGGTTCTTCACCTGACAGAAAGCCAATAATGTGCGTTCTGCAACATGGCCATTGCCTTGTAGATTATCACAAGAAAGAATTGTGACTTTGCCAGCATTAGCCTTACGACGCAGTTCTAGACCTTCGGCCAAATAACCAAAAATAGTTTGTGGATTCTTAGGGTTTTTCAGATCGTTCTGGATGCCTTTATTATCTAAATCAAGCTCTCCCGAACCCTGGTGGAAGCAGTATCCACCTTCTGTAGCAGTGAGAGTAATAATTTTGATAGCAGGATCAGCGATGCGCTGAAAAACTAGCTCAGCATTTTCAAATCCGAACAAATAGGTTTTTAGAGAACCAATAATACGGGCAGTGCTCTTATTACCAATACGCTCAACTAAGGTATAGAGGCAGTCTTGCGCTTGGAGCGCCTTATTCATAGCAGCATCTTGAGGCATAATTCCTACGCCACAAATAGCCCAATCTAACTCACCATGCGACTGAAAGAGATCATCAAGATAGAGAGCCTGGTGTGATCGATGGAATCCGCCGACACCAATGTGCAAGATACCCTCTTTGATCGCAGCGCGATCATAAGTAGGCCCCTGTACGTTTTTCGGTAAATCCTTGAGGATGGCGCTTGAAACAGGTGTGGCTGTAGTGTTCGTCATTTTATTGTCACTCTTGAAGAAATAAATGAAGCTTGAACCGATATAGCCACAATAGTGGCTCTAGGCAACAGGATGCTGCCAAGTGCGGCTAGACCATGTGGGTGGCAAGCCGGAGAAAGAGATTGTACCGCCTTAGTATGGCGAAAAACAGAAACTGCAAATCAGGCAAAATAAATCAGTGCAAATTAGCACATGGCAGCTCCGTTATCCTTGCTCGCTCAATTGTAAACGTACCTAGAATTCCTTTAGAAACGCTAGCTCTTGAGCATTTTAGGCTAAGCGCTCGCACCCCTAGCACAATCACTAAGAATAGGTCGTAGAGCAAAGTTCATCACCTCCAATTGGTTGATTTTGATCACTCTTTTACTAAAACATACAGTAATTAAAATCGGCACTCGCGCAGCGCCACTAGATGTCAAGCGCTCGATTTCATCCCACTTTGCTTGTATCGCAAATCATTTTGGCCGCCAGAAAGCGCTACCAGAGCGGATCTCAGCGCTACAACCCGGAAACAGCTTGAAGCAACAGACTTCCGATGGGGTACCCCTATCTATTGCCTTGAGATACTCCTCGAACGTACATTCAGGTATCTATTTCTTTCTCTACTCAAGAACTCAAAAAGCAACCTAAAAACAAACCAGGCCTACAACACCATCTTTCACCACCACCCGCACACGCGCGCTGATGAGCACCTCGTTCTCTGAACCGCTATCGCTGTCCCTCGAAAAACCGTAACAACTCGCACTGAGCTCAGACCAGCGCGCGTTGTTGCACGTCCAGTTTCACCTCTAACCAACCGAGAGTCGCTTGAAGTTCAGCTCTGAGGCTGAAGTTCAAGATGCCCGCGCACCAACAACAAAACGTAGTGCCTCCGGCAGAGACAGAGCTAACTCCATGCGTAAGCAGCGGATAGCACTGCCTCATCAATTCATCTGAAAAGGGCTTACGCCCAAGTTTAACCAGACCTTACGGTCGCAAACCAGAAAGAAGACATCTATGACAAATTCGCAAGTCCAGTCAACCCTTGCTACTCCCTCCTTCGGGTTTAGCAATCTCCCTGCCCACGTCAAACCCGCCGGCTACAAGTTCGACGGCAACCACAAGGGCAGCATCGTGCACATCGGACCCGGTGGGTTCTTCATGGCGCACTTCGCAGCATTCGTTCACGACTACATGGCGAAGTCCGGGGACCTCAACTGGGGTATCACCGTCGCTTCGCTGCGTTCGCCCGGCACCATCACTGGCCTGCGCAAGCAGGACAACCTGTATGTGCTCGTCGAACGCGAAGGAACCACCCGCAAGGCTTCGGTTCTCGCCCCCATCGTCGACACCATCTTCGCGCCAGACTCGCCGTCCGTGCTGGTCGATGCCATCGCCAACGATTCCACCAAGATCGTGTCGATGACCATCACCAACAAGGGCTACTACCTGGCCGACTCCGCCGCGGTGCTCGACTACTCGCACCACGACATCATCGCCGACCTCGAGCTCGAAGTGGCCGCCACGGAAGGTGAGGGCAAGAAAACGCCCAAGACCGTCTACTGGTATCTGCTCAACGGCTTGCTCAAGCGCTTCGCCGAACGCGGTGTGCTCGAGCCCCTGACGGTGATGTCGCTGGACAACGTGCCTGAAAACAGCAAGTCGCTGAAGAAGGGCCTTCTGCAGTTCATCGAGGCCAGTGGCCAGTCGGAGTTCTCCACCAACGGCGTGCGCGAAAAGCTGCTGCTCGAAGTGGAGGCCAACGTCGACTTCCTCACGACCCTCGTGGACCGCATCACCCCCGAGGTGACGGCGGCCTTCCGCAAGGAAGCTGCCGAGCTGGTCCAGTTCAACAGCGACGTGGTGATTGGCACGGAAGTGTTCCGTCAACTCGTCGTCGAGAAGGGCCGTTTCGAATTGCCGGACTGGGAGCAGGTCGGCGTCGAGATGGTCGATGACTGCAGTTCGTGGTGGGAGCTCAAGTTCCTTGGTCTGAACGCTGCTCACCAGGTGCCGGCCATCGTCTGTCTCTTATACACATCTCCGCGCCCACGAGACCGTACTAGATCTCGTATGCCGTCTTCTGCTTG
>CAJXZK010000233.1 GCA_913063055.1 uncultured bacterium
ACATAATCACCAGCAGTAAGCTAAAGACCGGATTATGCGAAATACCGGCAGCCTCAGGGTTGAATGAGCCCCAAATTGTAGCTACCAGACTGCCTAACCAGCCATCGGCGATACCGAGAGCTAGTTTGAATCCGTAAATGAGAGCGGCGAAGGGAAAGAAGACCATGGCGCCGCGGAGCATTCGTTGTTTGAAGTGGCTAGAAAAGTTGGTTTGTGATGTTTGCATAGGGATGCTTCTCAATTTTGATGTGAAATGGCCGTCTGTCTAGCAGAGCCAGACAGACGTAGTTGGTAATGGCGCTAATCTGAGGCAATTAGCCGACTAGTGCACTCTCAAGCAGTTCAGCCTGTTGGCTGACATGCAAACCGTGGTAGCCCACAGCGGGTGAGGCTGCTGCGGGTCGGCCGACGTAACGAAGGCGCGCCACACCCGGCAGGGATTGTTCTACCAGGGCACTGAGGGGCTCTAGTAAATAGCTCCAATAGCCTTGGTTCTTTGGTTCGTCCTGAGCCCAGATCATGGTGTCAGCGTTAGGGTAGAGTTTAAGCTCTGCCTTAATTGCTTCCGCTGGCAGGGGGTACAGCTCTTCAATGCGTATGATGGCAATGTCAGTGATGTTCCGCTTGGCTGCTTCTGCTACAAGGTCGAAGTAGATTTTGCCACAGCAGGCAATGACACGCTTAACCATTTGACGAGATTGGGCAGTCTGTATCTTGTCGCCAATGACAGTTTGAAATTTGCCAGTGGCTAAGTCATCCAGGCTGGAAGTCGAGGCAGCATTGCGCAGAAGACTCTTGGGCGTCATTACTATCAGTGGTTTTCGCATTGACCTGAGCATTTGCCTCCTTAGTAAGTGAAACATTTGAGCCGGAGTGCTGGGTACGACCACTTGAATGTTGTCGTCAGCACAGAGCTGTAAATATCTCTCTGGCCTAGCTGAGGAGTGCTCTGGGCCCTGTCCTTCATAGCCGTGGGGTAGGAACATGGTTAGTCCGCAAAAACGCCCCCATTTGACCTCTCCTGAGGTAATGAATTGGTCGATCACTACTTGGGCGCCGTTGGCGAAGTCGCCAAACTGGGCTTCCCAAATCACTAGAGTGTCTGGGTCGGTAGTGGCATAGCCATATTCAAAGGCAAGAACGGCTTCTTCCGATAAGGGCGAGTCAATTACGGCAAACTTCCCTTGTTCTGGGCCGAGCTGGGTCAGGGGAATGAAACAACCATCGTCCCAGTGTTCACGGTCTTGGTCGTGAAAGACTGCTAGTCTTTGAAAGAAGGTACCCCGCCCGCAGTCTTCACCAGAAATACGCACCGAGAACTGCTTTTCGCCAGCTTGTTTTTGCCCTTCCCTGGTTAACAAACTGGCGTAGGCAAGATTTTCGGCCATTGCCCAGTCGAATGGCATGTCTCCACAGCTCATCAGCTTGCGGTTGTTCAATACTTTTTGCATTGAGGGCAGCAGTCTGAAGTTTTCGGGTGGATGGGACAGTTTCAAACCCAGACTCATAAGGGTTTCTTTTTCTACGGCTGTAATTACCTCCTCGCCTAGGTGGCTATGAGCAAAGCGTGACCAGTCGACCATGCCTTTGTTTTTATCGATTACTTCTTTTACTACCGATGTGCCAGCTTGTAGCATAGCCACATAGTCGCTCACCATCTTTTCGCTTTCCGCAGATGATACTAGGCCTTCAGCAATCAGTTTTTGAGCATATAGCGCTCTTGTGCCCGGATGCTTGTCGATGGCCTGGTACATCAGTGGTTGAGTTACCTTAGGTTCGTCGGCTTCGTTATGACCGCGCCGTCTGAAACAAACCAGGTCTATGACTACGTCTTCGCCATAGGTCATGCGATACTCAAGAGCCAGTTTAACGGCATAGAGTACGGCCTCTGGGTCGTCGGCATTGACATGAAACACTGGTGCTTCAACCATCTTTGCTAGATCAGTACAGTAGAGTGTCGATCTGGCATCGCGAATGTCGGAAGTGGTAAAACCGATTTGGTTGTTGATGACAATGTGCACTGTGCCGTGTATGCCATAGTGACGAGTGCGCGACAGCTCAAACGTCTCCATGTTGACACCTTGTCCAGCAAAGGCCGCATCGCCATGCACCAAGACAGCCAGGGCATTATTTGTAGACTTACGTTCCTGTCTTGCTCGAACCGAACCGACCACCACAGGGTTGACGATCTCTAAGTGGGAAGGGTTGAAAGCTAAGGCTACGTGTATGGCACCGCTAGAAGTATCAATGTTAGAGCTGAAGCCCTTGTGATACTTGACGTCGCCAGCCGGTAGTGTGCCTTCGGGGGGAGTGGCTCCTTCGAATTCGCCGTAGAGGTCACTTGGTAGTTTGCCCAATACGTTGACGAGAACATTGAGCCGACCGCGATGCGCCATGCCCATTACTAACTCTTTTACGCCCTGCGCTGCTGCCTCGTTAATTAAGTAGTCGAGAGCAGCAATAAAAGTTTCACCGCCTTCTAAGCTAAAGCGCTTTTGACCGACATATCTGGTGTGCAGATAGCGCTCCAGGTTTTCAGCAGCAGTTAACTTTTCTAAGATGCGGGTTTTTACCTCTATGCCAAGGCTATTTCTGGCGGGCAAGTCTTCAAAGCGCGACTGTAGCCAGAGCCTTTGTTCTTGGTTGGAGATGTGCATGTACTCTAAGCCCACTGTGCCGCAATAGATTTGCTCTAGTGTGCTGACGATTTGCGCCAGACTGGCTTCGCCGGAAATTGGCAAGTTGCCTGGCAGAAACTTTGCCTGCCTTAGTTCGGCTCCCTCTAAATTGTAAGAAGCTAAATCAAGGCATTTCAGTTGAGAAATTGCCTTGCGTTCCAGAGGGTCGATTTTAGCCTTGCGTATTCCGCCTATGCGATAGGCTTCGATAAGTTGACAAACTGCCAACTGTTTAAGCAGGCTCTTGACTGTGTCGTCGTTTTGTTGAGCACCGGCTTGGTTAACCAGTTGGCCGTCGACAAACTCTAAGGTGGTCAGGCTAGCGAAAAACTGCTGCCATTCTCTGCTTACTGATTGAGGGTTAGCGAGAAACTGCTCATACAGTTCCTCGAGGTAGGGAGCGTTGTGCCCATGCAGGCCGGAGGTTGCTCTAAACTTCTCCATAGAAACTTTGTTCATGATAGATACCTATAGATTTTTGATTCTAGATTTTTGATTTAGTGCTTGAAGGCAAAGCGACTGACCCAGGCAATGGCCAAGGTGGAGACGACAAAGACCATGTGCACCACGACTAGTTTCATCAAATATTCGATGCTTTCGTCTTGGGCGTTGATGAATGCGTGTAGTAAGTGAATAGTAGACACGCCTAGTATCGACATGCTCATCTTTACTTTGAGGGCACCAGGGTCAATGTGTCCAAGCCACTTTAACTTTGGTAGTTCTGACGGTGTTTCCGCTGCTTGATCATCGTCATAGTCACTGCCACTTATAAACAGTACATAGCCGCCAATCATCACCATCACTATTAAGTGACTAATCATGATGATGTCGAGCAGTTGCAGCACCGCTATGAGCATGTCAGTTTCAGACATAGCAAAGGAATGCCAGACTAGCTCAAATGTTTCAACTGAAAAGCGAATAGCGTATACAAGTAAGGTGACGATTAGGCCCAGATACATTGGTATTAGCAACAATCGGCCGCTAAAGATGATTTTCTCGAACTGTTTGTTCATGCGATTTCCTTGATTTAAGGCGAGAGGTTGCTGACTTGCCTGCTCTTTTTGAGTAAGCAAGCCAGCGATCGTTTTGAACAGAGTTCGACTAAAAGAAAGAACTCCAAGTGCTCGTTTTGTTAGGAGTTTGAAGGCTGATCGGGTTTGTAGACAGCCTTGCACCATACGCCTAAGGCGACATAAGACGAGAGCATTATGGGCACGCCGAAAGGCCAGGGGCTGATATAAGATTGCAACATAATGAGCAACATGTTGACGACAAAGCAAACTGCAATGCCATATTTTCTGTGCTCAATGGCAACTAGTTTGGATACGCCAAAGTAACCAATGGCGATCATAAGGGCTTGTAAAACAAGTTGGGTAGTCATAATTATTCCTTGCTAGATTGAATGGATAAGTCGAGTGAGGTCTATTCTTCGCCTTGGAGCAGGCCAGATTTTTGGCTGGCTAGAATAGCGTTGTCGCGCTCTTTGTGAGCGGCACTGGCGGTTGCTGCCAAACTTTCTTTGCTGGCAGTAAGAGCGCTAGTATGAGCTTCAGCTAAGGCCTCTTTGCCCATAGCTAGAACTTCTTGCGCTTTGCTTAGCACTAAGTTTGGTGCACTTAGCGGGTCGTTGAGATAGGCGGTGCTTTGGCTTACTTCAAAGTCTGGCAATACTGCTACACCAAGGTCAGAGCCAGCCGGTAAGAAGCGGAAAGTAGTGATCTTCACGCCGGTACCGAAATCAAGCGGGTTAACAGATTGGCCAACTTCTTTGCCATAGCTAGGTGTGCCAACGATTGTTGCCAGGCCATTTTTCTGCAAGCTAGCAGACATCAGTTCGGAAGCACTGGCACTGTTTTCGTTGATCATCACTACCACTGGGATATTGTCAGGTAACACTCTCCAGAAGCGTGGGTGGGTAAATACTTTTTCTGATTTACCGTCCACGATTTTTTCACGGCGAAACTCACCGGCGTTTACTGACTCTTTGATGTGGATGATTTGATCACCTTCTCGTGACATGTAAGACACCAGAGTGCCTTCTTTCATCACTGCTTGCAGCATCTCAACCACTTGGTCTAAGCGACCGCCAGGGTTGTTTTGCAGGTCGATGGCTAAGCCTTTCAGCTGGCAGTCTTGCTCTGGCTTATACGTGTTAACTAGCGCTGCAACTGCTGCTTTCCCTTCGGGTAATGACTTGCCAGTGCAGGCCTCATACAGAGCTTCTGTGAATTCTCTGGATACAGAATTGCCAAACATGCCGACCTTTATGCTGGCGAAGCCATTATCGAGTTGTTGCCAGGTCGCTTCTTTTGTGTGCACCTGAGCCCGAGTAATATTGAAAGTTAGTGGTTCGAAGCCAGCGCCAGTTGGGCGCAGAACTTTGATGGTCACTGTTGTGCCAGCAGGTCCACGAATGTCAGCTACTATTTCGTTGACAGTGCGTCCGCTGCTCGGCTTACCGTTTACTTCTGCAATGCGATCACCAGCAGTAATTCCAGCTGCTTCAGCTGGGCTGCCGGGGTTGGGTTTAGGAAAGAACATCAAGGGAGTATCATCGCTTACTTTAGCCAGCGCTACAGTGTCTTGCGAATGTACAGCGCTTAAAGCTTCTGCTTTGTTGGCCATATTTAAGCGTGTTACTGGTGCACCAATGCCTGCCAAGCTTGAATCGAATGCTTGTGCTAGATTGGCAAATTGCTTGGCTGTGAAGAAATTGGTGTGCATTTCATTCAGGTCAGCCAGCATTTCACGAATGGCTTTTTCTGTTCTTTCTTGGTTGTCTAGAGCCGATCCATTGTCAAATTTGTGCTGCCATTTTTGGGAAAATGCCGCACGTTTTTCTGGGTTAATAATAGAAAGTTCAGTCTTTACCACCATGTCAAAGGCGCAGGCGTACAGCGTTTTGCCATTGAATGGGCCAGTATTCTCAGGGTTGCAGGCGGCGCTGACATAGGGGGCCATGAGGTCGTCATTGTCTTCAGCGGCTTCGCCGTAGACAGTGTAGTTTGTCTCAATAAATGTCTTCAGGTCTTTTTCGCTTTTGGCCGCACTAGGAGCTATTTGCAAGCTGTTGTTGGCGTAGATGTAGACTGGGTAAGACACCGTAGTGGTTTCTTTGCTAGCTTTGTCCTGCGCGACTACAGCTTGTTCCGAGACAAGTTTCTGCACTAATTCGGCGTTCCTTGATGTGTCCGCTTGATAGAACTCGATATCAGGGTATTGCTTAGCCAGGCTTTCTAAGAAGGCACGTTCAGTCGGACATTGCTCGGGGGTGCAGACTTGGATAAAACTATTGCCGCTGGCATTGAAATCTGCTCGGTGTAAGTCGGCTTGGGTGATTTCACCGACTAGTGGTTTAGGAGATACAGAAGCTTGGCTGCCGTCCGTTGGCATAATGGCTTCTCTTACCCCAGGAACGCGAATGCCCAGGTTTTGAGATTGAGTGGTGCCGGCATTAGAGTGATTATGACCGCTAGTGTCACTGCTCATATTGCCAGTCAATCCACCAACCAAAATGACTATTGGCAAAATTGAGTTGGTCACCACATGCAGTAGCACTGGCGTCCAAATCGTTCTGGTTGCTATATAGAGTGCCCCTGCCACTAGTCCGAAGAAGAACTGGCTGAAGAAGGCATCCATATTGAGGTGGGCTAAGGCAAACAATGCTGCTGCTATGACGACCGCTATGGAGCTACCACAGATGTCGAAGAACTTATAAGCAGCACGACCAACGGCACTTTCACTGGTCCTCAAGGCTTCGGTCTGGTTGGCAAAGCTTGTGCGCCACAGGTTGAATATTACTCCACGAAATACCATTTCTTCCATGAAAGCTGCTAGCAACGCCATTAGTACTGAGGTAATGAGGAAGTTGGTCATGGTCATGTGAGCGAGCACCTGCTCAATGCCTTTTGGGCCTGATGGTGCGCCGACATTTGATGAAACAGCTGCTTCAGTACCTGCAGCACCGATTGCTATGAAGGAGCCTGTCAGGTAGTCGAAGAGATAGGTGAGGACAAAGCCTGCTGTTGCCCAAAGAGCAATCTTCTTGAAGGTCATGTCCACTTGGCGGTAGTTGAAGCCAAGTATCCCAGGAAAGTTTGGTAGATTGCTGTCTAAATGGAAGAACGGATGAAGCTTTTCCGACCAAGCGGTGACAAAAGCGGTTCTTCCTGTGAAGTAAAGATAGCTCAGTACCAGCGGAGTACCAGTGGTACCCAGGGTGAACAGTATCTCGGCAATGGAAGGCATATAGGGTCGGAGTACTGCCACATGCCCGAGTGAGTAGATTATTGGAAAAGCCACAGCGCTGCCCAGTAGGCTGGCTACTATTAGGGCAAGGGTTGCGCTAGTGGCCCAGCGAAAAATATCTAAGCCGTGGCTTACGGCTGAGTTTGTCGAATCGTCTTTCATATTCGTTCCTCTGTGTAGTGACTAGTGTTAGTAACTAGTGAATAGTTTGGCTTTCGCCTGTGGGGGCGAAAGAGTAGTTAATCAACTGCCGCTCCAGTTCGCCTTCTAGGTCGCGAAAGTCGTCGGCAATTTCTTCGCCTGCTTCTTCTAAGGCTTCGCTTAGAAGTTGCTCGGCCGCTAGCAGCTCACTGTCTTCAAGTGAATTGTAAGCTTGCAGGTACGCCAATGTTGCGGTGGCAAGAGCGCTAATTGTCGGTAGTGATGTTCTTACCGATGTAAGAATATCGGGGATGCCAGGCTCGTTTAAGGCTTCCAGCTCGGCGATGATTTCGTTGACCCGTGGATGCATCTGACCAGAGAGCATGTCGATGTCTTCAACAGCGATATCGAGTTCTTCTAGCAAGGCTGTTGCCATTGGTGAGAATTCAGGCTCAAGCAGATCTTGTACTTCCTCTGCTTCCTGTTCTTCTTGATCTGCTGAGCTGCCTCGACATTGAATCAATGCTTGCAGAAGTTGACTGGTGGCGAGTTTGTAGGCTTGCAGTGGTGTCGTGTGTGATGCTGTCATAAGTATTTTGGGTTCAGGAGCGGTTGTTAGTTACCGGTTGAAGGTTGAAGCAACTGGCTTGTTACCAGCTAACCAGCAAGGTGCACATATCGAGCATGCCTTTGCGAATAAACCGTGGATTCAGTTCAGCTTCTTTCAGGACGTGGTAAAGTGCCCGTGATTGCCCTTTGATATTTTCAAAGGGTATTTGACTGTCACTGTCTGGTAGCAGCGGGACGGAGGTTGTGTATTGATCCGTGTCTCTAAGTGACAATTGCAAAACCTCTATTGTTCCAGCAGCATCTTTTGTTGCCGCTATTTTGGCCAAGGTTTGGTCAAATATTTTAATCGCATCTGTGCGCGAGGAAAGTTCCCTTAGGGCAGTCACATTCCAAAGCTTGTTGCCTGCGCTCAAAAACTTCTCTGCTTGTTCAACAATGGGCTTTTCTTCGCTTTCAAGTTCTTCTATTTGACTAAGAAGAGCTTGAATCTGGTCCACTTTTTCTGTAAGTGCTGAGCGCAGGTAGACAACTAAAGCGCCTCGTGCTTTCTTGATTGCTTTTTGATTTAACATTTTTGTTTGCTCGTTAGTATGGTGGAGTTGAAAAAGGTACTACCATCGCCGACGAGTACGGCTTCAAGCTCAGGCGCTTCGAAGTCGTTAAACATGTCGAGCTGAAAGTAGCTGTTTTGGGTCAGCTTTACTTCTTCGTTTGGTGCTTCTAGGGCCTCTGTCAGTGAGCCAATGCGATTGATGATGGCAGCATAGTGACTGAGGTCGGCGAATTGTCCGATCAATATTGTTGCCCCTTGAAACACCGATGTGAAAGCCATGACAGCTTGGGTAATTGTGCCGAAAGGGATGTGATCGTTGAAGTAAAGGTGGGCCACAATCAAAGGTGGAATAAGGGGCACTAGATGATTGAAGACTCCGGTGAATAGCTGCAGATTTTTGTGCACCAGGGTCATATCCAGTAGGTTCGAAATCACGGCAGTGAGTGCCAGTTCTGCTTCGGCGACAGTGGTGGTACTGCTGCTATTGGTCCTCACCAGTTCATCGCGGGCGCTGGCTAGCTTGGCTCTAAGGTCAGCTTCTGTTTTCATTTGGCGATCGCTAATACTGATTAGCGTTTTGCCAATATGCGAAACGATTACCAGACCTAGAGTTGAGTAGACAATGACGATGAATGAAAGTGATGGTGAAATTTTCCATAGCACTATCATGAAGGTGCAGACAGTTACAAGGGCATCCAAAATTGATATGGCCAAGCGTATCGAGGAGCCACAAAACGAGTCGACGTCTTGGGTCATCCGTTGCTCAGGATTGTCAATTTCTCTGGAGTTCTCGACTTTTATGCCAGCAGCGTTTGAGAAATATTTGTGTATTAAGCTCCTTGAAAGCCAATCGCGCCAGTAGAGCGCCAGGCGTGTTCTTAAAAGGTTGTAGTAAGTTTCAATCGGCACGGTGATTAAGATGGCGAGAATAGACAAGAACAGGTAGAGGCAGAAATCGCTCCAGCTTTTCTGTTCCATTGCCGTCATGAAATGACCGGAAGTAACATTGATGCAAACCGCTACACCAGCTTTGGCAGCCATAAGGGTGAGAATTAAACCAAGATTGGTAAAGCCAACCGAGTTTTTTTCTGATACCCAAAAGGGCTTACCTATTTTTGCCAGCCTTCTCCAAGGCATTGCTGTTAGGATGTTGTTCATGGCAGTTCTCCACTAGATAAGTTCAAAAAATATGAGTGATTTGATAGAAGTGGGAAGGCTAGCCACAGGTAAGCAGATGCTCAATCGGGCTTTGTTATTGCCAGGCGAGTGTAGTCACCGAGGCTTTTGCCAGGGTGATTTCAGTTACACTTTTTCCTTCCTCGATGCTGATAGTTTTCTCTGGGCCTAAATTGGTTAGCACTAGCACCCGCTCTCCTGATGGATTGAGGAAGGCCACATGCGTAATCTCTTGATTTGGTTTCAAGGCAGTAGATTCA
>CAJXZK010000234.1 GCA_913063055.1 uncultured bacterium
TAATGATACGGCGACCACCGAGATCTACACCTCTCTATTCGTCGGCAGCGTCAGATGTGTATAAGAGACAGGATTTCAATGGCCATGGTGTCGTAAATGGCGCGGTAGCGGTTGGCTACTTCTAAATGAAAATCAGCTGATTTCTCAGGCATGATGATTTCCATTTGCTTGGGCAGTGGCACCCCAACTAAGAGTGCCCATTCGTCTAAAATCGCCGGTGCAAATCCATATTCATCCACAACTACTTTCATCACATCGACGATGCCAGGAGTTGAATCTACCAGGGTACCGTCGAAGTCGAAGATTGCTACTTTATACAAATGGCGCCTGCTTTCACTTGCTTACTTATTTACTTACTGACTTTGTGATGTGACTCGATTAAAGACAAGAAACGGTCAAACAGATAGTTGGAATCGTGTGGCCCCGGATGGGCTTCTGGGTGATATTGAACTGCAAATATTGGCAATTCTTTGTGGCGGAAGCCTTCAACTGAATTGTCATTTAGGTTGATATGGGTAAGTTCTAGGTTCGCTGGCATTGATTTTTCATCGACAGCGAAGCCGTGATTCTGACAGGTTACTTCGATTTTTCCGGTGGTTAGATCTTTGACTGGATGGTTGCCACCACGGTGACCAAACTTGAGTTTGTAAGTACTACCACCGAGGGCGATAGACAAAAGCTGATGGCCGAGACAAATACCAAAAATAGGTATGCGAGAGGCTATTAGCGTCTTCATCTCGGCAATGATGTCTTCGCAAGCAGCTGGATCGCCAGGGCCGTTTGACAAGAAGATGCCATCAGGGGAAGTGGCAAGTATATCGGCTGCTTTTGCTCTAGCTGGATAAACCGTGGCAGTAACACCGCGGGCAATCAGCTCGCGCAAGATATTTTGCTTGATGCCGAAATCGAGTACGGCAACTTTTGTCTTGCCTGTTCCGATTGTATATATTTCTTTGGTAGTAACTTCGTTGGTGAGGTCTTGCCCTGCCATTTGCGGGGCATCGGCCAATGCCGCTAGCAGCTTTTCGCGGCCACCTTCTGTTAATACATCTTCTTCAGTTGAGATGGCACAACGCATGGCGCCTTGATCGCGTAGCCTACGAGTTATTGCTCTTGTATCTACTTCGGATATGCCGGGGATATTGAACTTGTCTAGGAACGCTTCGAGAGTGCCACTGGCGCGGTGATTGCTGTGTTTGCGGGAGAGATGACGCACCACGAAAGCACGAGCAAAAATTGAACGCGACTCGATGTCTTCGTCGCAGACGCCGTAATTGCCGATTTCAGGATAGGTCATGGTGACTACTTGGCCGGCGTAACTAGGGTCTGTTAAAACCTCTTGGTATCCCATTAGCGAAGTGTTGAAGACCAGTTCACCTACTGCAGTGGTGGTTGCTCCGAATGCCTTCCCTTCAAAGGTGGTGCCGTCTTCCATAATAAGAAGTGCCGGTTTTTTGTTGTCGTCTAATTCCAGTAAGCCGCTGGAGTTGAGGATGAGCCTTGTGCCGTTTGCCATGTTTTTACTGTTCTATCTCTAAGACGCCGTTTTAAGTAATGCCCCGGTCAGTTCACTTTGAATTGATTTGGAGTTGAACTTGAGTTGGTATGAGTTCTAGTTCGAAGTCTAAGTGTTTTTCGCCGGCCTTCCGCTAAGAACTATTTCTCGTAAGAACTATCTTACCCCACAGGGCTGTCAATAGGGGATTTTGCCAAACTAAAGCAAAGCTTACTTACAGATTGGGTAATCCTTACGATTCTTCCCATTTAGCTATGTAGAATTAAGAGCGTCGGTGAAGACAAAAAATTAAACGCGAACTTGGGGACTTTTAATTCAAATGGGCGATTATCAAGATTACACGCGGATGTTAACGTTGCTGGCTCCTCAGCTCATCCTTGTGGTCGGTGTTCTATTTGCGGCTCTGTGGAACTTGTTTGCTCCTAAAGCAAAGGGTTTGACTCCAATAATCTGTCTCATATCCCTGGCTGTGTCGGGCTATGTCTTGACCACACAGCTGGGTCTCACTGAAATACTTTGCAACGGTCTCTTTACTATCGACCCTCTCTACTCGGTCTTCTCGCTCGTTGCAATTGTGGTTGGCATCCTGGTTGTCTTAATCAGTATGGGTTACGACCATCTCTTCGGACGCAACCGCGGCGAGTACTACGCCATCTTGATGACTGCGGTTCTGTCGAACCTCTTCTTGGCTGGCTCCACCGATTTGATTATGCTCTTTGTTGCCCTCGAGACCTTGAGCGTTTGCTGCGTTCTCTTGACCAGCTTCACTAAGAAAGATGTAAGAAGTGGCGAAGCTACTCTTAAGTACCTCCTTTCAACTGCTGCCACCACCGCTACCCTTTTGTATGGTCTCTCCTTCCTTTATGGTTTGACCGGCGCTACCTCTTTCACTGCTATCCGCGATTGCTTCTCAGTGGGTTCTCAGGCAGCCCCTTCCTTCTTTATGTTGTTGTTGCTAACACTTGTGATTAGTGCCATCTGCTTCAAGCTCTCAGTTGTGCCCTTCCACATGTGGACTCCCGACGTATACGAAGGCGCACCTACTCCTGTCACTGCTTTCCTCTCAATCGGCTCAAAAGCTGGCGGTTTTGTCGTCGCCATGCGTCTGCTCTTGATCGTATTTGCTCAGTCACAAGCCCAGTGGATGGTTATCCTCGGAGCTTTAGCTATCTTCTCTATGGTTGCCGGTAACTTGATTGCCCTGGCCCAGAATTCATTAAAGAGAATGTTGGCATACTCTTCCATAGCTCACGTTGGCTATATTTTGATCGGCTTGATTGCCGCCTCCGAATCAGGACTGTCAGCCTTGGTCTTCTATGTCATGGTTTACGGTTTGATGAACCTTGGTGCCTTCGCCGGAGCCGTTCTGGTGAGCAATGAGACTGGTTCTGATCGCATTGAAGACTATGCTGGTCTGATTCGCAAACGTCCACTGACAGCCCTGGCTATGGCGGTTTGCTTGCTCAACTTGGCTGGTCTGCCAATTCCTCCAGCTGGTTTCTTCGCCAAAGTCTTTATCTTCACTGCTGGCGCTCATATTCAAACTCAATTCATGGGCTTGCCCCTTGGCTGGGTGCTGGTTAGCGCCGCTCTGATTACCTCTGTTCCAGCCATCTATTACTACTCACGTGTAGTAATTCTGATGATTGTTCCTGAACCATCTGAAAAAGTGGCATCCCTGCCTGGTGCTCAAGCTCCAAGACCGTGGGTCGGCAGTCCGCAAGAAGCTCCCGCTCTGGCACTGCTGATCTGCACAGTTTTAGTGGCCGCCGCCGGTACCATTTCAGTCAATTCATTGATGAACGTCTCGCGCATGGCTGTGGGCACTATGGCACTTCGCTCTGAAGATGGTACGCCGATATCGGCCGTGCCTAAAGCTAATAGTGTTCCGATTGCCAGTCGTCCTGACTACAGTGCACCACTCTTCCAATAACTGAGTGCCTAATTTGTCTTTGAGCGAGCGCAAGGGTGAAATAGTCTCTTTGCTAGTCTGTTTTGTGGCGCTTGTATTGGCACTAACGGCCTTCTACTTTCCCCTGTTGGCCGAAGGCAGAGAGTACTTTGTCTCTGACCATACCTATTTTTTTGAACCCTTTGCTCGCTTGATAAGAGAAGGTTGGCTGGCCCAGCGACCGCCCCTGTGGAATCCTTATATCTATTGTGGTTCGCCCCAATTGGCCAACCCATCGCCGGGAATTTTCTACTTCCCCAATTTCCTGTTCGTCGCTTTTCCGTATAGCGCGGCTCTGGCTTTAATTCAGTTTTTCCACCAGCTCGTTGCCTTTGCTGGTGCCTATCTGCTCTCGCGAATGCTGCGCTTTAGCGTGGCCGCTTCGTCTTTTGTTGGTCTAACAGTAGCGCTCAGTGGCTATTTCTTTTCGCTACCAGCTAACTACACTTTGCCTGCCACTTTTGCCTGGGGCTTGCTTGCGCTTTATGGTCTGGCTGCCATAGCTCAAAAGCGCAATCGCCTGGCCTATGTGGTTTTAGCCATTCTTTCGGTGCACTGGATGTTGATGGCTGGCCGGCCCGAAATTTATGTGCCTGTCTTTATTATGTTTGCCTTCTTGATACTGCTAATGGTGCTGAATTTATTCAAGTTGCCTGGTGCAGAACTGGAAGATAGTGAATTAGGTACAAGCGTAAAGCTATCAGCTCGTATCAAAGTGACCTACTGGCAGAGTCTAGCCATAGGCTTAGGCATTTTGATGAGTATGACCATGCTTTTGCCTGTTTATGAATGGAGCAAGCTATCCCCAAGAGCCAGTGGCTTAGATCTCAATCAAGTTTTTAACTGGAGTTGCAATTGGTATGACTTCCTTTGCCTAGCCTTTAGCCAACCCCTCGGCGATTTGCAGCAACCCCGTACTTTGTTCGGCGGTGCCGTGGCCAGTAGAGCTGGCTACTATCCATTTTTACCATCGGCCTATATTGGCCCGGTTGTTTTTACTCTAGTGTTCTTCGGTTTAGCTGATAAAACTTTCAAGTATCGCTTCCATGCCTTTGGAGCTGCACTAGTGGCGGTGCTTTTGTCTTTAGGCAAATACACACCGATCTCGGCTTTTTTACTCAAGACCCTGCCGTTTCTTTCGATACTGCGTTATCCTGTCAAACTTTTGATTTTTGTCATTCTCTTCTTGGCCATATTGGCCGGGCGCGGCTTGCATGCTTTAGAGGAAGGCCAGCGTAGCAAAGTGGCAATTATTCTCAGCCATAGTGTCTGGATCATAGCCCTTGCTATTGCCACCACATTTACCTTTGCGCCAGATTGGGTGCACGGTATACAGCCCATGTTCTCTGCTGCTTTTTATAAGGCGCTTGGTCGCCCGATGATATTTACAGCATTGATAGGCTTGATTTTCTCATTAGTAATTGCCTTCTCGAAAAAACTCAAAATAGCTGATAAGCAAACCCTGGCACTGATAGTGGTGGCAGCTCTAATTGGCAGTTTGATTGTGCCAGCTTTTCAGTACAGGCAAAAGACTGCAGCCCCCGGCTATTTTGCCTACGAGGGCACTCTGTTGAAGAAGTTGAAGCTTTTGCGGCAAGAGGCTGGAGACAGTGATGAAAAGCCATCTGCGATTCTTCCGCCTCGGCTCCTTACGGTTTATTTCGACCCCCTGAGAATGAACGCCGATTATCAGGAGAATCTGCCCAGAGAGTGCGTTAACGGCGAGGCATACATGCAGTATTGTCGCGAAATGCTTTTGCCGAACATCTGTATTGATTGGCACCAGCCTGTCACTTTCGGCTACGAATCTTCTGAGACCAAAGACTACCGTTCTACTTTCCTCAAGTTTTTACATCGCTCCTCCATTGATACCAAGGGCGCTACAGACGATGAGCTGGCTCGCTTTTGCAAGATCACTTCTACTCGGTATGTGGCTAGCTCAATTATTGGCTCAGGTAAAAAGGGCCCTACTCGCATGCTCAATAGTCGCTGGTTCAAACTTCTAGAAGAAGACAGCGAGTATAATTTGCGCCTCTACGAAGTGTTGGATACATTACCTCGGGCTTTCATTGCTAGCTCTTGGGTTAAGTGCAATCAAGAACAAGTGCTGAATAGCTTCCTCAAAGGGCCATCATTGCCTGGCTCTGGTACCTATGTTGAAGAAGACCAGAAGTTACTACCAGCGAACGATTGGTTTGCTAGTTTTGATGGTGCTAATGGTGACGGTTCTAGTAGTGACGGGGCCGGCGAAAAAGAAGTGCGCAAAATTAGTGGTATCGCTTCTGGTGAGCAGAAATTACCAGCAACTTCATCGTCAGAACTGCAACCAGAATCTCAAGCAGCGCTGAGCACAACATCTGAAGCTCCTATGAATAAAGTGACAATCTTGCAAGACCAGAATGAGCATGTTGCTCTTTCGGTGCAATGTGATAAAGACAGTTTGGTTGTTCTCAATGATCGCTTTTATCCGGGCTGGAAAGCAAAAATCGATTCTGTGCCAGCGACAATTTATCGGGCTAACGGCTTTATGCGTTCGGTTTATGTCACGAAAGGATCGCACTTAGTCGAGTTTGACTATCGCCCCGATTGTCTGCGCTTTGGTCTTTATTTAGCGGCCCTAGCAATTTTCGTAACGCTAGTGCTGGCAATGGTTTCGCTAGCAAAACCAGCGAAAGCTGTCTTTAGATTTCTCACCACTGGTCAAAAATAGGCGATACTAGAGGAATGAATATGCAAAAACTAGCAGTCGTCATTGGTTTAATAGTTATGGTCGGCATGGTTATCTATCCGCCATGGCAGTCAGTGGACAGTGACAATAAGGCCTCAGCCATGGGTTACAGCTTCTTGTGGAAGCCCCCGGAAGTGCAGAATATTGCCCATGCCAATTTGCTTGGCTTAGACATAAATGTCAAGCTGAAGTCGACCACTGCCAATTCAATCGATTACGGGCGCTTGCTCTTGCAAGAAGCGGTTGTCGCCATAGTTATCGGCGGCCTGTGGGTACTTGGGGCTAAAAGTTCTAAGTAGTTGTAAAAGCCAAAATTCGGGTGATAGACTAGTGTCTTAGACCAAACTATTGGTTTCGGTCATTTTGCCCTCGTAGTTCAGTTGGATAGAACACCTCCGTCCTAAGGAGGGTGTCGGGCGTTCGAGTCGCTCCGAGGGTGAGTTTTTTAGGACTGGCAATGAATTGCGTCCGACACACGTCCTACATAATACGAATGCTATTTAGCGGGATGAGCAGCTGGTGTTCTCGTCAACTCAGCTTCCTCGGCACGTTTCACTTTAGCGCAAGGCTTTTTACATGCTAATAATTAGCCATTTCGCCCCAGTGTAAGCCCCCATTATGACTGGCTAAAAATTTGCACTCAAACGGTTTTACATCAAAGTTTGAGTCGATAATTCTGGGCAGTTGTATTTCTCTCACCAAAAAATTTTGTCCCTGATTGGGAGCAGGCCCCTTGCATACAAATCGCAAGTACAGATTACTTGGCCTATTCTTCAAGGCAATGCCTGGTTTGTTATTTGCTCTCTTGATTCGCCAAACGCTTGGAGATAGTTGCGTTAGTTCCAGTCCGGTGGACCAAGGGTTATCTACCTCCATGGTGTATTCGGGAGGTAATTCAACTTTGACCCATGCCGACCTACTAACATCGGAAGTTTCTGGAATATATATCGATACCCATTGGCTTATTGACCACCACTGTAAATCAAAACACGACTTTAACGTTGTGGATTTCTGCTCCTGAAATGGGTCTTTTTTATGCGCGTTTATATCTGCAGTCAGGTCGGCAGAAGAGTTAACGGTAGATTGGTCAAGATAACTACCTAAAAGTAAGAAAGCAAAAAATAGAAGTAGGCTGGTGCATACTATCTTTAACCGGCTCTTGGGATTGGCAATAGTAATAATCATAGAAATCCTAATGGTCATTACTCGCCCCTAGTTTTAGACAGGGAAGAGCAATGAATTTAGATGCGCAAAAAGCGCATCTGAAAGGTGGTGCAGTAGAACTAGTAAAGTCGGACGGTAACAACTATATCAGTATCGCTCGGGATGTCAAGGTGCGAAGGCTCAGGGCAAAGATATCAATGACGACTCGTGGAATTGCTTCTGCGTCGTCAGCCTTCTACGAAGGTTGAATTAGCCGAGATTGAATTTGCTATCAACCTATCAGTTTATGACTATGGCTTCCTCTATCTGAAGGCACCATTGGTGGTGCTTATTCAACCGCCGCTCGAAAGTCTTGAAATTTACGATAATACTTTTAGGCCGAAGCTCTTTCAAAATTCACAGTTAGCATTCTAAGTTGTGGAGCGACTTGTCGGAATATTGTCCTCTAACTGGGGGAAGGGTTATGAACGCTTCCTCCATACCTAGTGCACAGGCCTTGCATGCGCCCCACACGCGTTTTGTATTGTCGACAAAACGAAATCAATCTAGTAAGATCGTAATGCTTTGAAGACGCCCGTGTATACTGCGAATCGGATAAATTGGTCAAGCATCAAAAAGAGCCAAGAAGGGTTTAACGCTTGATGAGCTAAAGGAAACCGGTTGAAGTGACAGTGGAGGCCCTGAGTGACATTAGTCAGCAAAAGCATTGTACGACTGACACTAGGAGCTTTCCTCGGCGTCAGCTTAACCTTTAGCTCCAGTTTTAGTGCTTTTGCCGCCGAAGCGATGGCGCTTGCTGAAAACAGTTTGCCAAGACCGCCGGTCAAGAACGATGAAGCCAGTCTTCCGCTGGATGATTCAGAAGTCGGCTCTAAGCAGCTACACGTCCCGACTAAGGCAGCTCGAACTGCCCCTTGTCTCTCTTGGCTGCCACCTGGCGATGTCAAGCCTCGGGTCGCTTTGTTATGTATCCATGGATTCAGTTTGCACAAAGGTTGTTATGCTGCCTTTGGTAAGGAGATGGCCAAGAACGGCATTGCTACTTACGCCACTGATTTGCGCGGCTTCGGCGAACTAAAAGACTACAATAACCGCGAAGGAATGGACTTTGACGGCGATCTGGTCGATATCAAAGCTACGCTCCAGCAAATTCATAAGAACCACCCTGGTCTGCCTGTGATCTTGCTAGGTGAGTCTTTGGGCGGTGCCATTGCCCTGAGAGCGGCTGCACTCTATCCCGAACTTATTTCAGGGCTCATTTGTGCAGTGCCGGCGCGCGATCGTTTCGCCATGAGTGAAGGCGAGAAAAGAGTCACCAAGACTTCCGTTCTGAACACTCTCACCGGTGACTACAGTAAGCCGATGGATGATGCTGCCTTCGCTGCAGTGCAGAAAATTTCAGCTAATGAAGAGCTGCGCAGTGAGTGGAAAAACGACCCGCTGATGCGAACCTACTTCTCTGCCAAAGACTTTGTGCAATTTGACTTCTTTATGAGAGGTAATCTAGAAGTTGCCAAATTTATAAAAGACACGCCAGTTTTGTTTTTACAAGGTACCGACGATAAGTTGATTCGTCCGGAGGGAACTTGGAGGCTCTTTGAGCGCCTCGGCACACCAAATCGCCAGTTGGTGTTGAGCAAGAACTCAGAGCACCTGCTGTTTGAAGAAAATCAGTTCAGAGCCGATGACATTGGTTTCGTCACTACCTGGATCGATAAAAATGTCTCTCGACTTGATCCAACTGTCGCTATTTCTATGGCTAAACTGCCCGTGGTGGCATCTATGAAAGAGTATTCGGAAAGCGAAATCGCTATTGCAAGTTCTTCTCCGAATACTACAAGTACAACAACTACGAGCAACACTGCTCCGGTTGAGAAGGTAGCGACACTGCCGCCTCCGCCACAACCGACTGAATTTAAGCATAGGCTAGCCTCTCAATCACCTCAGATCAATTTTTGGATTGAACTGGATCGAAATGGCAAAGTCTTCCGCTGCAATAATAAAATGGAATTCAAAACAGGCGATAAAATTCGCTTCCATTTGATTCCGCAAAGCGATGGTTATGCCTATCTTGTCATGAAAGCTGGAACTACAGGCAAGAGCGATGTGCTTTTCCCCAACACTCAATATGGCACTCAAAATTATCTGTCTCGTGGAAAAGATTACCCCATTCCTGCAACTGGATGGATGGAATTTGACCAGAACCCTGGTACTGAACAGTTAGGGCTTGTA
>CAJXZK010000235.1 GCA_913063055.1 uncultured bacterium
CGTTATCGGCGCTAATTCCTCACCGTACTATCGCACGTGGGCCGTTGCCACCACGAACCTATGACCTTGTACATTGATGACCTGAGCCGCTCTCAGTAGTTCCTCAAGCAAATTTACTTGCTCTTGCTCGATTTTCGGCCGAATATACTCGCGCACCACCGACAAATCAGCACCATGCTGAATAAGAAAGGCAACACACTCAGCATCACGAGCTGTGGTTCCAGCATAGGTCAAACAACCAGTATCTTCAAAAATACCGATGGCGAGAAGTGTGGCATCAAACTGAGTCAGTGCAATCTTTTTCTTGCGAATTTTTTCCACCAAAATTGTGGTGGCAGATCCAACAACTTCAACATGCGAATCTTCTGTGGCTAGTGACATTAGACTATCTTTGTCTCTTTCATGATGATCAAAAATGGTCAGTGGCCGACAGAGCTTGAGAGCCTCAATCGGAGTCTGCGGCGGAGAAGCAGACTGTGACTTAGAAGCAGACTGAGACGGAGACGGAGACGGAGACGCAGACTGTTCACTATCTTCCATCAGCTTGCGCACACCGCTATCAAGCCGATCGAAATGCTGACAGTCAACGAGAAAGAAACGTGTCACTTTAGAAAGATCGACATACTTAACTTCAACAATCGGAAGGTAGCTGCGGTTCAGAGTGATGAAACTGCGAAGATTACCGGTCAGGGGATAGCCCAGCACCATCTTGCAGCTTGGATAGAGCTTTGTCAGAGCGAACTGCGCTGACAAAGAATCAAAATCCATGTTGTTGTGGGCAAAGACTAGTTCCATCTCTTCATTCACAGGGTGGTCTTCTAATTCTCAGAACCTTCTTCTAGTTCTCATAGCATTCTTCTCATTCGCCTAGCCAGTTTCTCATTTGGCACGCACCCTCTTGATTAGTCTTTTCTTTAGTATTGGGCGGGTTTTTGGAGTTTACCAGGTATCTTTTCGGGGTATCTGAATTGACAGTAATTGAATACAGTAGTTTTGAACTCAGTATTTTTGAACACAGTTTACTTCGACGCCGGTATTTTAAAACATGACAGGATTCGACCTTCTCGGGCAAACCTACTTGATGTGCACAGTATTTGGCTGGGGCTTCATCGTCATTTCCTTGATGATGGGCCACTTTGGCCACGACAGCAATGACGGCGGCCATTCGATTCATTCTGACGGCTCCGCTGGAAATGGAGTCGGCGGCCATGCCAGCGGCGTAATCGAAGCAGCGCACGGCATTCATCACCTTGACGGTGGTGGGCACGGTGGCCACATCGGTCACGGTCATAGCGGTCTAACTGGTGGACATCACACAGCTGGCGATACCTCTCATGGAGGCCACGGAGGACATAATGGAGGTCATCATGGCTCCCACGATGGACATGGCGATGATGACGCACGCACTGGCGCCAATCAGTTAATTAATCAAGGACACGCACAAAAAAATCTCTATTTCACACTGCTCAGTATTTTCAGCCCAATGACCATTTCAATTTTCATTGGTTTCTTTGGCGCCACCGGTATTGCCATTCGCTCCTTTGTGCCATGGATGGGGCCGTTCACTCTCATTCCAGCGATTCTGTCGGGGGTTGTGGCCGTAAACCTTATGAAAGCGATTCTTGGCTGGGCAACGAGCAAATTGACTGCTTCCAGCCTGACTAGTTCGCAACAGGCCATTGGCCAGATTGCCGAGGTAAACACTCCAATAAAGGATGGCCGCCTTGGAGAGGTTAGTTACATTATCGGACTGACCCGCTTCAATGCAGCCGCTCGGCCAGCCAAAGAGGGCAGTGAAATAGCCCGAGGAACCAAGGTAATTATTGTAGAAACGGACGGCCCAGTCGTTCTTGTTGAACCATTTTCAGACGCCCAACTTGACGGTCACTAAGTACCGCAAAACACCAGCCCAACGGAATCCCAGCCTGCGACCGATAAACAGATTAAATATCAGGAACAAAAGGTTGTCAAGAATATAAAGAAAAGAACTGGAATCCCGTGTTAGGCACCACATACGGTATAGGATTGAAAAGTTATTAGGAAGTCATTAGGACATCTGATAGACAACGGTTTTAACTAAAAACAGGGAATAAGTCCATCGAGGAAGCTCCGAGTAAGGGGCTTTTCGAAGGCTTTTGGAGGAACGCAAAGATGGATCCAAATATTGTGCTTTGGGGCGGAGGAGCGATTGCATTTGTCGTCATTCTAAGCATCTTCTACTTCTTGGCCAACGTATATCAAAAATGCGGCCCGAACGAAGCGATGATTATTACCGGTGCTGTACCTGGAGGCATCAAGGTGCTGAGAGGCGGCGGTGGTATCGTCATTCCGGTCATGCACCAGAGACACTTGCTGTCGCTAGAAGTGATGACTATAGAAGTGCACTCAAACGCCGCAATGATCACTAAAAATGGTGTCCCGATCTACGTAGAAGGTGTAGCACAGGTTAAAGTGCGTGGCGACGAAGAAGCCATTGCCACCGCTGCTGAACGCTTCCTCAATAAGACTAACGATGAGATTGCCACAGTTGCCCACGAAACACTCGTCGGCCACTTGCGCGCCATCTTAGGTACGATGACTGTAGAAGAACTGATTCAAAGCTTTGATTCATTCGCTTCTAGAGTGCAAGAAGTATCCGTTGCCGACCTTGCAAAAATGGGTCTAATCGTCGACTCATTCACTATCAAAGAAATCCGCGACTCTGTTGGCTACCTAGAAGCACTAGGTAAAAAGCAAACAGCCGAAGCGAAACGAAGTGCCGCAATCGGTGAAGCTGAAGCAACCAAAGAAACTCAAATCGCCCAAGCTAGCGCCTCACGCGATGCTCAAATTGCCCAAGCGCAAGCGGCTGAGGAAGGTGCGAAAGCCAAACTAGCTGCTGACACCAGAGTGGCAGAATCGTCCAAGAATTTCCAAGTGAGCCAAGCTACCTATCAATCTGAAGTAGCTAGAACCAAGGCCTCATCGGACATGATGTACGAAATTGTCAAAGCGCAATCACAACAAAAACTGACTGAAGAAATGCAGAAAGTAAAAATCGTGGAAGCGCAGAAAGAAGTTGAACTGCAACAAGTCGAAGTTATGAAGCGACAAGTAGCCCTAGAAGCTGAGATCACTAAGCCCGCTGAAGCAGAGCAATCAAGAATTAGATTGATGACTCAAGCAGAAGGTTTGAAGAGAACAATGTTAGCCGAAGCCGATGCTCAATCGGTTAAGCTGGCAGCTCAAGGTCAAGCTGAAGCGACAAAACTGAGAGCAGTAGCCGAAGCTGACGCTGTACGCACAATGGGTATAGCAAACGCTGAAGCCAGTCGCGCCAAGGGTCTTGCCGAAGCCCAAGTAACAGCAGCTAAAGGTCAAGCCGAAGCCGACGCCATGTCGAAAAAAGCTGAAGCCTACAAACAGTACAATGATGCTGCCGTTATGCAGATGATTATCGACAAGCTGCCTGATCTCGTACAAGCTGCCGCTTCTCCTCTAGCCAAGGTCGGATCAATCACCTTGCTTTCCACCGGTGGTGATACCACTGGCGCCAGCAAGATAAGCGGAGACGTCTTGAATGTTGCCGCCCAAAGTCTGACAATGATCAAAGGTCTGACTGGTATCGACTTAGCCGATCAAATGCGCCGGCGTGGTCAACCAGAAGAAAGCAACCACCAGGCCAAACCGGCTCCGGCTGTTGCACCAGCAGCAAGACCGCCACAACAACAACCACCAGCTAATCCAAATAACTAAGAAGTACTGCAATCAAGAGTAAGACCATAAGCAAACGCATCATAGTGATTGGAGCAAGCGGAGTCGGCAAAACCACCCTGGTGGAAGCGCTGACTCCGCTTCTGGCATTGCCAGTCATTCCCGAACTGGGGCGAAAACTTTGTCTAGAAATGGGTTATCAGTATCCTGGCGAAATTCCCGATCAAGAACTATTTAAGAATCAAGTCTTAAAAGCGCAGATTGCCGAAGAGAATAATCTTGGCAGCTTTATCGCAGACCGTTCCACCCTCGATGCCTGGGTTCTGTGGCAACGCTGGAACATCTGTCAAGCAATGACATATGACAGCGAGCGCTACTACAACGAAGCTCGCCAACAAAGCATTCTATACACAGATATCATCTACATTCCGCCCATGTTTCCACCCAGCGACGACGGTTTTCGCTGGACTGACCCAGACTACCAAAAACAAATCGACCGATTGGTTAGAATGACTCTGTTCGATTGGCAATTGCTTGATCGCACTCTAACCCTGCAAAGTCTCGCTCATCAGGAGCGCTTGAAAGAAGCCCAAACATGGCTGGAAACCCGGCTCTAATTATCCATCTCTCACTGCTGACGGCCGCCTTTGTCAGTACTTGCTCTAGCTTTGGGCCTTCTGCGGCCTTCGCCAATAATGACAAAGCTCCAAATAGCCCGAGCAGCCAGAATAGCCCCAATAGGGCACAGAATCAGAGTAGTCAGAAGAATACCAAACCGCGCATTGTCTCCCTTGCCCCTTCCAACACTGAGCTACTTTGCTCTGTCGGGGCCAAAGACCAGATTATTGGCGTATCGTCCTTTTGCGACTACCCTAAAGAAGTAAACGGGATTACCAAAGTCGGCACCTTTATTTCAGCAAACCTGGAACGGCTGGCCCGGCTGAAGCCCGATCTAGTCATGCTCGTCTCGGGACAGGAAGAACTGGCGGGCAAGATCAAGAATCATCATTTGAACGCCGTCGTTATTGACAACAGTACGCTCACCGATATCGGTAAAAATCTGAAACGGGTTGGCGAGCTCTCCGGGCATTGCCAAGAGGGGAGGGAAGCCTCAGAAAAATTCGCAACCAAGCTTCAAGACCTAACAATAATCATAAGAAAAGCCAACAAAAGCCCAAAAGTTTTCTATTGCGTTTGGCCGCAACCACTGATGACCGCCGGCAAATCGAGCTTTATTCATGGCATCATCACCTCCTGTGGTGGCACAAATGTGGCCGGAGATATCAATGTCAGCTATCCCCGATTCAGCCTTGAGCGACTGGTCTTGAGCAACCCAGACTTGATTATCATGCCTTACGAAGCTCGCAATCAGGCCTTCATGAAACAGTCACCTTGGAATAAGCTGCAAGCAGTGCGTCAAAATCACGTTTATTATCTGCCTGATCAAAAGAATGACATGCTTTCGAGGCCAACCCTAAGAGTGATAAAAGGAATGGCTTGGCTCGGGGGCATTTTCCACCCCGAACTCAAAAACGAGCTGGCGACGTGGTCTGACACCACTACAGTGGGAAAAACAGCAAATCATTCGCTTTTGCCAGCGGCCCACAATTCATTCAACAATGTTTATGTGAGAAATTGAGCATCTAAAGAATGCTCATAATTGGCAATTCTCTTCAGCCGAAAGGTGGATGAATCGGGTGTCAATCGGATTTAATATAGGGAGGTTAGGAGAAAACGAATTCCCCTCTAATTGTCATCATGGCCATTTATGGAGAATACGTTTTATTTACTGTGAATATTGACTCAGGCCTAATGGGCTAAAGCGTCGCTATAATCTGGGTCAAGGGAAAGCTTCCCGTTCTGAAAAGCGCTCTGCGCAGGTAACATGAATCACTTAGTCGTAAGCGGCATCAACTACCATTCAGCTCCCATAGCCATCCGGGAACAGTTTTGCATTCCGGATTCCTGCATCGGCCATGCCTTAGAAGCCCTAAAGCGCTTTCCTCATATAAAGGAAGCAGCGATCTTGTCAACCTGCAATCGTACAGAAGTGTACGCAGTTGTAGATGATGTAGCTGCTGGCCTCAAGGAAATTGACCTATTCTTCAGCTCCGTACAGTCAGTGAGCGATCATGAGGCCCTCAAACCGAATTTTCGTTTGCTCAGAGACGATGTGGTCTTGCACATCTTGCGGGTGGCAGCGGGCTTGGACAGCATGATTCTCGGTGAAGGCCAGATCATGTCACAAGTAAAAGCCTCACACCAGGCTGCTCTTGAACACGGAACAGCCGGACCAATTCTCGATATAGTCTTTAAGTTGGCTCTCACAAACGGTAAGAGAGTACGTTCAGAAACAACCCTTGGTAAAAAAGCGGTTTCAGTCAGCTCGGCAGCAGTTGAACTGGCAAAAGATTTACTCGGTAGCCTGAAAGATAAATCAGTAGCCGTAATCGGCATGGGCAAAATGGGTCAGATTTGCACCAAGCATCTTCTTTCCGATTCAGGGCAAGGACCGATAGTACTCTTCAATCGCAACAGCGAACGCATCGAAAACTTCCTCAGTAACAAGCTCAACAACAAAGAGCGTCTAAAAACTAGCTTCAGCTTCGAAGAGCGCACAGCCGTGGCAGCTCAAGCAGATCTCGTTATTGTTGCCACCGGCTCAAAACAATTTGTTCTGCAACGCGATGAGTTGGCCCGCCAACGCCACAAAAACTCGCCCAAGCAAATAATCATCGACATCTCGGTGCCAAGAAACGTTGATCCAGCGGTGGCTGAGCTTGACGGAGTTGAGCTTTATATTGCTGATGACTTGAGCCAAATCGTGGCCAAGAACATGGCCTACAGAGAAGCCTTGATCAGCGATGCTGAAACCATCATCTACGAAACCCTTGAGGAATATCACAACTGGGAGCGGTCGCAGTTAGTTGTGCCAACCATAGCCATTCTGCGCGAGAAGATTGAAGCTATTCGCCAAGAACATATGGCCAAAAACACAGTCTTACCGGGGCTCAATGCTAGCGGACAAGACATGGAAGCGATTAGCAGAGCCATTATTAATCAGATCCTGCATCATCCAACAGTGCAGCTGAAAGCGACAAAAGACTACGAGATTTTGCGGCAGCAAGCCGAAGCTCTACGGACACTCTTCAATCTTGATCCACTTTCACCCCTAGCTACAAACAGTATGGCTAAGTTCGCATCACAACAATCTTCTGCTTGTGCTGAAGCGCGCAAAAGCAGAGCGATGCAAGAGAAAATCCACGAAACTGCGCCCGCATCCCAGCGTCCAATTTTAAATTAGTGATGGTTTCGAGTGCCATAGTGAAAAGTTCAAAAATTAGCACTATTCGCGTTGGCACAAGGGAGAGCAAGTTAGCTCGCCTCCAGACTGATACTGTCATCGCAATCCTGAAGACAAGTTTCCCCGATGCTAAATTCGAAGTTCATCCCATCACCACTGGTGGTGACAAAGTCTTAGACCGCCCGATCGTTGAGCTGGGCGGAAGGGGTGTTTTCGTCAAAGAATTAGAAGAAGCTCTGCTTGAAGATCGAGTGGATTTCGTCGTTCACAGCCTCAAGGACTTACCAACCGATCTACCAGCTGGTCTAACTCTTGCTTGTGTTCTCAACCGCCAGGACGCAAGAGATATTTTCGTTAGCAACAAAGCACCTTCTTTTATGGAACTGGCCGCGGGCAGCACAGTAGCCACATCAAGCCGAAGAAGAGCGGCACAGCTTAGTGCTTTGCGCCAAGACTTGAAGTTTGTCGATATGCGTGGCAATATCCCGACTCGCATTCGCAAATTAGAAGAAGGTCAGTGCGATGCCATGATTCTGGCTGCGGCGGGCTTACTGCGCCTGGAATTTGACGACAAAATTACTCAATACTTAGACCTCGATATCTGTACGCCAGCTGTGGGCCAGGGCGCGCTCGCTGTGGAATGCCGAGACAACGACAAAGATATCTTAGAAATGCTAGCCTGCATCGAAGACAAAGATACCAAAGACGAAATTACCGCAGAACGCGCCTTCCTGGATGTGCTTGGTGGTGGCTGCTCAGTGCCAGCCGGTGCCCTTGCTCAAGTACAAGCAGACGATCAGACCAAACTAAAACTATCGGGCTGTGTTGCCGCCTTAGACGGTAGTGAAATCTATCGCGACTCAATCAGCGGACCAAGAGAGTACGCCCACTTACTCGGCAAAGCCCTGGCCAAGAAGCTCCAAGATGCTGGTGCCGATAAGATCTTAGAAGCGCTGCGCCTATCTACACCAAATGTGGTGTCACCTCCGTAACCGCACAACAGCCAAAATTCGATAGTCAATCAACTATGCAGGACAAACCATTACAGGGCCTAAGAGTCTTGGTAACGCGAGCAGAAGAGCAGGCCGAAAGCTTTGCCACGCTCCTGCAAGAGCAGGGAGCCACGACCATAGAACGAGCCCTCTTGGCTGTTCACCCGGCCTCTGACTATACAAAACTAGATCAGGCCCTGAAAGAACTTGATCAATATGATTGGGTTATTTTCGCCAGTCACAATGCGGTGAAATTCACCTTGCAAAGGTTGAAAGCACTTGGGCTGTCAGCCCAAGCTCTTAGCTGTTGCCAACTGGCTAGCATCGGTGCGGCCACTAGCTCTAGCCTCAGTGAAGCAGGCCTGACCGTGGCTTTCCAGCCAACAGCATATGTAGCAGAAAGCCTCGCAGCTGAGCTGCCACAACAGACAAATCTTGCGGGGAAACGATTACTTTGGCCCAAAACCAATATCGGCCGATTATTAATAGCCGAAGAGCTAGAGGCCGCCGGAGCAAAAGTTGACATTGTCATTGCTTACGAAAGTGGCTTGCCGGCTAACAAAGAGCAACTCGGAGTAGAGCTGGTTGGTCTGCTGCACGATAAAGCCATAGACGTAATCACCTTAGCCAGCGCTCAAACCGCTCGTAATCTGGGGCTAGTACTCGAATTAGGGCTACAACTTCAAATGAGGCGACAAATGGAGCCAGCCACAGAAAGGGTAACGGAAGCAATTTCTGATATTGATCCTGAGCTCCTGTCTGGAGCAACCGCAAATACTGAACAGCCGCTGCATCCTGAAGCCGAGCTAATGTCGAAGAGATCAAAAACCGAGACCGCCAAGGCCGATCATAAAGAGAAGTTGGCGCTAGCGAAAGAAGACCTGCTTGCCTCAGTTAAAATAGCTGCTATTGGACCAATAACTGCCTCTGCAGCCGAACAAAGCCTAGGTCGGGTAGATTTGGTAGCAAAAGATCACACGCTCAAGGGCCTGGCAGCACTCTTGGCATCATTAAAATTCGAACAGAATCACTTATAGACACGAACCAGGCACGCCAAGGCGATATATTTAGTAGCTATATGGCTTTTGCCCAATAATAAGGACCATTAGATGAAAGAGACTGTAGCGGCAGAACTGGACAAGACAAGCAGCAAGTATGTCTTGCCTCGAGTCACCCCTGACATGCGTATGCGTCGCCTGCGCTCCAAAGCACCGTTGCGCGCCATGGTACGTGAAACCCATTTACGCCTTGAACAGCTCATTTATCCCTTCTTTATTGTCGAAGGCAAGGGCATTAAAACCCCAATCAAGTCTATGCCTGGTATTCATCAGCAAAGCATAGACGAAATGCTGAAAGAAGCAGAAGAAGCGGTAAACCTAGGCCTCAGCGCTGTTCTGCTCTTTGGCATCCCCTCTAGCAAAGATTCTCAAGCAAGCGGCGCCTGGTCTGATGACGGTATCGTACAACGCGCCACCCGCGAACTTAAAAAGCGCTTCCCTGACCTCATGGTCATTGCCGATACTTGCCTCTGTGAATACATGGACCATGGTCATTGCCTGTCTCTTATACACATCTGACGCTGCCGACGAATAGAG
>CAJXZK010000236.1 GCA_913063055.1 uncultured bacterium
AGAAGCACAAACGGCCATTTTAGCCGACCAAAAAGCACTGCGAGCCGCCAGCCAGATTGACCAGTACGGCTCCGGATTGATTAAATCTGTTGGCCTCTTCATGCCAGGCAAGTACGGTTACGCCCTGACGGCAGCCACCGCTGCCCTAGACACTTACAAGCCAGGCGCGCAAGGCGCAAAGGGCACAACTGGAACTGGAGAAGGAACTGGAGAAGGAACAGCAGCAAGGCCCGGAGAAAGAACTGGCCACTCGTTTTTAGAACAAACCGTTGATATGGGCCTGGGTGTCACCAAGGCTGTCGGGTTAAAAGCATCCTTTGCCTACGCCGCCAGCCATAACTGGGGAATTGCTGGTTCGGCCGTTGGCCTAGGAGTGGCCTCCCGCGTTGCCGAGGTAACTTTGAACCGTTCTACTTATGAAAGCACTAACGGTCAGTACAGTGCGGGTTTGGGTGCAAGCAGAATCTTTGCCGCCAGCACCGATACCAGCGCCCTGGCCAGCGATGCAATCTCATTTGTGGTGGCCCGAGGTGCCTTAGGCAAGTTAAACCAGTCCGGTGCCCTGGTAGAAAGCAAAATGCTTTCCAGCGTAGTAGCAGGCGGCATCTTTGGGGCATCCAAGGGAAGTAGCGACGAGGTAATCCGCCAGGTCAAAGCCGGAGTGTTTGAGCCAGGGCAATTTGCCACCCACGTGGCCGCTGGTGCTGCTACCAATATGATTGGTGCAGCGATCGGTGCTAAAGCTGGCGAAATCAGAGCCTTAAATCCAAGTGGCCGTGCCAATTTCCAGGCTGGCGAAAGTTCAGTAAAAGCAACATCTGGCCTAGTAAAACCAGCTGATGTCTTGGCGAGACCAGCTGATGTCTTGGCGAGACCAGCTGATGTCTTGGCCAAAGCTGGTGACGGCACAGCCCAGCACTTAGAGCCAGCTGCTATTCATCAAGCTCAGCGCAATTTTCCCGGCTCCACCACGCGCGAATACAAGATGGTAGGTACCATTCTGCCATTAGCCGAAATGATGGCCGCATCGAAACAAGCTGTCGCCATGACACGGGTACGAGAAGTCAAAGCCGGCGGCGAACTCGGCCCAGAGCAGACACTCTTAGTTCAACACCATGACGGTGGGCCATTAACTGGTAAAGGATCTAGTAAAGAGAACAGTATTGGCACTAGCATTGGGACTGGCAGAGAGAGCGCCAAAATCAACGAACGCTTAGCGAGCAAAGCAGACTTGATTGCCACCTGCAACCCCGCCTGCCTGCCGGACTTTTTAAGAGGCAAGCACATCCTGTCTTCCGCGCAAGAAACACTCTGGCTCACGCAAATTGGAGACAGACTGAAGTTCTCTACTGGTTTGGACCGGTCGGCATCGCCGTCAGGCACCCTTCAGCCAGTGCCCCTGGGTGAGAAGTCAGTAAGCAGCCTCTTGCTCGACCCTAATACACGCAGCATGTTGCGCCACAAAGACACCCACGATCTTGGTCTATACGCTGATGTTCTGCGGGATTTCAAAATTCCAGCCAAACGCGTAATTGATGGTGGTGCCGATAGCGTAGTAATCGAGCTAAGCAATAGCCAGATTCTGAAAGTGACAAACCAAACTTGGAACCCAACCTGGGGCACCCGTACCTTTAGAGACGTTCAAGGCGTGGAGCATCGCTTCGATGCCAGAATTATTGGCACACCAAAATTAACCGATGGCCCCTACGGACCAGCAAACTTTTATATCCAAGAGCGAGTCACGACTCCCGTTAGCAAAGCTTCAATGGATCTTTTCGCCCAGAAGCTAGACCGGGACCGGCGTTATTCATTCTGGGATAGAGATGAGAGCCAACTTGGCTACGTCGACCTTGGTGGCGGCAAGAAGGGCCTTGTTTTAATTGACTATGATGCTGTTAGGCCACCACATCTGGTGGAGCGAAATCTCAAAAAGCGCTGGTCTTAAGACTAGACGTATAGAATTTAGCTAAGAAAGCGCCCGGCGATTGAAGAGACTAGCTGTGCTTGAGATAGTTATACTAGGCGGTTAAAGGTCACCGTCAATAAAGTACCCACGCCACTAGATGGCGTTTCAATGGCTACAGCAGCTCGATGCGATCGAGCGATTTCGCGCACAATGGGCAAGCCTAAACCGCTGCCCTGCTCTCCGGTACCAAGAACGCGGTAGAACCGCTCGAAGACGCGTTCTCGCTCCTCCTCCGGTATACCGGGTCCATCGTCTTCAACAGCCAGAACTACCGACTCATTAGCATGCACACGGACAGTTACGTGACCACCATGGCCGGTATAGCGCAAAGCATTATCAACTAAATTCATTACCAACTCACTGACAGAGGCTGGATCGCCCTCAATCAACGCTGGCCCATCGGCACCTTCAAAGGCCAGATCGATATCTTTTTCAATTGCCACATTGACCAGGTCTGAGGCCGAAGCCGCCGCCACCTGATTCAAGTCAAACGATTGTTTAGGCACAATTGCTGCGGCATTGGGCTCAGCTTTAGCAAGAGCTAGTAGACGATTAACAAGGTGTGTCATGCGATTGACACCATGATCAAGCTGAGTGACAGCTTGCTCCACTTCAGCCGCCTTAGCAAAGCCCTGCAACAGCCCGATATAAGTTTTAAGACCGGCCAGGGGCGTGCGCAATTGATGGGCCGCGTTAGCGACGAAGCGGTTTTGAGCTTCTATGTCACTACGCAAACGACCGAGTAACTCATTAATCGAATGAACTAGAGGCTGTACTTCCAGTGGTGCCGTCTCGGTTGAAAGGGGATGAAGGTCATGCTGGGAGCGGCGCAAAAGAGCTTCCTGAACATCCTTGAGAGGCTCTAGACCGCGACCGATCCCCGACCAAATGGCAATGGCACCGAGTAGAATGAAGAAAATTTCTGGTGCCACCATGCTGACGAGAAGCTCTTGAGCAAAGCGTTTGCGAGCCTTCAGTGTTTCAGCAACTTGAACAATAAATGTCTCGCCTTGGCTCTCCGCCTCGGGCACCGGCACAAGAATAGATGCCACTCTAACCTTAGTGCCCTCAATAACACCATCGCTAAAGACAGGCATCGCCAGTTTCAGCACCTTAGGCAAAGGTGGCATATTCTCGTCACCAGAAATGCGCTCGCGCTCGGGAGAAAGAATTTGATAGAAGAAGATATCAGTATTGTCGTGCCTGAGAATGGCCCGCACATAAGGAGGCAAATCAATGGAGTACTGCCCACCTTTGCGAGTTGTGCGAACAGCCACTGAATCAGCAGAATTTAGCAATTCACGGTCATAAGTATCGTTGGCAAAAGCCACCGAAGTATAGTACGCAAATGCGGTGGAACAAAGCCAGAGGGCGCTTAGGGGAAGAAGCAGCCAGGCCAGAAGCTGGCTGCGAATAGATGTATTAACCGGTTTTTTCAATCAGATAACCAAGGCCCCGCATAGTACGAATACTGAAGCCATCGCACTCTAGTTTTTTGCGCAAACGGTGCACAATAATTTCGATAGCATTATGGGTAAGGTCAGTATCCCAGCTGGTCAGGTGATCTGCAATCTGATTTTTGTTTACGACTCGTCCTGCTCTCTGCAATAAGAGCTCTAAAACCGCTAGTTCACGAGCTGAGAGGTCAATCGGGCTATCGTTTACCAGTACCCGCCGCGAGGATGTGTTGAACTTGATTGGACCATATACAAATTCGGTAGTATTTCCCCAGCGGTCGTTACGGATCAACGCTCTGACACGAGCCATTAGTTCAGGCAACTCGAAAGGTTTGGTGAGATAGTCGTTGGCACCGGAATCGAGCCCCGAAACCCTATCTTCAAGACGATCTCTGGCAGTAAGTACCAACACAGGCAATGACTGTCCTCGACTGCGCAGATTCCCTAATACTTCCATCCCGTCCATTTTGGGCAAACCGAGATCAAGAATTACCAAATCGTAGTCGGTGTATTTCAGGGCATGGTCGGTATCAGTTCCGGAGCGAACATGATCAACTGAAAACCTGTTATTGCGGAGAGCAAGAGCTATTCCTCCCGCCAGAAAATCATCATCTTCTGCCAGCAATATTCTCATTTGGTCTACCTTTTCCGTACTCTTTTCAAAAGTCTTTTCAGCACCCTTGTCAACGCCAGTTTGGCTATTGGGGTGAATATTCGTCTGTTGGCCAGAGCCGAGATTATTATCGAAAGTATTCAATGTTCTTTCGCTTCTGCTAACTACTGTGTGCACCCTCTAAAAGAATAGAAAGTTGCTGTTTTTTACAATAAATGGCGATTCTTTCAGGTACCTTGCATCGCAAGCTCGGGTTGACAAGTTCTTCCAATTATTTTCGCTATGAGTGCAATCAAGAGCACTAATTGCAAGCATCTCATAAACTCCAAAGGCAGTCCTAATATAATGTTCGAATTGGCTGCAGCAAAAACTGGCAGCCCTTCTTGTCATTGGAGACTAAAATGCTCAAGGCCGGTATCGTTGGTTTGCCAAACGTAGGCAAATCTACTCTTTTCAACGCACTAACTGCTTCTTACCAGGCCGAAAGTGCCAACTACCCATTCTGCACAATTGAGCCAAACACTGGCATAGTCAAGGTGCCAGATGAGCGCCTCGATAAGTTGAAAGAGTTAGTCAAGCCCCAGCAAGTACTGCCGGGGGTTTTTGAGTTTGTTGACATTGCCGGTCTCGTGCGCGGCGCAAGCAAAGGCGAAGGACTGGGCAACCAGTTTCTTTCTCACATCCGTGAAGTTGATGCAATTGTCCACGTCGTAAGGTGCTTTGACGACGAAAACATCACCCACGTAGACGGGTCAGTAGACCCGCTGCGAGATGTCGAGACAATTCACATTGAGCTTGCCATGGCTGACCAGGCCTCAATCGCCAAAAGAATGGAAAGATTGAAGAAGCAAAAGAACAATATCGACAAGCGCTCGCAGCTCGAAATGAGCATTTTTGAAAAAATCTCTCCTTTTATCGACAATGTCGAAGCCGTTGACCTATCAGTCTTAACTGACGAAGAAAAGGCAATTTTGCCTCAACTTCAGCTACTCTCCACCAAACCCCTGCTCTATGCAGCCAACGTCAAAGAAGACCAACTAGCCGACCCCGATGCCAATAAATATCTGCAGATCTTGAAAAAGAAAGCAGAGGAAGAAAAGCGTCCGGTGGTGTTAATTTCAGCCCAAATTGAAGCTGAGCTATCGGCCTTAGACAAAGACGAAAGAGATAGTTATCTGGAAAGCCTTGGTGTACAAGACTCCGGCGTCAATACCATGATTCGGGCAGCCTTTGCCCTACTTGGCCTCAAGACCTACTTTACAGCCGGAGAAAAAGAAGTTCGTGCCTGGCCTTTCGAAACCGGTTTCACCGCCCCTCAATGTGCCGGAATTATCCACAGCGACTTTGAACGTGGCTTCATCAAGGCCGAAGTAATTGGCTACAAAGACTATGTCACCTGCGGCACAGAAAAGGCAGCAAAAGAAAAAGGCCTGATGCGTCTCGAAGGCAAAGACTATGTCATGGCCGACGGTGACGTCGTTCACTTCAGATTTAACGTATAACCAATTTTAAAAGCGCTTAGTCATTTCAAACTAAAACTTGACCGATATCGGTCAAAGTTTTGAGTGAAAAATAGCCGCATCCTCTTTTTGCCGTCCAGAACTTGACCGATATCGGCCGAGTTATTAACGACGAAATAGCAATAACTGCCGAAAACTTTGACTAAACGGCAAGAGGCTAACCAGCATGGGAATTACACCATTTGCAACAGGCCTAAAGCGCCGTACTATCAGCCTTATGATAGGAAAGGCTATGAATCGCAAAAACATTCAAAATACTTTGGCAATAATTCTCGCTCTTGGGTCGGCCCTTGGAGCGCTACCTGCGGCATTTGCTCAAGGTTACTCGACCTACGGTCCATATCCAGCCACTCCTGGACCTTGGACAGGTTCGGTCGCGCCAGTGCAGCCATACGTGCCAAGCAATTTACCAAACGGTCTTCCAGTTAACACTGAATTTTCGCCCAACTATATAGGTAACGGGCATACCACAACCAGCTATGGCGATTATCGCAACCCTTCAGTCGGCTACCAGATACCCACCAACAATGGGCAGGCCCTAACTATCGGCCCAACTCGCAAACGTTCAACGGCAGCTATGCCCGCGGCAACGGTAGCTCCAGCTCTATGGCTCTCATTGTTGGCGGCGGAATGCTCGGTGCTGGTGCAATGGCTGCGGGAGCTCGCTCCTTAACGTCAAGGATGGGAATGGGTGGCATGAGAGGTGGCGGCGGTGGCGCCCACTCTAACTACCAAAAAGACATGGAAGAGTCGGAGAAAAGGCGGAAGAAACAAGAAGAGAAGATTCAAAATGAGCTGAAGAAGGCTCATGAGGCTGACCTAAAGCGCAAAGGAATTCTTCCCACTTCGGCCCAAGCACCGAGCTCTCGCTCGCAAGACATGCCATATGGTCAGGCCAATCAATCTTATAGAACCAATCAACCATCTTACAAGCCGAGCAATTCGGAACAACTTGAAGGGGACGTTTTGCCAGCCAGCGCCGCCCAAAAGCTCGACTTTTAAATTGAAATTGATGGCCAACAAGAAAACTTGAGGGTACAACTAAGTTAGTTGCGCCCCTAATTCATTTGCAGGTGATCTTGGCCGAAGCTGAACTTACGATTCAGTACAAAAGTACTCCCGCGGCTCTAACCAATGTCGCCTGTTGGATCGCTTGGCCGATCTCATTTATTGCCTGGTTTTGGACATGCTTGGCGCTGGTCCCTCACATAGGAACTCTGAGCAGTGGCCCGGTACTTCTCTTTCTAGCGGCCAATGCTGGCGTGGTTAGCCTGATTGGGCTACTTCTGTTTCTTTCCTCGGACAACACCATCTTTGTCTCGCGAGACGGTTTATCTTTGCCATTCTTTGTCAGTCCATGCTTCGGTCTTAGAGCGAAGAAAAAATGGCGCGATCTTCTATCGATTGACTTCGACTCAGCCAATGGCGGCAATATAAGACTCTTCTTTAAACATTCAAATTCGGTCAATCTTCAGCTGCGCTATTTGATGAAAGAGCATCTAGACAGCTTGGTAATGGCTCTAGACGTTTGGGCTGGAGGCTCCGAAAACTTCAATGCTCTGCTTGATGCTCGTACTTTTCTCCACCAGAAAGACGGCGGTCACTTGCCCTCCCACAACGAGCCTGGCTATACCGAAATGTGGCAAGACGAACTAGCTAGGCGCTTTGGATCGACGACTTTTGTTCCGCTGGAGCCCGGTGATAGCGTTCAAGGTGGCAATTACAAAATTGAAAAACAAATTGCCTTTGGCGGACTCTCTGCCATTTACTTGGCGCGCAACAAGGATTCAGAGAGAATCGTTCTGAAAGAAGCTGTAGTACCTGACGGTGGCAATGAAGAACTCAAAGAACAGTCGTATAACCTTTTGAAGAGAGAAGCCGAAATGCTGGCCCGCCTCTCCCATGAACAGATTGCCCGAGTATTCGATCATTTTATAGACAACCAGAGACACTATATTGTTGTGGAGTATTTGAGTGGCAGTGATCTAAGGCGCCTAGTCAAAGAAAACGGCGCTCAACCCCAATCGCTAGTAATCGAATGGGGTATACAAATGGCTGAGATACTGGCCTATCTTCACGAACAAGAAGAGGCCATTCTTCATCGTGATTTCACCCCAGACAATATGATCTTAAAAACCGATGGCACAGTTGCCATTATCGACTTCGGCGCAGCAAACTTTTTCCTAGGCACTGCCACTGGTACCATGATTGGCAAACAAGCTTACATCGCACCAGAACAGCTACGCGGCAAAGCCAATCCCCAAAGCGACCTTTACGCCCTCGGTGGCAGCCTCTTCTTTCTTTTGACCGGCGAAGACCCAGAGCCCCTCGCTGTATCTCAGCCAGCTCTAGTCAATCGACAAATTAACCCAGAACTAGATAAACTAGTCGCGGCCCTGACACAAATGGAAGTTGAAGATCGCCTGCAATCGGCACGACTTGCCGTCGAAGCTCTCAAAGAATTGAAACGAGCAGTGCATGCCTGAAGTTAAAAACAAACTACTTCCTTCCATTTCGAACCAGGTACCGAATGTTCTGGATCAATCCGATGTAATGCCCTTTATGCCCAACGCTGACTTTTTTCTCTGGTTTACGCCTATTGCATCACGGATAGCAATACTATTGTTTGTCTTTCCGTTTTTTATCGGAATGCTTCGTTACCTCGGTGTTTTCGATAGAATCGTCTTCCCGCTCGCTAAAGCCTATATCAATTGCCTCAAGCCCTTTCTGCAACTCACTGTCAGTGCAGAACTAGCACCGATGATGAGCGGCATAACCAATCTGCTCTACGTGATTTTCGTAGTGCTCGGTGTTGCTGTCACAACAGTGACTATTAGGCTTCTACTCAACTCCAATTCGCTCTGCCTTACGGTAAAGGGTATTAGTCTTGGTACCGCATCTGGGGTGGCCAATAGAGCCAATTTAGAGAGTAATTCTACTGGCCGCAATTCTCCTAGTGGCGGTTCTCCGAACTTCGCAGCCACATCTGGGCGCAATGACTCACCGGCCGGCGCAGTTTCTGTTATTGCAAGAAACCAAGTTATTTATCAAGAGAAACATGAACTCGATTTCAAACAAGTCAGTTCAATCGAAATTATCCGTCCCAAAACTACCCGATCACACTTAGACTATGTATTTGTCTTTCATCGCGGTCTATTGCCAGCCTTCAAAATTCGCTATGGCGATATTCTCAATGCCAAAGATCGAGCAATATTTGTAGCGGCTATCAAAGAAAGGTTCGTTGATCAAATTGACGACGAAATGCTTGAGCCTTTTGAAATCGCTGGGGAGAAGCAGAGTTATACAGAACTCTGGCTGAAAGAACTCTCGGCCTCGCCCAAAAGAGACAAACTGACTCCCCTAGAGCTCGGAGCGAAATTACACAATGATCGCTACACAATCATTTCTAGAATTGGCATGGGCGGTCAAGGCACAGTTTATTTAGCCCAGGATAATTTAGCTCAAGACAATTCATCCCAGAGGAACCTAGCTCAAGACAATTTAGCAGAGAAAAACTTAGCTCAAGACCAGCTAGCTACAAGGAATCCAAACAGTGCTGAATCATCGACCGGGGACAGAGCAAGAGAAGTAGTCCTTAAAGAGTTTCTTCTGCCGGTGTTTCCCGATACCAGGGTGCGCAAAGCAGCGGCCATAAAATTTCAGGAGGAAGCAGATTTGCTGGGCAAGCTCGAGCATCCTCAGATTGTCAAATTCTACGAACTGTTTCTGGAAGACCACAGGGCCTATCTAGTCTTAGAAAAGTTAGATGGTGTCACCCTAAAAGACTATGTAGAATCTAAAGGCAAGCTACCTCTCGCCACCATTGAAGACCTGTCTCTTATACAC
>CAJXZK010000237.1 GCA_913063055.1 uncultured bacterium
AAGTAACTGAACCGCCACTGTCAAAAATCGACGAGAGACCAGCTGTAACCGTGGCTGCGATATTGCACGACAATGGTGTTGGTGGTTTAGCCGAATTTTGGACCTTAAACACCTTCGAAGATGAACTTGAAGAGCCACTGCTTCTTGCAAAAATTGGTCGATGGGTAGGACACGAATCCGGTGGCGGAGAGCGCACTATATTTTACGAAGGTACTGACGCAGAGAAAATGTTCAGAGCGATGATTCCCAGACTGCGGAAGCACGACTGGGCAAGTGGTTCGTACCTTATAGTCAATTATGGCAAACCATCCTTTCAAAGATGGCGAATCCCATTACCGTTAAAGCGTACCGTCGAGTCGAAAGAAGACAACAGCGCGAAATGAAACTACGACGCACGAAGTAGCTGATTTGCCTTCAACAAAAATCAAATAAAGTATCATAGCGGTATGGCCAATCCAAAAGAGCGATATAGCGATAATGTAGAAGGTCAATTCTTTGTTGACCGCACTTGCATTAACTGCGACACCTGCAGACAACTGGCGCCGCAGATATTCAGAGAAACGTCGGACCACTCATTTGTCTACAATCAGCCTGAAACAAAAGACCAAGAGCGTGCTGCTACCCGGGCACTGCTTTGCTGCCCCACCGGTTCAATCGGCACGCTTGGCCCCAATCAGGCCAAAGAAACCATGAACGAACTGCCGCTCGAATTAGTTGAAGGCGTCTATTATTGCGGCTTCAATTCGCCCAAATCGTATGGGGGCAATAGCTATTTTATAACGCACAAAGATGGCAATTGGCTAATTGACTCACCCAAGTTTCTGCCGCACCTGGTCAAGCGCTTTGAACAAATGGGTGGAATAAAATACATCTTTCTCAGCCACAGAGACGACATTGCCGATGCCGCCAAATATGCCACCGCATTTAATGCCAAGCGAATTGTACATCTAGACGACGCGGATAGCGCCCCAGGCTCAGAAATAGTTCTCGACATTCAATCCGCCCAGCCAGTCAATAGCAATCTCAATAGTGCGTTCCCGAGTGACCTGAGTGGGCAATTGACAATAATACCCACACCAGGTCACACGAAAGGCCACATGGTCTTACTCTATAAAAACCAATTTCTATTCACTGGTGATCACTTGGCTTTTGACCGTGATACCCAGCAGCTAGAGGCATTCCGTGACTTCTGCTGGTATTCATGGAAAGAACAAATCGAATCTATGGCGAAGCTTTCTCACTTTACCTTCAGCTGGATCTTTCCTGGCCACGGCCAGCGCGTTCATCTGCACGAAGACGAAATGCACAACCAGATGATTGATCTAGTGGCTAGGATGAAGATTTAGCTACTGGGGCCTTCGCCTTCTTAGATGCAACGGTCTCACCTTCTTTAGGTGGAGCAGAGCCATCAAGCTCGTCTTCGGCCCCTCGATCCATCGGTGAGACTTCAGTGCTTCCATCCATCGGTGCTTGCTTAGCAGGCTGACCAGGGGCCTCAGCGTTCGACTCTGCTACCGATGTAGCTTTGACAAATTCGGCAATCGAATTATTCGCAGAGCTAGTATCAGTCTTCTTTTCTGTTTTGTCAGTCATAGCGCTTCCCTCATTCCTCAAAGTCTTAAATTTCTGAGGGTGGCGACGGCCCTTGACCCAATTAGTTCCAAGGGGAATTCGCCGGCTAGAGCGAATTCCCCTTGAATTGAATAACGAGTGCTAACTAGCGCTCTATTTATCGGTCTTTTCTTCAGACTTAGACTTCGACTTGAACTTAAACCACCCCTTAGACTTTGGCTTCGCTTCAGATTTCGACTCAGAAGCGTCACTCTTCGTCTCTGCCTTCGTCTCAGTCTTAGTTTCAGTCGTTGCCTCGGGTGCAGACTCAGGCTTCGCTTCAGACTTCGATTCAGAATCGCTCTTTGCCGGTGTTTCGGCAGGAGAAGCAGCTGGCGTTTCAGCCGGTGTTGCAGCTGGTGTTTCAGCTGGGGTCGTAGCCGGAGTCTCAGTTGGTGTAGTTGTCGGAGTTTCGGTCGGCAACTTTTCACCAGGAGCGACATCAGTAGGCATATCCTCTGGCTTGGTCACATCTGGTTTAACCTCAGCTGGCTTAACAGCAGGTTTTTCGGCTAGAGCCTTCTTCACGACATCCCAAGAGGTTCTGGCTTTTCCAGAGCTGCGACGAAGACCTAGAGACTGCATCACTTGACGATAATTCTTGCTACTTATCGTGTAATGCTCAGCTAAATAATCACAGATAGCAGGGGTCAAATCATGCAGAGCAAAGAAGTTGGCGAATTCGATTTGAGGATTCTTGCGCAATTCTTTAAAAGCTAGCTCCATAAATTCAGCCTGATTTTTATCAGACGAACCTAGCCTTGGTGAGCTTGGGTAGCCAATTTCTTGAAACACAATTGACTTGCCATTAGCAATTTTAGCCAAAGTCTCCATGTCTTGTTCGACTTGCTGCGGCTTCTTAGGCTTGTAGTTTTCCATCGGATAGTAGTTAAACATCAGCACATCGCTCTCATCCAAGAGCTTCTGGGCCATGGCAGAAGGCTCTTTGCCGTTGAGGAGATTCTCAGCGCGAAGAGTAATGCCAACCTTGCAACCAGGGAAAGTTTTCACAACCTCTTTCTTTGCTAGAGCAAAGAATTTCATAAAGCTATCCACTTCCTTAGGATGCTTGGCTAGATAAACATCAGCCTCGTTGCCAATCGAGAAGTAAGCGATATTGCCACCAGTAGTCTTCTTCAAGCGCGCCAGTAACTGACCGAAGCGACTGACGACCTTAGGGCTATCAAGCTTAGCCTTAGTCAAATCACTGGGCATATTCTTTGTCGTGATATCGAAAACCTGCACACCCAAGAAGCGCTTTAGCTTAGGCGCATATTTGAGGGTTTTACCTAGCTGGGTAAGGGAATAGGTGCCCTTTGAAGGCTCCAGGTCAGCCCATGTTCCACCGTAAAAGATACCGCTAACACCAGCATCAACACACATTTTCATGGCATTCGTCTGGTCTTTAGGAGTGGCGTTCTCACCCCCCTTAGGAAATGGAGTGATGCCAAAGCTAACAGCCTGAACAGGCAAGGAGCAAAATCCTAGCGAGATTGCCATGAGGAAGGAAGCGAGGCTGACAAGTGGCTTGCGTTTCATGGTTACATCTTTGTTCGCGCTGAATGCACTGATGGCGCTGGATTTGGACTGCATTCCGTACCTCCTAACAACTAATTACGCCGAACATTAAATCAATACCTTGACTTGATGAGGGATGCCGCCCTCATTCTGACAGCCGAGCACCAATAATTCTAGCCATCTTTAGTTAGAAGGCACAATCGTAGCCTGAACGGCTTTATCGCCATTACGAAAGAGCCATGGCGGTATCGGATGCGGTGCGGCCCAAAGGCCCGTGCTAGCAGCCTTTGCCTCAGTTTGCAAAGTTTGCAAAACGGTGTCACCGGCAGCAAATTTATCACTCCACCAGGCCAAACCTCGCTTTACCAACTCATGATTGAGATCGGCCCCATCGCTCAAGTAGATCTCGGCCACTAGTCGATTAAATTTGTCGCGCCCCTTGAAGTCAATCACTACATCTTTATGAGAGCAGCAGGCCTCAGTGAACTGCTTGGCCTGAGGCCCAAAGTCTTGAGCACTTTCGGGGCAATCCACCCCGTACAATATGATTTTCTCGCGTTTGCCGCCATGGTCGACCAGCAAAGTATCGCCATCATAAACAGTAAGCACACGCACCTTGTAACGCTCAGCCTGGGCCGATTGCCCAATTATTAAACCTGAACCGACTGCGAGGGCTAGAACTGTCAAAATATTCTTTTTTTGCAACTGCTCCACCTATTTTGCCTTCGCCAACGCTACTAGCATTTGTGTAGTTTAGGTTATTATGACTTCTAACCTATTTCATACTATGTTTTTTGCCGCAGCAGCGGGAATCTAATATTTGTGCCTGACTGTGAACGGTAAATGAAACACCGATTTGACCATCAAATAACCATACTTAGCCTCACTGTAATAGGCAGCCTTTTCTTCCCGGGCCCCACGATGGCAATCGAGCCAGCCAATAGGTCCACAGGTGAGCACGAATGGGTGATTACTCAAGTTCACAAGGACATTGGCCGCTCAAAAATATACTTCTCAAAAAATGCTATTAAAATTTGCAATGAGTCTTGGGGTTATTACCTTCTCTCAAAGGCGCCAGACTGGTCAGTTGTGACTTTCCGCAATGACGACAAAATAGAATGGAAAACCACACGCAAGCAGTTCTATAGTTCTTATCCAGTCGACCTCAAAGCCATGCCTACAAATCATATAGGCCTAGCAAGATCAAAAGCAGTTGATACCACCGGAGCCAAAAGCTGGGCCTACAAGATGGGCACGCAAACCTTCTGGTTTATCGAACACCTGAATACGGCGCCAGAAGTTGACGCCATGATTTCTGGATATTATGGAATACGCCCGCAAAAGGGGATTTTGACAAAGTATTCACTAATATTCGACAAGCCCAAAGTAGCTGACACCGGCTGGCTTGGTGGCTTCCAGCGCAGCGGCTTCGTTGAGTATTTAACAACCCTTAGCTTCAAAGAAATACCATACAACGCTAAAGACTTCGTCGCCCCGGTGGGCTACAAAAAGGCAACAGACCCATACACCATTACTACTTCAAAAGCACAAAAAGCAAATGGTGACTCAGCAATGTTGGAACTAGGCCTTGGCGAAAAACTAGGACACTAGCCGAAACTTGCGGGAACTAGGGCAGAATTACCCCGTCCAACGCTCCGTAAACCACGGAGAGAACTAATGAACGCTCGCAAACTAATTGCCGCTTTTGCCACTGCAATGGCCGTATTCGGCTTTACTGCAATGACAAATCCAGCCCAAGCTAGAGACTACGACAGGCAGCAATATCGCCAGACAACGTCTACCAATGTACGAATGGCAGACCATAATCGGGCACGACAAGACAATAACTGGAACCGCGGCCGCAATAACAATAGTAGAAATTGGAATAACGGCAGGCACAATGGCTGGAACAAGAAGCAATATAAAAACCGCAACTGGAATAATCACAATAATCACAACAACCACAGCAACAGCGGCTGGAACAGAAATAGAGACAACAATCACAGCTACAACCATCACTAAAAACGTAGCCAATGGTTTACATCGAACTCGAAATGGTGTCGCTAATAGTGGCACCATTTTGCTTTGGTAATCAAAGAAACAAAACGCTAGATTCAATTAGCACAGATAGACAGGCCAACAGCAAGGGTTGCAAGCAGGCACAATTTGAGAATTTTAATAATTTTACTAACGCTTGCTCTGCCAGCGATACAAGCTTTGCAAAAGCCAGCGAAAGCTTGAAGAAAGCCAAGCTCGGAACCTGAAGGCGACCTACTCGTCGATTTTATTTGTCACCGCAGGAGGAATTTAAAATGAATGCACAAAAACTACTGAGCACAGCTGCAGCAGCAGTGGCAATAATCGGCTGTTCTTTCGCCGCTGCGCCTGCCAATGCCAACGATTTCGAAAGACGTTTGAATTTCCAAGCGATGCAGAATTATATGAACCAGAGAAGCGGATACAGCAATCAGTATTATGGCAATGTCAATAATGCCTGGCGCAATAATCGCTGCAATAGCAACTGGAATAACAACTGGAACAATGGCTGGAGTAACGGTCGAAACTGGAACAACGGTCGTCACAACGGCTGGGGCAAAAAGTGGCACCACAGGCGGGGTCATCACCATTAATCAGCATCAACCGCAATCAGCCAGATTGTCGACAATTGAAACCATTTTCATTCCCAAATTTGCAAGAAAACTAGCGGCAATGGAAACGATTTTCATACCCTTCAAATTTATTTGAAAAGCTTGATAGCACCGGAAACCCGGACTATTTCGCAGCCCCGGGATGCACCATTGCCGCCACCACAAATTCAAAGGTTGACATAGCGATAGCAAGACGTTAAAACGATATCAGTCGACTCAAGTTAGCCGATGGATTTATTCGTTTCATTACCCATAAGAACTTTTACTAGTTCATATTCGGAGCTGTATCATGTCTTGCGAAACACACAATAGCCACGACCACAAACACGGTAGCAACTGTGGTCATGTAGCCGTTAAACACGAAGATCACGTTGATTATGTTCACGACGGCCACCTTCATCACGTACATAGCGATCACGTAGATGAGTGCAAACTCTCTGAGTCAGCAGCCAATCCGGTTGCCTGCACACCTGAGCATAAGTGCGATGGTCATGACTCAAGCCACAAACATGGCAACGACTGCGGACACGCTGCAGTTCCCCATGGTGACCACGTCGACTATCTCGTAAACGGCCACCTGCACAGTCCTTGCGGAACACACTGCGACAACCATGGCACCCTAGCGGCGGCCTAAAGTTGAACTAGTAAGACTGTAGACTAGGCACAGGCAGACTTTATAAAGCGCAGAGAGGCTCAAAATTCTCTGCGCTTTTGCATGTCGGCCTAAAGCTGTGGTATACAACTCTAACTATGCTTTCAGTCACAGACAAAATTCAAATTCCAATGAGCGAATTTTCGTTCACCTTTGCGCGCAGCGGCGGCCCCGGCGGCCAAAACGTCAATAAAGTGAACAGCAAGGCAGTGATGCGCTGGGCAGTTAGCACTAGCCCTAGCATTAGCGATGAAGTAAGGGCGCGCTTTGTCAGCAAGTACGCCAGCCGCCTGACCCTAGAAGGCGACCTGGTCTTAACTTCGCAACGCTATCGCGATCAAATTGGCAACATCGATGACTGCCTAGCCAAAGTCACTGAAATGCTGGTCTCTGTGGCCCACAGACCAGTGGTAAGAAAAGCAACAAAACCAACGCTCGGCTCTAAGATCAGACGGGTCGAAACAAAATCGCAAAATTCAATCAAGAAGCAGCAGCGCAGGCGCCCTTCTTCAGACGACTAGCTTGGGAGCGGCCTGAGTGCTACTTAAGGGCTGCTTCAATGTCAGCTGACAAGCTCTCAGGGCTTGCCATAGAGCCATAGCGCTTCAACACCTTACCTTGCTTGTCCACCAAGAATTTAGTGAAGTTCCATCTGATATCGCCGTGGTCTTTTGTGCTCTTTTTCAGATAGACATAAAGAGGGTTGGCCTGTTTGCCATTAACTTCAATTTTGTCGAACATCTGAAAATCAACACCATAGTTCTTTGTGCAGAAAGAAGAAATGGCGGCAGCATCGCCGGGTTCTTGGTGGCCGAACTGGTCACAAGGGAAACCTAAGACTTTCAGCCCCTGGGCCTCATACTTCTTACTCAAGGCCTCTAAACCGGCATATTGAGGAGTGTAGCCACAATGACTGGCAGTGTTGACGATCAGCAAAACCTTGCCCTTGTAGTCGCCAAAACTAATTTCATGGCCATCCAAGGCATTAGCCTTAAACTTATATATTGGCGCTTCACTGGAGGCATCATCCTTGGCTGGGTCAGCTTCAGAGACGTTAGCTTCACCCTCGACAGCCGAGCCAGTGGACTCGCTCAAGGCACCACCAGCAGTGCCGACAGCAGCGACTATAGCAGTAGTCAAAAACAGAAATAAACCCAATTTAGAATTCTTTGCAATCACTTTTGCCATGATTCCTTCCCTATTAGGGTAAGCCAACATAGCAAAAGTGTAGTGCAAAAACTCTAGCCTTTGCCCGTTAATTTCGTGGCAAAGTAACAAATTCTAGTCTTCGAGCTTGAATCCAACTTTGATTGTCACTTGAAACTCTTCAACTTGACCGTCTTTGATTGAACCACGTTGATCAACAACTTCGAACCAGCTCAGGTGGCGAAGGCTCTTAGAAGCGCGCTTAACGCCTTCTTTGACAGCATCAGCGAAACTCTCGGTTGAGGTTCCAACAATTTCGGTCATCTTATAAACGCCTGGCATAATAACTCCTTAAAAATGGATCACCATTTAATGCCTTTGGCAACCAACCATTGTCAGTTAATCTATAACCTGTGACAAACAGTTACCGCCAGACAAAACACTCTAGAGATCATGACTGAGCAATATTGCATACGCCTGGCCCGCAAGGGCGACATGAAAGCAATCAAAGAGATTGAACTGAAATCGGCAGTTCGCTTCAAGGGAACCGGCCTGATAGACGATTTGCTTGATCACCACTTCGAACAAGGATTGCTCAAAGAACTGATTGGCGATGGACAGGTCTGGGTGGCTGAGCAAATCCTTCCTGACGACCAATCGCAGGGCGTCACTCCACAGGGTCCCGTGGGTTTTGCCATAGCCACTGTGTTAGGGCCAGTGGCCTACCTTGAAGAGGTAGACGTCTTGCCCAGTCACGGTCGCAGAGGATTGGGTAGGCGGTTGGTAGAGACAGTGGCCGAATGGGCCCGCGGGCGCAATTTTCCCCATCTAACCCTGTCGACCTTCCTCAACATCGCCTGGAATGCCCCCTTCTACTCCACCATGGGCTTTGAAAAATTGCCCAAGAACCAATGGTCAAAAGAGATAGAAGAGATTTATATGCTAGAGCAAAAACTGGGCCTGCCGGTTGAAGAGAGAACTTTCATGCGCCTGCAACTAGACAAATAGTAAGTCGGCAAATAGCAAATCGGCAAATAGCAAATCGGCAAATAGCAAATCGGAATGTTAAGCGCCGTGGGCCGATTTAGTTAAGGGTTTTGCTACCTCGGGTATATCCTCGTTCGAGCAAATTTTTTAAACGGGGCAAACGATGGCAGAGTTTCAGCTGGTTGTTCCCTACAAACCCATGCAAACGAAAGTGCAACTTGTAGGGGTCTGCGCCCTTCTGCCGATTTGGTCGCTGTTTGCACCTATGGCTCTGACGGCCTTCATTGTCTTTCTTGTAAAGTTTCCCGCTGAGTCTTACCTTTTTTACAACATACTGATCTCGCTCACTCTAGCCAGCATCATATTTTTTGGCCTTCTGGCCTCGGCTCTGAGCGAAGACAACAAAATACATATTTCAAAAAACGGCCTGAGCTTTCCACCTTTTCTCCTACCAACACTAGGGTTCAAGCGCAATTGGCAATGGAGTGAATTGCGCACGGCCTCAATAATCGAAGGCCCCAAAGGCCAACAATTAGTGCTTGGCTTCCAACCGAACATATTACTGCCCCTCAATATTGCAGACCTCCCCCAAGGGCATCTCGAAGAATTTCTACTGGCAGTCGAACTTTGGGGCACCAACTGCCAACGCTCAGACGAGCTGATCGAGTTTCAGCGCACCATTCAGAGCGGCAGCGAACAACTCAGCCTGGGCCACACTAAGATGTGGCAAGATGAGCTTGGCCGGCGATTTACTGTCACAACTTTTGTACCTGTCTCTTATACACATCTCCGAGCCCACGAGACCGTACTAGATCTCGTATGCCGTCTTCTGCTTGAAA
>CAJXZK010000238.1 GCA_913063055.1 uncultured bacterium
ACATGGCAAGATGAGCGTTTCATCTCCGTTAGACTCAAACCGAAATAGCCACCAAGAGCGCGAATTGCCCGAGAAGGCAAATCAGGATAAAGACGCTTAGCAATCTGACAAGTACAAATAAAAGTAAAAGGTAAATTCTGCTCTGGTAGATGATCTACAAATAGCTGTCTGACAAAGGCTTGCTCAAATTGAGCGTAGTGAGCGACAGCAAACTTAACTTGTTTTTGACCAGCCCCACTGAGCTCTTTCATCAATTCACTCAAAACATCTGCCGCAGGAGAAGCCTCTTGCATTAACTCATCTGTAATTCCAGTGATTTTCTGAATACGGGTAGGCAATGCTTGATCTTCAGGTAAGCGAATTAAGCGACTTTTGATCAAGAGCTGAGAATGAGGTAGCTGGCCAGCCGTTACCTCCGGCAAAAGCCAACCCAATTCAAGTATTTGAGCACTCTGTGGAGTAGCGCCAGTGGTTTGACAATCAATGAATAGCAGTGGTTGTTCAGCTAATTTCACTAAGGCATTTCTTCTCATCGGCTTGCTGCCAGAAAGACTCAATGTCGGCAATGATGCTAGACGAAACTAGCTCACCGACCTGCTTCTCGAACCAATCAGCTGGCATAGCTGAAGCATACTGTTTTTGAATGAATCTTTGATCCATCAATACGATCAATCCACGATCATCACCTGAGCGAATGACACGACCAGCAGCTTGAATAACTTTTGCCATAGCCGGATAAACATAGGCATAGTCAAAGCCATTACCATAGCGCTTCTCGTAGTAAGTGCGTATTTGTTCTCGCTCAAAGTTGAAATTAGGCAAACCGGGCCCGACAATAATGGCGCCAATAATCATCTCACCTGGGTAATCGACACCTTCGGCAAATACTCCGCCCTGGACGGCAAAAACAAGAGTAGGCGCGTCTGTGCGCCCCAGAGAATCCATTATTTCTTTAGCTTTAGCCTGGGTGATCTCGCTTTCTTGCTTCAATAACAACACCGAATTTGGCAATTTGCTTTTAATTAGCTCATGGACACTGCCAAGAAAAGCGAAGCTGGGGAAGAAGACAAAATAATTACCTGGTTTTACTTGAACGATTCGAGCAATCCCATCAGCAATTTTGCCGAAATTACGCTCTCTATCTGAATACTTGGTAGAAACCTGGGGAATGATCAAAAGCTTGCGGTGTTCCCGGGGGAATGGACTGGTGTACTCACGGCGAGACAATTCAGGATCGTCCAATCCGGAAAGCTGCGCAAAATAATCAAACGGTTTAATAGTGGCAGAGAATGCCACCACATGTTCAAATTCTTTGTGAGCTAACTTGAGCTTAGCTGAGGCATCACAACAAACTACTTTCAAGGCCTCATCAACACTGCCGTCTCTCAATTTATTGCGGGTGTAAAGATGAAAGAACTCATCGCCTTCGTAGTCAACTGCATCCATAAAATCATTAAAGTAGTTGACTATGGCCATCAACGGATCTGAACTAGAGCCAGTGCCAGTCTTTGCCTCAGAGCCGGATGCTTCGGAGGCCTTTCGAGCGATACGCCGTACCATCAAATCTTGCAGGGCTGGTAGTGCCTCTTCAAACAGTTCTCTTGAGACCGTCAGCCTTGATTCTTTAAAACCGACCATGCGACCAACATTGGAAATTACAAACTGAATCTTAGAAACTAAAGCTCGCGCTTCTACCACCTGGTCAAAAGGCAAAGAAGCAAGTTCTTGGGCAAGCTTAGATATCACTGCCGAACTCAGCGTCTTACTATAATAATCAGCCGCCCGCTGCGGTAGGTTGTGGGCTTCGTCAATAACTAAATTGGGCTTCTCATTAAATTTACTGAGAGTATAGGTAAAGCGCCCCAAGGTATTGCGAGGAGAGAAAACATAGTTATAGTCACCTATAACCACATCAGCAGCCGCCACCGCATCTAGTGATGCCTCAAACGGACAAACCTCATACTCTTCGCCAATCTTTTTAAACTCTTCAGCAGTGAGAGAAGTCATCTCTGCCATTTTGTCGACTACTTTATGCTTATCCATTTTTGTGTAGTAATCACGGGCATACTGGCAATAGCCCGGATTACAAATCACTTCATCTTTAAGGCACATCTTGGCCTTAGCATTAAGAGTTAGCACCTTAACTGGTGCACCGCCATCCTGCAGGCGAGTAATTGCTTCTTGAGCAACTGAATGCTGAGTGTTTTTCGGTGTTACATAAATCAACTTTTGGCCACGGCGCAAACTATCTTGCAAAACCGGATAAATCACACCTATAGTTTTGCCTAGTCCAGTTGGTGCCTGCACTAGCACTTGATGCTTAGTCTCAATATCTTTAGCTAATTCATCAACCAGTTCTCTTTGGCCGCGGCGCAAGTTAGTGAACGGAAAAACCAGTTTTTCAGATAGTTCCATTCGACGCAAACGTGCAGCTTCTTCCGCCATTACCTCGCTTTCAAGCTCGGCTAAGCGCAGTGCCAGCCAACTTTCATAAGCGTCGATTTTAAAATCGATATCTAAAACTTCGACTTTATCGAAACTGTTAGAGGTAATTAGAAAGCGCGTTAATGGCACTACATCTTTTTCTAGGTATAAGATGTAGGCATAGGTGGCAAGCTGCAGACAATAAGGGTGTTGCGGATCAATAGCCAACTTCGAGAGCAATTCACCAGGCGAAGTTGAGCTTTTGATTTCTTCAATAATAGGCACTAGGGCATCAACAAAACCATCGATACGACCTGAAACATTGAAAATATAGTGCTCGCTCTCAAACTTATGTGCCGACTTTACTTCAGCCTTGTAGATCGGAAAGAGCTTTTGCCTCTCTTTTTGAATTTTGCTGTGCAGTTGTCGCCCTTCTGCGGCCAGGGCAAGAGGGCCGCCAAAAAGCTGTCCGTAGCCTGAGTTAACTTCGATGCTGCCCGAAAGGGGGCAAGGCATGGCAAAGTCGCGAATTCCTATTGCTACAGTCTTTTTTCCAGACTTTGACACTTTAGACCCATGGATGAGCAGAGCAAACGGCTAAGACTATTTAAAAGTTTTACATAAATACGTATGGTAGAGCCGATTGTCGCGGCCGTCAATCGTTTGTCATTTTGCAATTTGGCCGATATCGGTCAAATTGCAAATGAAGTAGCTAAAACCTAAGCCGAATCTGGCTAAACAGCCTATCGTCCACCAAATTGATTAGCGTCCTTTATTTGCTCACCACAGTGAGTACAGCGCGGGAATTCACCGTCCCACGTGCCTTTCGGGTAGACGTGGCCGTTCAGTTCACAAGAGGAGACTTTCTTGCTCGGTAGAGCCATGGCAAAAGACGCTACTAAACCGGCCCAGAAACCCTGAATACCTTTGACAATCTTCACCATGAAAGATTCTTCTTTAGTCTGCACTGACTTTAGGGCCTGCAAATCGTTGCGAGTCATACGCGCGCCATTGCGCCTGAGCTGCATATTAGCTGGTACAGGGCTAGGCTCTTCAGCATCATTCTCAAAACCTGAATTTGACATACGCAATCCTCTTGACACCTAGATATATACCACTTTAATAAGGTTACAGTCTCTCACAGCTAAGGCTCCATTGCCTGTTCTTGACTGGTCGCTCTGCTAAACTTCAGTGATATAAAGCATTACACCGTTTCTTGGGAACGCTAAAAATCATGGGAAAAACAGTCGGAATCGATCTTGGAACAACTAACTCTGTCGTAGCCGTTATGGAAGGTGGAAGGCCCACAGTCATATCTAACGCCGAAGGCGGACGCACTACTCCATCAGTAGTTGCCTTCAATAAGACAGGTGAGCGTTTGGTTGGTCTCTTGGCCCGCAGACAAGCAGTGGTGAATCCAACCAATACAATTTATTCAATCAAACGTTTCATTGGTAGACGTTATTCTGAAGTTTCAGAAGAGTGCAAAATTGTCTCTTATAAAGTAAAAGAGTCGTCTGATGGTGGTGTTCGAGTACTTATCAGTGATAAGGAATACACACCAGAAGAAATCTCAGCAATGATTTTGCGCAAACTAAAAGAAGATGCGGAAAAATATCTTGGTGAAAAAGTAGACACTGCTGTCATTACAGTACCCGCTTATTTCAATGATTCGCAAAGACAATCAACCAAAAACTCCGGTACGATCGCTGGCCTAGAAGTGCTGCGTATCATCAACGAACCTACTGCTGCGGCTCTAGCTTATGGCGTAGAAAAGAAAGGCAAAGACGAAACTATTTTGGTCTTTGACCTTGGCGGTGGTACCTTCGACGTTTCCGTTCTAGAAGTTAGCGACGGCTTAATTGAAGTTAAATCAACTTCTGGTGATACTCACTTGGGCGGCGATGACTTCGACTATGCTCTCGTGCAATGGATAGCAACTGAATTTCAAAACGCTGAATCAATTGATTTGCGCAAAGATCCCCAAGCTCTGCAACGCTTAACCGAAGCCGCTGAGAAAGCAAAAATTGAACTCTCTTCAGTCACCGAAACAGTAATTTCATTGCCTTTCATTACAGCCAATGATCAAGGGCCAAAGCACCTTGACATGAAGCTTACTCGTTCGCGCTTTAACGAACTAACCCATGCTCTAGTAGAGCGCTGCAAAGGTCCAATTGAGCAAGCCTTAAGCGATGCCAAATTGACTTATAACGAAATCGACGAAGTAGTCTTGGTCGGTGGTTCAACTAGAATTCCTGCAGTCAAAGACCTGGTGAAGAGTCTCACTGGCGGCAAAGAGCCTAATCAGAGTGTTAACCCTGACGAAGTTGTTGCTGTCGGAGCGGCTCTGCAAGCCGGTGTATTAGCCGGTGAAGTGACCGACTTAGTGCTGCTCGACGTTACACCGCTATCACTTGGTATTGAGACCATGGGTGGTGTCTTCGCCAAACTAGTTGAGCGCAACACCACTATTCCTTGCCACAAAACTCAGCTCTGCTCCACAGCTGAAGACAACCAAACAGCTGTTGATATCTATATCTTCCAGGGTGAGCGAGCAATGGCTCGTGACAACAAAAAACTAGGTAACTTCAGACTTGATGGAATTGCTCCTGGAGCTCGTGGCGCTTCACGTATCGAAGTTTCATTTGATATCGACGCCAGCGGCATCGTCAAGGTATCAGCTAAAGACCTCGGCACGGGCAAAGAGCAGAATGTCACCATTACTGCCAGCACCAACTTGACCAAAGAAGATATTGAACGCATGGTCAAAGAAGCTGCCGAGCACACAGAAAGCGATAAAAAGGTCAAAGCTATGGCCGACCTGCGCAATGAAGTAGACGGCCTTGTATACACCGTTGAGCGCCAAATGAAAGACCTGGGCAAAGGTTTGACCGATGCTTCTAAAGCTAAAGCTGAAGACATCATCGGCAAGCTGCGCGGTCAAGTTGCCGCCGAAGCTGACGAAGCTGAAGTTAGAGAGACCATGAATGAACTACGTGGCCACGTTGTGATCATGGACCAAGAAGGCAACGAATATAAACAGAAGCAAGCAGAGGCTGGCCAATCTGAAGAAGCCAAAGCTGAAGGGGATAGTGAAACTAAATCTGAAGGCGATGGCGAAGCTAAATCTGAAACAGAAGCCGATGTCACTGACGCCCAACCTTCTGATGTTAACGCTGAAAAGCCAGCAGACGAAGAAAAAGCTGAAGACAGCGAAGAAGCCACTGCTACTAAATAGGTAGCAAGCTAAAGCTGAACGGCGCAGACCACAAGTGAATAGCTAGTTAAAAATGAAAGTGTCTCCCGGGGCACTTTCATTTTTACTAATTTGCCCCCGGCAGGCAAGCAAGCATAGGCGCACCTGGAACCTATATAATGAACCGCCTATAGCATTATTCGTTTGCCTTGGGCTCCCCTAATTTAGAGGCCTGGTCCGTTGGGATAAACGAGAGAAGTCTTATATTTGAAGTGAAAGTGATGAAAAAAACAAACTTAGCCTTGCTGGTCACAGGATTACTCATCAGTCAGGTCTTTAGCCAAAGTAGCCGCAACCAAGTCAGCGCGCAAAACGCCGGCGACAACTACGACGTTTTTCGCTCCCACGACGCCTTAAGCTATCATCCCATCAATCAAAGCAGCACCCTGACCAGAGCTACCGCCTTCGCCACTGAATCTCAGTCAAGCTCAGGCGCTAAGTCAGGCAAAGCTGACAAACTCGACAAAATTCCCTGCATTCGCTGGATAGACGAAGAAGCTGAGCCGAAGGCTGTGTTGCTCTGTATTCATGGTCTGGGTTTGCACAAAGGCACCTACGAAGACTTCGGTCGTGAAATGGCCAAAAAGGGTCTTATTACCTACGCCATTGATATGCGCGGTTTTGGTTCCTGGATTCCTAAGCAAAAGAATGCCCAAATAGACTTTGATGGCTCGCTTATAGACATCAAACGCGCCCTGACTGAGATTCGCAAAGCTCACCCGGGCTTGCCCTTGATTATGCTAGGCGAATCAATGGGAGGAGGCATTGGCATCCACGCCACCGCTCTCTATCCTGACTTAGTGGACGGTTTGATTTCATCAGTTCCATCGGGCGATCGCTTCAACAGCGTTGATAACAGTCTTAAAGTTGGAGTTCATGCGGTATTTGGAGGCTTCAACAAGCCCATTGATATTGGTCCTATGGTTGTCGGCGCCGCCACAAAAAAAAGTGATTTGCGCGAGCGCTGGCTCAACGACCCGCTGTGCCGCACAAAAATTAGCCCCAACGAGCTAATTGCTTTCCAGAAATTTATGAACGGAAATTTTGATAGTGCTGGACTTATCAAACAAACACCAGTGCTGTTCATCATGGGCTCCAATGACAAATTAGTGAGACCGGTTGCCACATTCAAACTCTTCGACAGCCTCGCCACTCCAAACAAAGACAAAGTAATGTCAAACTCGGCAGAGCACTTAATTTTTGAAGAAGGGCAGTTCAGCAAAGACGATCTCAGCTACATCAGCAAATGGATCGATAAGAAAGTATTGGCCAAAGGTAAAGAAGAAACTGAAGATAACAAAGTAGCTGATGATCAAGGGAAGACAAAACTGGCAGAAAAGAAGCCAGAAGAAAAAGTAGCGCTGGCTGCTCCGGTCTTGGTCAAACCTAGTACTACAAAGAAGCCAGCAGAGGCCAACAATCACGATATCAAAGTCTCTTCTAGTGCAGGAATGTCATACTGGATTGAACTGAATAGAGGCGGAAAAATCTATCGCTGCAACAACAAGATGGCCTTCAAATCAGGCGATTCTATACGCTTCCACATCATTCCTGATTCTGCAGGCTACGCCTATATTGTTATGAAAGAAGGAAGTAGCGGCAAGAAAACAATTCTCTTCCCATCAAAAGATACTGGTACCAAGAATTATCTGGCCGCCAAAACCGATTATCCTCTCCCCAAAGACTGGCTCACATTCGACAATACACCAGGTATTGAAAAAATGAGCTTATTGTTCTCGACAACGAAAATTGCCAACGAACAAGCCCTCAATCCACCAGTCTATCTAACGGCCTATGTTTCAGATGACATGTCTGGTTCAAAAGACCTGGTGCCCACACGTATGCAATTATCTTGGGATGATCCAACTCCAGTAATCTTGCCGGATCAAGTACCTGGTCAAGAAAAATTGGCACGTAGCTTCAGTTCATCAAACGGAAGCATGGTAAAAGTTAGCTTCAACGACCCAGGCGGTCTAATGGCCGTGGATGTTGCCCTGGCCCACCAATAAAATAGCGTCTGCTCGAAAATATAGGATGAGAGAAATTCGGGATGAGAGAGATTGTGAACGATAGTACCAAGGCCAAATTGCTCAAAGCAAGATTTGTTGCCACTCTATCGGCTGCCTTTGCCGTGGCCTTCACCCTCCATGGAGTCAGGGTCTTGGCGGCCACAGCCGACGTTAACAAAGCCCCCGCTAGCGGTGTGCAATGGACCAAGATTCAAGACTTGAATCCCAATGCCACTTCTACTAATCGACCAATCAAACAGAAATGGGCTGTGGTAATTGGTGCAGCTAAGTTCAAAGAAAAGAGACTAGATGGCGTCGATGCAAAAATGGACGTTGCTGCTCGCAACTTCGCGGCCTATCTTAAGGATCCAAATGCCGGGCGTTTTCCTGAGAGCCACGTCAAAACTCTGATTAACTCAGAAGCAACCCGTCAAAACATCATAAACAACTTGGGCAAAGGCTGGCTAGGAAGCCTCGCTGGGCCAGACGACCTCGTTGTCGTATTTATTTCCACCCATGGCTTTCCCACCACAGACGGTACCACTTATTTAAGTGCCTATGACTGTGCTCTAGACAACGTCTATTCAACCTGTCTATCAATGCAAAACTTGATGGACACGTTGAAGAAAGATGTAAAAACCGATCGCATAGTCATGGTCCTTGAATCACCATACAGTGGAGCCGCCGAACTCACAGCCGGTGCCAAGGCGCTTTTCATGAGCAGCAACATAGACTTGAACAAAGTGTCGCTGGGCAAGGGCTATATTATTTTGACATCGAGCAAACCAGACCAAATGACCTGGGGAAACTCATTCTCTAACAACTTGATCAAGTCATTACGAGAAAAAGATGGCATGCCATCGCTCAATGAAGCTTTTGCTAAGGCCCGCGCTCTTACAGAGAGCGATACCACATTGGGCAGCGGTTCTACCAAGCGTCAAACTCCGGTGATGAAATCAGACTGGACTGGAAACGATATTGTTCTTGGTGCCCCAACCCTTGAGCAAGTCAAAGAGATTCCAGACAACGTTATGACTTTTGTCGCCGCCGAATCGCACTATCTCAAAGCCAACAACCTGGTGGGTGAGGGCAATTTTGATGGCGCCATTAGTGAATATAAGGCCGCCATTGCCACCGATCCAGAATACGCAGATGCCATTGCCGACTATGGCGCCATCCTCACCATTAAAGGCGACTGGGCCGGTGCTGCAGAAAAATATAAAAGAGCCATAGAACTAAAACCAAACGATTCACTATTCCATTCAAATTATGCCCGCGTCTTAACCAAGCTAGGCCAAGAAGACCAGAGCATCAAAGAGCTTGAATTGGCGTATCAACTTAATCCGAAGGACAAGATCATCCTGGGCGCACTGGCCAATAAATGTGTGGCAGCCGGCAACTTTGACAATGCCATCAATCTCTTAGAGCAAGCCGTCTATCTATTTCCACAATCAGCGCAAATGCATGACCGTCTAAGCTATGTCTTTGCTCGCACTGGCAATGTCGGCCAGTCATTTGCCCACGCCAAAGAAGCAGTCAAACTCGACCCTAAGCTAATTTCAGCGCGACTAAACCTGGGCTCAGCCTTACTTCTAAAAGGTGACGCCGATGGTGCCAAACAAGTCTATAAAGAAACCACCTCTATTGATC
>CAJXZK010000239.1 GCA_913063055.1 uncultured bacterium
TAATGATACGGCGACCACCGAGATCTACACCTCTCTATTCGTCGGCAGCGTCAGATGTGTATAAGAGACAGGGTAGTGTCAGTCAAAATCACGATTTGGAGAAGCTCATTAACATCCGCGCCAATTCGCGCTGGCTAGTGGCAGTAGGCAACTGTGCTACTACTGGGTGCTTGCAAAAGGCGTCTTGCCAGAAGTGCAGTGCCAAGTCGATGATGCAGGCGGTCTATGGTAATGATTCAACCATGTCAGTTTTGCCCGCTCAACCGCTTGAGCACTATGTCAAAGTTGATGTTTCTTTGCCTGGCTGCCCAATCAATGCTACTCAGTTTCTTGCTGTGACAGCTAGCTTGCTGCGCGAACAATTACCTTACATCACCAGCAAACCAGTCTGTCTTGAATGCAAGATGAAAGAGAATCCCTGTGTTTTGATTGAGAAGAATGCACCATGTCTGGGGCCAATCACTGCTGCTGGGTGTGGAGCACTCTGCCCTAGTGTCGGCGCGGCTTGCTACGGCTGCTGGGGAGTGTGTGATGAGCCACAGATTGAAGCAATGAAAATCATCCTTTCAGAGAAAGGCTATGACGTGGACGAAGTCTATAGTCGCTTAAAAGCGTTCGGTGCTCCCGAACATCTCTTCGAGCGCATGGATATAAAAGCAAACTAAAGAAAGCAAACTAAAGTGAGAGTTGAAAAGTTCGGAGTTGAATAATAATGGATATTGAGCGCAAATCAATTGAGATAACTGAGATTTGTCGCGTAGAAGGCCACGCTGCTGTCACTGTCAATTTTGAAGATGGTGTCATTGCCGATGTGCAGTTGAATGTCTTTGAAGGAGCCCGCTTCTTCGAACGCATTGTGCTTGGTCATAAATATGATGAAATCGCCCACATTACCTCGCGGGTCTGTGCTATTTGCTCTACTGGTCACGTGGTGGCTGCTCTCAACTCCATCGAAGGAATATTTGGCTTCGTGCCTGATCAGCGCGATCTGTTGCACCGCGAATTAATGCATTTAGGCATGGTTATTGAGTCTCACGCCACTCACATTTGCGCTTTGGCTCTGCCTGACTTTTTGAATGTTGGCGACCTAATGACTCTTGCTGGCAAGCATCCGGCAGAATTTGAAATATGGAAGCAGCTGCGTTCCCTCGGTTCAACCATTCAAACTATTGTTGGTGGCCGGCCATTTCACCCTGTTAATTTGCATGTTGGGGGCTTATCGAGCTACCCAGATAAAGAGCAATTGCTGGAAATGCATAAATTGCTAGACGAAAATCAAGAGAACGCCATGCGCTTATATAGTCTCTTGGCAGGCTTGGATGTATCGTTTGGTCAGGGAGCTGCGCCGGTCTATTCTGCCTTGATTCCTGCTCAAGATGGTTATGGCTATTTTGGTGAAGTGATAAAGACAAGCACTAATTTTCAAGCCAATGTCGATGAGTATCGTCATTACTTAAATGAAAAAGTAGTGCGCTATAGTCATGCCAAGCAGTCTACTTTTGCAGGACAGCCTTTTATGGTCGGTGCCCTGGCTCGTCTTTATATGTTTGCTGAGCGGCTGCGCCCGACAGCCTTGGCTCTATACGAAAAGAGTCCGTTGGCAAGCAAAGACCACAATACTATTTTGAATAACCTGGCCCAGGCCATTGAACTAGTGGAGGCAATTGATCGGGCAAAAGTTGTGATCGAGAATCTTTTGGCCAATAATCCTGGTGACAGTAATAGTAAATTCATCCACCAGGCTGCCACTCTTGAAAAGAAAGCGGGGGCTAAGACTGGCGCAGTAGAATGTCCGCGCGGTACGCTCTATCACTATTATGAGTTGGATGATTCGGGTAAAGTAATCGCTGCTGATATGATCACACCTTCTGCCCAAAACACCGCCCGTATTGAAAGTGATATTCGGCAGCTGGTTGCTGGTCTCAAAGAAGAGCAGACAGATGCTATACAAGCTAAACTAGAAACTCTCGTGCGAGCTTACGATCCCTGCAACACTTGTGCTACTCATATGGTTCAGGTCAACCATAAGTGATATAGATTCTGCCTGTGAGGCCTTGAGTGCAGAGTAAAATAGAATGACTAGGAGAATTGAATGAGCACGGATGAAATTGAACTGATATCTGCCTCTTCTGGTTCGACTTGTTCTTCTTCAGCTTCGTCTGCTGGCAGCTGGCAAGAGCGATACCGGCGAAAGACTGTCACTGCAGCTGAAGCTGCTCAGAAAATTACTTCTGGCGATGCTGTCTATATTCATTCTAATGCTGCGGCTCCAGCTAGCTTAATTGAAGGCATGCTGGCTCGGGCACCACATTTGCGTGACGTTACGATTTTGCATTTGTTGACTATGGGGCGAGCTGAATATGCTCGCAAAGAGTTTGCTGAGTCTTTCCGTGTGCATGCACTCTTCATCGGAGAGAATGTACGCAAGTCAGTGAATGAAGGAAGAGCGGACTATATGCCGGTTTTCTTAAGTGAGATACCGGCACTGTTCGAGCGCGACATTGTACCGGTTGATGTCTGTATGATTCAGGTTTCTCCCCCGGATGCCCACGGCTATTGTAGCTATGGCGTTTCCGTAGACTGCACCATCGCCGCTCGACGCAAGGCGCGTATAGTCATTGCCGAAGTTAATAAGCAAATGCCGCGTACTCTGGGGCGTGCCTTTGTTCATGTAGATAAATTTGACTATGTGGTTGAATGTGATCGGGAATTGCCTGAGTTATTGGCTGAGGCTCCAACATCGGTGGAAGAAGCGATTGGTCGCAATGTCGCCTCTCTCATTGAAGATGGAGCTACTCTTCAGCTTGGCATTGGTTCAATACCAAATGCCATATTGTTGCAGCTTGGTGATAAGCGAGATCTCGGCATTCACAGTGAAATGCTTTCAGATGGTGTCATCGACTTAATTGAAAAAGGCATTGTTACTAATGACGCTAAGACAGTTCTTCCGGGCAAAATTGCAGTAAGTTTTGTCATCGGTAGTCGTCGCCTCTACGACTTCGTTAATGATAATCCGCTCTTTGAGTTCCAGACCAGTGATTATATTAACGATCCCTTTATCATTTCCCAGAACCATAAAATGACTGCCATAAACTCGGCCCTGCAAATCGACGTCACGGGCCAGGTTGCAGCTGATTCAATTGGAGATTATTTGTATAGCGGGGTTGGTGGTCAGGTTGATTTCATTAGAGGGGCCGCTCGGGCTAAGAATGGCAAAGCTATTATTGCCCTGCCTTCCACTGCAAAGCACGGTACCGTTTCTCGCATTGTTGCCAATTTAGCCATTGGCAGCGGTGTTGTTACATCGCGCGCTGACGTGCACTATGTCGTCACCGAATTTGGTATCGCCCAGCTCTTTGGCAAGACTCTAAAAGAGAGAATGCAGGCACTAATTGCTATTGCTCATCCGGATTTTAGAGAGAAGCTAGAAGCTGATTGTGAGCTGATTCATTGGCATTAAATTGTTAGACAGGCCGATTAGGAGGTCATAGTGAATATCTTGATTGCAATAGATCAGAGCGCCTTCGCTTCAGATGTTGTTGATTTCATTGGTCGTCACCGCTGGACTGAATCTGAGCACTTTACTGTGGTGCATGTGGTTGAGCCATTGCTAGTAGGGAGTCATTTGAGCTTTCTTCCTTCTCCTATGCTTGATGAAATAAAAGACAAGGCCAGGGAGGAAGGACGAAAGGCCGTCCACCAGGCTGCCGAAAGACTTCGTCAACTGTTCCCTGATGCTTCGGTTTCGGAAGAAATTTTAGATGGTTTCGTTGTCGATTCGATTGTCGATTATGCTTCTTCTTGGCCTGCAGAGATCGTGGTAATTGGCTCTCATGGTCATAGAGGCAGTAATAAATTTACCCTCGGCAGCGTTGCTCGCTCTGTTTCTTCCCAAGCCCAGTGTTCGGTTTTAATTGTCAATTCGCATAGTGATAAAAAGACTCAGTAAGTGACCTTTTGAGCCTACTTGCTGAGTCTTTTTACTTATTGAGCATTTAGCGCTTTTGCTTAGTAGCGCAAAGCTGCTGCCATTCCTTCGTACTTTGCCAAGCTGTTTGCTGGTAGAAATACTACTTCGCCATTAAATTGGAAGGTTAGAGCTATCAATTGATCATTTACGGTCATTTGATTTTCTTTTCCTTCTTGCATTGCTAGTGCTTCGGATTCTTCGAGGTAGAGCTTTTCTACTCTTCCGGCTTTGATTAGTTGTGTAATTTCATCAAGGCCAGAACCGAGGCGTTTTTCATGGCCGAGCTTTTCTAGCTCAGCTACTTCTTTGCTTGCTTTCTCAGCCTTGTATTTTTCCACTTGCTCTTTGGCAACTTTTAGAACTTCAGCAGTGCTGGCGTGTTCATAGTTTCCTTCAATTGAAGCCATGACATATTCTGATAGAGCAGAAGTGTCGCCGAAGTGAGTTGTGCCAATTAGTACTATTGGCCAATTTAAGCCTTTGCACAGTTCAGCAACTGCGGCATGAATCTTATGCTCATCGCCCTGATTTGAGTGGTCATGTGATTTCAACAAGTGGCCGACGTGAGTCAGTTGCTCGTTTTCTTTGATTTCAACAATTTGATCGGCGGCTGCTTCGAAGAGGCGAACATGGTTGCCGCCGCTGACTAGAATGTGAAAACGTGGACAGCTAGCGGCAGAATAGGCCACTTCGCTGGCGGCGATATCGCCCAGTACTATTCTTTCGCTAGCTCTGTAGTTTAAAGGTACAACTTTAGCAAAGTCTTTGGCGATGAAAATTGCCACGCTGGCATTGTGTGTTTCTGACTCTAGTCCAGAGAAAATTAGCTCAAGGCGTTTCAACAGTACGTCGCGATCAGAGACAGAAACGTCACTAGGAATCAATTTGGTCGCTTCGCCCATAAGGTGTTTTAGTTTGGCTTCATTGTCGCGCTTAACGATTCCTAGGTCGACAATAATAGAAAGTATTGGAGCTTCTTTTGTCGAGACAAGCTCGGCCATAGCGTTTTTCATTTCGATTGATCCACTTGTTGAATTGAGGGTTGAATATAAGGGCTAACAGTTGATTGTCACAATATCAAGGAGCGGCAAGGCTTTTCTCCCTCCTAGAGGACTAGTTTGCTGGCGTATAGTTCCTCCCCGGGTTGATCTGGCAATAATGCGGATATTTGTAATGATCAACAGCAGGCAGGATGCAATTTTTTACTGAATGTGCAAGCCTGAGAAGGTAGGCGTTACAATAGACCTGTCGTCCAGAGAGGCAGATGCTAAAAGACTCTATTTTCAAGCTGACTAAGCTTCGGCCCGAGTTTGCTTCTCAATACGAGAATCAACCGCCGGACCAATTTGGCTTTAATCTTGACAGTTTTGCCCAGTGGGAGGCTTTCTTTCGCTTCTTCTACGACGATTATTATCACGTTAAAGTTGTCGGTATTGAAAACATTCCAGCCACTGGTCGTGCTGTTCTAGTTGGCAATCATTCAGGCGGCTTGCCTATTGATGCCTACATGACCAACTGTGCTAACTATAACCTTCATCCCCATCCCCGCCGCATACGTTGCCTGGCATTAGATTGTTTGCTAAAGCTTCCAATTATTAAAGATATGATTACCGGCATGGGTGGGGTTCCAGCTCGGTATGCTGTAGCAAAGCAGCTACTTGAAAATGATGAGCTGGTTTTCTTTTATCCGGAAGGCCCTCGGGGCACTGGCAAGCTATTCAAACAGCGCTATCGTCTAATTGACTTTGATCCTGGCTTTATCAAAGCGGCCATTGCCACCAGCTCACCGGTTGTTCCCATCACCGTGGTGGGGGCCGACGAAATTTATCCTATTTTTGGGCGCTTAGAGGGCCTGGCCCGCTTTCTCGGCATGCCTTATTTCCCTTTGACACCAGGCTTTCCCTGGTTTCCCTTAACCACTAGCTCATTGCCTCTGCCTATTAAAATATTGATAGTGGTTGGCAAGCCAATTCATTTCGATTATCCACCTGAGCGGGTTGGCGACAAGCAGTTACGCCTTCATTTGACCAAAGAAGTGCAATACAGCATTCAACGACAACTCAATTTCCTCCTGCGCCATCGCTGTACGGCCTTTACTGGCTGGAATGATCAGTTTCTTAAGGATTTAGAACAGAGCCTCAAATCGAAGCCTCAAAACAAGTAAACCTTGAGGGTTACTAGACTACTCCCGCTCTATTCAGTCTATGGGGTGATACCTGGGCGCTGAAAAGGGTTTAAATTGGTAGCAGCGATGGTTCCTTGAGAACCATTTTTAGTGCGGTACATTTGAGGTTATGCGATGAAGATCATTATTGCAGTTGACGACTCACCTTCATCTAGTGAGCTAATTCGTTCAGTAATTAGTCGAAAATGGCCGGCCGATACTAATTTTAAAATTCTCACTGTACTTGAGCCCTCATGTGTTTCATACGCAGATTTGTCAATTTCTGAATATGCCCATACTGCTGCTGAAATTTATGCCAAGCGCAAAGCTGCAGCGCGACATCATTGCGAAGCCATGCGTCACAAGCTGGAAGAATCAATTGCCGGCGCTTCAGTTCATTATGAAGTGCGCGACGGCGCGCCATGGGCTGAAATAGTTACTGCTGCTGTAGAGTGGTCTGCCGATAAAATTATGATTGGTGTGCACTCTAGAGATGTCTGCCCCCATAATATGCTGGGAAGTGTCTCTCGCGCCGTGGTAAATCACGCCCCTTGCTCTGTTGAAGTGGTGTCGACAGTGCACCACCGCAAGAAGCACGCCACTGCAGGAGCTGTTGCTGAAAAGGCCAAGTGAAAATAGATGCGGGTATTGATCTTATCAACTTCGATTGGTACGGGTCATGTTCGCGCTGCTCAAGCAATAGAAGCTGCTTTTAAACAACATTATGCTGATGTTTTTGTCCGGCACGAAGACTCTTTGAGTTTTGCCAATGCGGCTTTTCGCAAAGTCTATCAACAGACCTATGTCGATTTGGTTGCTAATGCTCCAGATTTGCTGGGAATGGCCTACGACTATGCAGATAGAGACTGGGATAAGCTGCACTACGGTATGGCCTTTGAGCGTTTGAATATTGCTAAGCTGGCACGCTTGCTCAAAGATTTCAAACCTGATGCCATTGTTTGTACTCATTCACTACCAGCTGATATGGTGTCGTGGTTGCTCTGCCGCAAAGAGATTTCTTGCCACCATGCTATTGTCATAACTGACTTTGATTTGCACGCAGTTTGGTTGTGCCACCACTATTCTCGATATTATGTCGCTATCGATGAAACTAAAGAGCATTTAGTTGAGCTTGGCTTTGAACGCAGCCGCATAGTCACTTCTGGTATTCCCATTGATCCAGTTTTTGCCCAGGTAAAAGAGCAGCGGCCAATGCGTCTCAAGCACAAGCTCGCACCTGACTTGCCGACCATATTTGTCTCTGCTGGCGGTTTTGGTATGGGTCCAGTTGAGCAAATTCTCGACCAGCTGGAGAAGCTTCATCAACCAGTCAGCATCGTGGTGGCGTGCGGGGCCAATGCGCCCCTGCTAGAGAAAGTTCGCTTTGCTTCGGAGAGACTCTCCCATAAGCAAAATAGTCGTCACGTGATTCATAGCATTGGCTTTACTTCTGAAATGGACGAGTACATGGTGGCCGCCGATTTGATTATCGGCAAACCTGGTGGTCTTACTTCATCAGAGGCTTTGGCTAAGGGCTTAGTCTCTGTAATCGTAAAGCCTATTCCGGGGCAAGAAGAGCGCAATGCTGACCATCTAGTAGAGGAAGGGGTAGCTATTCGTTGCAATAATCTCCCTGTGCTGGCATATAAAATTGAGCAGCTTTGGCAGAATCAGGAACGCCTTGAGGCTATGCGCGGCAACGCTAGAAAACTTGGGCGGCCTAATTCTGCTGCCGATATTGCTTTTGATATTTGTCAATTAGTCGAGGGGCAGGAGTCTGTTGCGAGGCATCCTCAAGGACACGTCTGTGAGCGCGATTGGAGAGAGTCGTTTGCGCTTTGAGAATTGTCCAGAGCTAATTGCAAGTGGTCATGAATTGAGACCTTTAAATCGCTAATGGCTGAGTGTTTGTTCTCTCTATAGTGTTCCAAATAACTACTTACAGCAATTGCTTCGCCGAAAAATACAGAGGCAACTTGTCGGCCTTTGCTAGAAATGTGTCCTGTTGTTTCAACTTCGAGAAAATCAACAATGCGACATTGCTGTATCGTGGAGGCTGGCTGTAGCAAAACTCTATGGAAGATCAGGAGGTTTTCAACGCGGTTTAGATCGCTGATAAATTCGTCATGAAATTGAAGCGTGTGTTTGTTCAATTTCTTTTGATGATTGGTCTCAAATTTATCTATTGTCAGCCTCTCATCCACAGCGTTGCGCAGGCTGTAGAGAACTTGTTCTGGCGTCTTATGGGTAATCTCGCAGCCAATAAAATTAGCAATTCTCTGGCAGATATGATTTGCTAGTTGCCTTGTTTTTTCGCCTGCGTCGTCTTCAGTTGCCGTGTAATTGTAGTGCTGGGCTAGGCTGTTGAGAACAGTTGTGGTGGCATTTTCTATGCGTCTAGTGATGTTGCTGCCGTCATGTTTTAATCCTACTCGCCGCTCTATTGCAAGCAGGGCTTTCTCCACGCTTGGCTCTAGAGCTGTTTCTAATCTGTAGCTAATCCCGATTGGTAGCACCCAGAGTGTTTGCTCTGAATCACTGAGAACCGTTTGATCGGGCGCAATTTCTTCTTGGATCTCTAAGAGAATATGCACCAAAGCTGTGCTGATATTGTGCACCGTATGGTCGTCACCGGTAATCTCAGCTTCTGGAAAAACAATTAGCTTGTGCTTCCCTTGTTTGAGAATTGCTTTTGTGGTCGCAATTGAGGTTGTGTCACCAGTGCCTCGGTTGACCGAATAGCAGCCAAATTTTTGAAAGAACCAGCCCAGGACACCGTGATACCAGTCGAAAACTTCTCGTGCCACCATGCAGTGAACTTGCTCTTGTAGATATTTCGCTAGAAAGACAACCACACTTGGATCTTGCCTGTCCGCGTGGTTGAGGAGAATGATGGTGCGCTTATTTTTTAAGGCTGCTGCTGTGTTCTTGTTGTCGCTAAATTGGCAGGTGAAGTGATCAATATAGCGACAATATATGGGTATTAGAAACTGGCAAAAAGCAATAACCGCTAGATTGGGCTCTGGTGCCTTAAATTGCGACAAAGCTCTCACTGCTGGCGCCTCTAAGGAAGCGACATCAGGTAGTCGGTGATGCTCTCTACCTGCTCAGGGTTGAGATCTGAGGGAGGCATAACTGTGCCTGTCTCTTATACACATCTCCGAGCCCACGAGACCGTACTAGATCTCGTATGCCGTC
>CAJXZK010000240.1 GCA_913063055.1 uncultured bacterium
TTTTTTCAAGCAGAAGACGGCATACGAGATCTAGTACGGTCTCGTGGGCTCGGAGATGTGTATAAGAGACAGGGCCACTTCACTGGCGCCATCTGCAATTGCTCTTGCCAGCATTTGGCCCGTGCCGTAAGTATGAGCGCGCAACGGCGCTAGCTCACTCTTCTGCAAGTAAGCAATGCCACTGCACTGTGCTAGTTCGACCACAGCTAATGGGCCCATGCGCAAATAGGCGGCCCGGACAGGCTGAGAAATAGGACCACTAACAGTGTCATAGACAAAGTCGCCGCCCCGGGCTAAATGCAGGCAAGCGATAGTATCGTCACCACCATCGGCCACCGGCGCTAGCTCTATTTCTACTTTCGGCCCGGTTTCGGGTTCTGCATTGTGAGACTGCTGCTCCAGCCCATCTTTTAGCCCCTGAGCTATGGCTTTGGCCAAATCCGAGGCCTGTAAGGTTCCTTTGTAAGCACAGGGTGCAACTAAAATTTTCACATCAAACCCTTAATTTCACTTTCGTTAGTTTATCCGACAGTGAGCAGTGGAAAAGTATCTATAGAGCAATTTCAAATTAAAGGGGAATGTATGCCAAGGCAAGAAGAAGTCAAAACCCTTTTGACCAAAATGAATTCAGCAATTAGCCCAGATTCTCTGCAGCGCCGGCTCGACCTCGCCCCATATAAGAGCAGTAAAGCCTGGCCAGGCAAAACATTTTTACTGGTAGGCAATTCTTACAACGCCGAGAAGCGGGTACGGGGCAGCGCTAAAAAGAGGGCCGCTGCTATTGCCGCCATGCTCGAAGAATCTCACGGAGTATATGGTAAGCGTCATTGCCTTACTCTGCGCGATGCCCTCGCCAATGAGCGTTTTGTCGCTACTCTTAGTCGCTTTGAAGCCGATTGGCTCAAGCGCGAACCAGACAGTACATTAATTGGTCCAGCTTACGATGAGCAAGGTAATTTGCTCGCTGAAAGCTTTGCTGTTTGGCGCCGGCTACAACCAGCGATACCGCTGACGGTATCAGGAGCCAGGGGCTCAGCCAAATAAAGTTTCGCCCTGACGAGACTGCTCGATTTTGTCAATGCGCCTTTGATGCCGACCACCTTCAAATTGGGTGGTGAGCCAGGCTGTAATTATTTCTTTGGCTAAGGCTGATGAAGTAGTACGTGCCCCCAGGCACAGAACATTGGCATCATTGTGTTGCCTAGATAATACAGCGGCCTCAACTTCGTTCACTAGAGCGGCTCGGACTTTGCGTACTTTATTGGCAACAATAGATACGCCCACTCCCGAACCACAGACTAAAATGCCCCTGGCACACAAACCTTTTGAAACGGCCTCTGCAACCTTCCTGGCATAATCAGGATAGTCACAAGAATCAAGAGAAAAGGTGCCAAAATCTTCGACACTCAGACCCTGCTCGATTAGTAGGTCTTTTATCACTTGCTTCAATTCAAAGCCAGCATGATCACTACCGAGAGCTACTGCTCCTGAATTTGCTTGATTAGTCACGGTCTTCCTAAGATTTAGTATTGAAGTTTTAGTAATGCCCCTAGATTTTACTAGCTATTTCACGAGTAAACAGGAAGGCGCTTATAACTTATTTGGCTGACATCTTTCGGTGCTTCAAAAGTTTGAGCTGTCTCAATGATCTCTTTAATGCGATCAACCCTGAAGAGCAAAATCTCACTAAGTTCATGGCAAAAGGCAACCATGCGCCAATTGTCCTGCTCTTTAATTATCACCAAAGGATTGAGGGTGATGGTATCTACCGATTCACGAGCGAAACTGTAGTACTGGGCCCTGACGCTGAGATGGTTAATCATGGCATTTTCAAGTATTGGCAAAGTCTCGTCTGTGGCATACATAGGAAAGTCAATTTGAGCATGCTGAGCCGAGTCGAAACATGACTCTTCAAACAAGTTCAATTGCCCGGCTGGTCGCTCAAAAGCAAAATCTTCGCCTTCTCTGTTGGCATCTTCAGCGATGGACCGACGCAACGATTGAATCTCTTCTTCTGAGTAAGTATCGAGGAAAGAATCGCCTTCCACGAGATTGAAACCTAAGGCATCCGAAACGTAAGAATAGTCATCCTCAAGCTCATCAGCTCCCATAACTGAATCGACAATAGCTTCGGCCAACTCCCCAGAGACTTTAGACACCTCTGGCGACACCGACCCGGCCAATTTCTCGATAATTTCTTTGATTAATTCATCTCGTTCTTGGGCGTGGATAGTGACGCCAGCCACAAGTTTGTCGAGCAATTTGGCGCTCGTGAGCAGAAGCATCCCCTCTTCTTTGGTGAATTCTAGAGTGAACTTCTCGGAAAGCTCGTCCCTGCCGCTATCGCGGTTATTGTTCTCTGCCCTGTCGTGCATGTAATCGCCTTTTGCATGAAACTAATAGATGCGAGAGCCATAGCTCTAGCCTAGCACCGGATGCCAAGACCGTGAAGTCCTGATGAAAATTTTCGGTCCCTAATTTGCTTACGACCTATAAACCTACATCCGCTCTGGAGCTGACACGCCTATTATGCCCAGTGCGTTAGCTAATACCTGCTTAGTTGCAAAAATTAGTCCTAGTCTTGCTTTCGAGACTGATAAATCATCGGTGATCACTCGCGATACTTCATAGAATTTCTGCAAGTCATTGGCTAAATCATAGGCAAAGCGAGCAATACGCCCAGGATTACGGGCTTGCACAGCTTCTTCGACTTCCGCGGGGAAAGTTTCCAGTCTGGCAATCAAAGCTTTCTGATGACCAGCAATTACAGGATCAGAGTCAAATAAAGCAGTAAATACTTTTCCTTGCTTATCGTTTTTGTATTCTTGTAAAAATTCTTGCCACTGTTGAGCCGAAATCGGCGGTTGTTCTATTTCACCGCTCTCACTATTAGTAGAGGGCTCTAAAGCCTTACGCAAAATAGCGCAGCAGCGCGCATGTGCATATTGAATATAAAAGGCTGGATTCTCCCGCCCAGTTTTCTTAGCCAGGTCGAGATCAAAGTTAATAGTATTTTGCGGGCTAGATTCAGCTAGATAGTAGCGAGTAGCATCGGCACCGACTTCATCTATAACTTCACTCAACATAATGACAGTGCCAGCGCGCTTAGACATTTTTACAATCTGTCCGTCGCGACTAAGATTAACCATCTGCGTCAAAATCACTTCTAGCTTACTTGGATCTTGACCAAGAGCTCGCACCGCGCCTTTCAGCCCTGGTACCTGACCGTGGTGATCGGCTCCCCAAATATTGATCATGAGATCGTAGTTGCGACCATACTTGGTTAAGTGATAGGCAGCATCGTTCGCCAAATAAGTAGTGGCACCACTTGATTTACGCAAGACGCGATCACGCTCGTCACCAAGCTCTTGAGCCTTAAGCCAGTAAGCACCATCTTTTTCGTAGGTAAAACCATGCTTGTCGAACTCTTTGAGCACATCGACAACATTGCCACCACTATGCAAACTGCGCTCGGAGTACCAGACGTCAAATTCGATACCCAAGCTTTTCAAAAGTTTTCTCTGATTCTCAATGATGAGATCTTTGACCAGGTCGCCAACTATGCTGCAACCCTCTTCATCACCGACTTTTAAATACTTATCTCCAACACTATCAACGGCGCTCTGAACGAAGTCGCGCAAGAATTCTTCGGGATAGCCTTCTGTGGGATATTCAACAGCCTGCCCCAGTAAGCGCTGGTAGAGTGCCCAAGCGCATCTACCCAACTGCAAAATCTGTTCGCCATAATCATTGATATAAAATTCTTGGTCAACTGAATAACCACCAAACTTCATCAAATTGGCTAAGCAACTACCAAAAACGGCATTGCGTCCATGACCAATATGCAATTCGCCGGTGGGATTGGCCGAAACATATTCAACCAATACTTTTTTATCTCTATCTGGAGCGCGGCCATAATCGGCACCGAGGTTATGCACTGCGCTGATGGTCTCAGTCAACCAAGCTGTGCCAAGAGTGAAATTGATAAAACCTGGTGCAGCCACTTCTACCTTTTCAAGATAGGCAGCGCAAGCCTCGCTTTTACCAATGTATTGAGTCAAGGTTTCGGCGATGCGCAAGGGTGCAGTCTTAACCTGCGAAGCTAGCTTGAGAGCCATTCCGCAGGCAAAGTCTCCGTGTTCAGCAGACTTTGGCTTTTCAATAACAACAGCTACCGAGCAATCGCCAGATGACTTAAGGGGGCCCATGGCGCCATCGAGACAAGCGGCAGAAAACGCCTGCTGCACAATCTCAGCCAATTTCTCCTTGATCATCTGCCACCTCAAATGTAATTAGGGCTCATAATATTACATTCATGGGCGTCGTCCAGCTTCCGTGTAGGAGCTTGAAGCACTATTATTTCAATATGAAAATGCCTAAACTCTCAATCAGCCCTAAGTGCTTGCTCCTGCTCAGCCTCATTAGCCTAGAACTGAGCTATTGCGGCTTTTATGGCCAGGCCCTCGCCCAACCTACAGACAAAGCCAAGCCTAAAGCCACAGCCAAGCCTGCAGATAAAACGCCAACTAAGCCTGTAGCGCAAATTGACCCCTCTGTCATTGACCCTGTCGGTCAGCTGCAAAAAATTTCAGCCCAGGTCAAGGCCAGCAGCGGCGAGCTAGAAAGTGTTGCCAGTGAATTAGACAAACTCAATGGCGAACTCGACAAAATAGAAGGCAAAACAGCAAAAGACATCGACCGTAAGCAGTTTGCTGCCCTTGAGAAGCGTTTTGACCTTGCCCTTGCTCGCAGTGCCTCAGTAGAAAAGAAAGTCGGCCTGAGCCTCAGCAAGAGCCTGGTAGATATCGATAACGTACGCATTGCATTGACGAAAGTAGAGCATGATCGCCAACAGGATCGTCTCAAGGGTAAGAAGTTGACACCAATTCTTAGCGACAAAGACCTTAAGGAATGCTTGAAAGACTTGGCAGACCTAGACAAGACTGTGCGTGAATTGCAGGCCAATCTCAAGGACAAGTAGTACTGACGTATTTTTGTGTTTAAAGTAAGACCGCCGGCTCAATGGCCGGCGGTCACACTTTTATGAAGAGTAGCTAAGCAATCGCAATAACGGCTAGCTATACCCCTTCGATTTCTTTAAGCAGGCTAAAGACCTGACTAAGTGCCAGATCGTAGTCGAGACCATCGAGGCAATAGCCGGTCTTGCCGAGGTTTTCAATGACATCAAAACGCGCCGTGTGTTCAGTTTCATCAATGGTGATAAGGAGACTAGAACCACCCGAAAAAAGACAAGCAATTTCAGTCAACACCGGCATAAAGACCGCTGTAGTCTCTGATTTCTTCGAAATACGACGGACATACAAGTTTTTATTGCGCCAATAAGATTCAGTTTCGCTGCCGCGGTTTATAGAACCTGGTTGCGCTTCGCTGATCTGACACCACTGTTGATAGCGAGTAGCAATATCGCGGCGCTTCAAAGCCAATAGCCGAGCCCCGTATTTGACAGCAAGATCAATTAGCTTGCGGTATTTCAGTTCATCTACAGGTGGTGCACTAGCAATGGCAATTGTACGGGCACTAAAGGAGCGCTCAGCAACTGAACGCGACATAGAGGCTGTAGCTGGATTTGACTGGCTACGATCAACAAAAGACAAAACATTAGCAGGGACTAAATATTCAGTTTTTGGCTGGAGGGCTGGAGCAATACAAATGGACATTCAGTTCTTTACCTTATTCAAATTTTTCTTTCTGGGGATGGAAAAAATCCACATCAAAGACGCACTCAGCATTTCTCATGTAAACACAGGAGTTGAGAGCGGATATATCTTGTAGAGGATCGGATGCCCTAATGAGCTAGCGGCTCGTCCTATTAACAGTGAATCATTATACGAGATTAGTTGCATGCTGATCAAAGGGTCAGATCAGTTTTAATAATAGGCACCACTGATGGTGATGCATCGCTAATTATGCAATTGATCTCTATCGCCAACAAGGCCTAGAAGAGGCATTGGACATACACCTTCGCAATATATTCGGATCACAAAAAATTCCTCCATGTCCAAAAGATCTTCATATTTGAAGCAAAGCAACATCGATTGCAAATCGATCAGATATAGATGCAGCTAAACCAATCGAACTAGCGAAAAGCCTGATGAAACGCAGCTCATGGTGCCACTTCCAAGAGCACCATGCTGACAACAAAAGCTCGATTTGGTTAATGAGAGAATCAACAAGACAAGAGATCAAGCACAACTATTTGCGCTCATCTATATAGATGCTCAAAAAAAAAGTAGCTTCCAGAGAAACTACTCTTTTTTGGTTTAGAACAAGACCGATAGGCAAGTCTTCTATTTTTAGAACGATTCTGTTATTTGGCGTCTACTGGGAAAATATCACGCACTCTACGCATCAAACTCTGAATCTTATCGGGCATAACTTCAGTCTGGGCGCCCGGATTCAGTTGCTGCTTACGACTGATGATCAAGACACGCATCATTTCTTCCAACTGCTTCTGCTGCTTCTCATCAAGCACTTTGCGCTTGTTCAGATAGTTTTGCATAGCAGCGTTACTAAGCTGTTCTCGCCGCCTAGCAATTGACTGCTGCAGAGCCATAACTTGAATGGGATCAGCATTGTGGTCGGAAAGAAGCTTTTGCAGCTTGGACTGCTCATCGCGAATCTGTGGGCTCAATTCGTTGAAGTCTTTGTACCACTGCTGCTCTAAGCTTTGAATCTGACTGCTTTGTTGCGGCGAAAGATTGAGCTTAGTCCAGTCAACATTACAAGAAGTCGGCTGGGCATCTTGAGCCATGCTCTCAGGTGGGAAGGATACTTCTAAAGCGCAGCCAGCTGCCAACGATAGGGCGGCAGACATAAGCCCGTTTGCTGCACTCTTTGCTCCGTGCGAATTACTCTTCATAAACTACCGCCTCAGCTTTATCTGCTGGTTGCAACAACGATGAATCAATCAAATATCCCTCGGCAGAAACTTGACGGACATTTGATTGTTCAGGACTGTTGAGCCAGAAAGCTCCCAATCCGAAAACTAATACAAAAACAGCGGCTACGGCTGCCAGTGCATAAACACGTCTATCAATTACACCCTTAACCTTGCTAGAAGTAGTAGCAGCCTGGGTCTTGGGAGTGAATGGAATAACTTGTAGCTTGCTCTTAATACCAGGCCAGAGATCGAAGTCATCTGGAATAGTTGGTTTATAAGAATCACGAATAATATCGCCAACATTTGTCAGTTTGCCAAACTCAACCTGGCAATTCGAACAATCGGTCAGGTGCTTGGTGATCTCGCGGTGACGCAAGGTGACAACTTCTTGATCTAAGTAGGCAGAAAGCTCATTGTCGATCAAGGCGCAATCGGCAGTAAGTCTTTCTTTGATAGACGACCAGAGATTGACTTCAACATTCTGCGGCAGTTCTAATCCCTTAGCCAAGAGACGGTTAGTCTGATTTAAAGCAGTGAACTTAGCCAGGCAATCAGAGCAATCTTTTAAGTGCTGATTGACCCCTTCTTGGGCCGGCGAGGTTAGCTCACCATCTAAATAAGCTGACAGATCATCGACGATGACATCGCATACTGACGGCATATCAAGGGCGAGCTTTGACCAGATATCAGGGGTTTCATCCTCAGAGGCAAAAGCCTTGCCCAGTAATTTGCTAACAGCTTTCAAAGACTCGAACTTGGCTGCACAATCGTGGCAAGCCTCAAGATGCGATTCTATTTCACTTTTCAAGCTAGGGGCCACTTGATTGTCAAGCAGGGCCGAAAGCTCATCCTTATAATTATCGCAAGCAGAGTCAACCATCACTAGAGACCTCAGTTACCGACTGTGACTGTTCTATGTATGGCTTAAGCAACTCTTGCAGTTTGGTCCGGGCACGGGCAATCCTAGATTTCACCGTTCCCATCTCTGTCTGTGTTATCACTGCAATTTCATCGTAGCTTAGGCCCTCCACTTCTCTCAAGACGATGGCTGTACGAAACTGTTCCGGCAAACGCAACATTGCTTGACGTATTACTTCTGAGATTTCTTTATTGAGAATTTTTTCGTCCGGTAAGATACCGGTGTCCGGAATATCACGGGTGGAACCGTCCGATTCACCGTCTTCTCCACCATGGGAATCATCCATAGAAACAGTAGGCAGGCGACGGGGCCGCTTGCGCAACTCGTCATAAAAAAGGTTGGTGACAATTTGAGTGAGCCAGCCCCGAAAAGAGGCGGGATTTCTTAAATTGTTAATAGAGCGCCAAACCCGAATGAAAACTTCCTGCGCCAGGTCAGAGGTGTCTTCCCAATCGGGGGCCAATTGATAGAGCAAGGAATAGACAGTGCGCTGGTGCCGTTTCACGAGCTCTTCAAAAGCCTGAGGCTCACGCTTCTGACAGGCTAAAACTAAATCACGGTCACTCTTCTGAGAATATGCGGTTGGCATCCAATGTCCCGTCCAATAATAAGTTCCTTAATATGGTAACACTTGATAGATCTATTTCAGTATCATCAAAAAATGGTAGCATAGCAGGTTCAGCTTTCTGAAAGCGGCTTCACTGCGGCTTTTAAAGCAAAGCATTTTGCATGACTCAAGGAGTTATTCAGTTGACCAATACCTACTTATTTACTTCAGAATCAGTCACTGAAGGACACCCAGACAAAGTATGCGACCAGATTTCTGATGCCATTCTTGACGCCATGCTTTCACAAGACACTAAGTCAAGAGTAGCGGCAGAATGTGCAGTTTCAACTGGCCTAGTGTTGGTTACCGGCGAAATAACAAGCAAGGCCAATGTAGATTTTCAAGAGCTAGTACGCTCAGTAATTTCCGAAATTGGCTACACCGCTGAGAAAGGTGGCGGCTTTGACGCTGCTTCTTGCGCTATTCTCACCGCACTTAATAAACAGTCCCCCGACATCGCTTCTGGCGTTGACCATGCTCTAGAGAGTCGTCCAGCAGCTAGCGCTGGCAGCAGCCAACAAAGCTCCGATCTCGGTGACGAAACTGGTGCTGGCGACCAGGGTATGATGTTCGGCTTTGCTTGTAATGAAACACCTGAAATGATGCCTATGCCAATTTCAGTGGCCCACCGCATTGCCAGACGCTTAACTGAAGTTAGAAAGAACGGCACCCTCGAATATTTGAGACCAGACGGCAAAACCCAGGTGACAATCGAGTACGAAGGCAATACTCCTGTCAGAGTTGACTCCATCGTTGTCTCCACCCAACACGATCCAGTTGTGGACGGCATCGAAGACAATGCCAAGCTGCAAGAGCGCATTGCTCAAGATTTGAAAGCCTATGTAATCATGCCAATCTTCC
>CAJXZK010000241.1 GCA_913063055.1 uncultured bacterium
CTGACAGCGAAGATTCCCAGTGGCGCTTAATAGATGACCTAGAGGGCTGCATTTTTCGGGGAATTGACTCGGCTGGGCTTGAGCTTGTCATTCCCAGCTCTGAGTACGGCGGGCCGACGGGTAAGCTTGTCTACAATGGCCAGTCTTATAATGTTTTGAATGGTCGCATCGCCACAGAAGAGCATACATTGGTTGGTGAATTCCACGACACTGGTTTAGTCACTGTGCGGGATCGTTACACCAAAGTGGCTCGGCGAGAGCTTGATGAGACCGCTATTCTCAATCTAACTTTCGATGGTGTTCGCTCGGATGGTTCGGCTTGGAAGTATGAATACAGTAGGCCGCTTTCTCGCAAAGATAAGTCGTACGCCGAAAATGAGATTATTCGCTATTTCCAAGATTTTGATAGATTGAGTGTTCATCAAAAAAAGTATGTCATCGATAGCCTCAATATTTGGTCTGCCAGTGGCATTCTTCAAGTTGTAAGAAAGTCTGAGGGTAATGCTGCTCTGGGCAATGTCAAACACGGAGCCGCTGGAGTGACGCGGGTTCGCTCGGGAATGGTTGATCTTGACCTGGAAGAGTTTGATCGTGATATTGATTTGTTCAAGCGTTTTGGTGCACTGGCTGTGGTATCAACTAGGGTGCAACCTTATGTGGAAGTGCGTATTAACTTAGTGGTTTCCCACGAGTTCGGACACCAGCTTCAGTTCTGCCTTTCACAGGCTCTGCAAGATCGCGTGGCCGAACTTTATGCTGCTCGCCTCAAGCGTTCTTTGAAGATGTGCCCGACTCCGGCAGGCTATGAAGGTGGTTCGGAAATTCTTCGACCTGAGTATGTGCCTAACCGCATGTTTGTCTCTGGCTATGCCAAGGCTAGCAAGTTTGAGTACTGGGCCGAGAGCGTAGCTGCGTTCTCTGTTCCTGAGGGCCGTCGTCTTTTGCGCGAGCTAGACCCGGCCATTCACAAGATGTTAACTGAAATAGTGAAGCATCCTGAGAGTGCTTTTACTCCAATATTGACCGAGCCATTGCTCGACTTACAGTCTAGTCTGAGGCTGGGAGCAGAGCTGAAAGAGGATTTGCTCAATTGCTGACCTCTTTCCTGCCACACTTGCGACCTCTGGTATCTGTGACTAAAAAAACTCTACCCATTTTCTTCGCTCTTTCTTTCGCTCTTAGCGGTCTGGCCGTCAGCGAGCAGACACTGGCTGCGTCAAATGGCACTCAGCCTGTGCTTAAAGCGATTGATCCATCTGCGGCAAAGTTGGATGCGCCACCGCCGCCAGAAGCGACTGTGGACCCAGGTCGAAAGTTCAATCAGAGCAACCCTTTTAATAGTGCGATTCAGGGCCGACCACTTGGATCCGCTCCGGGAAGTTCTGGGGGCCAGCAGTATCAATCTACGCCAGGCAGTGGTATGACCGCGCCAGGAATGACCGCGCCAGGAATGATGAGCCCACAGTTTGACCAGAGCCAAGCTCCTAGTATGGTCAGTCCAGCCGATGAGCAGCGAGTCACGCGCCTTGAAAAGCAGGCCTTTGGTAATACCTATCCAGAGCATGAAGTTGACGATCGCCTTGAACACTTAGAGAAAGAGGTACTTGGCGGTAAGCATGACGGTCAGCTAGCTGAGCGCATTGCCCGCTTAGAGCAGAAATTATTAGGTGGTACTGCTTTTGGTGGCGCCTTTGGCGGCACGCCTGTTGGACAAGCTGCCCTTCCGCCCAGTAATATGGCTAGTGGCGGCTATGGTGCTAACAATAATTTGACCCCGGTCAATATGTCTGGCAATAACTATATTCCTAGTTCTAGTTACGGGGGTTCTAGTTATGGGGCGCCGGCATATCCACCGGCGCCGTCTTCTGGTTATCCTGCGCCCGTGGCAGTGGCACCCTATGCTAACAACCAAGCCCAGTACCCGAATAACGCACCTTATGCCCCTGCTGGCAATGCGCCATTAGGCAACCAGAATTTACCCAGTCAGAATTTACAGGCTCAGAGACCGCAAATTCCTGCTAACCATCTGCCACCAGGTCAGGTGGCAATGCCTCCAGCCTGGAATACCCAGCCCAATTTCTCTCCTCGTGCCTATGGCTTAGCTCCCGCTCCCAGCCCTGTACCTGGAGCTAGTCCTGGCTCTGGTTCCGCTTCGAGACCTGGGGTTCCTAATGGTGCAAACCCTGGAAAGTCTGCCACGGCTAGTGGCGCTAAACCTGCTGCAGCTAACCGCAGTCAGCCCACGAGCCCTGCTGGCAATGCCAATTTGGCTAGTAATTTGGCTAATAGTCCCCTAAAAATTGCTCAAAACACTGGCTCTAACTATTCGCCCCCGGCTCCTGTGGCCAGTTCGCTCATTATTGACTCCTCTGTTGTTGCTAACTCTCTTAACTATGACGGACAGGCTGGTGATTACCTGGGCGCTATTCGACGCTTAAGCACGAGTCCTGACGGTGCTCCAGTGTTTGCCCACTGGCGGCAGTTTCCCGTGAGAGTGCGCTTGCCCCTCGGCTCTCCAGAATCATGGCAACGCAATCTAGAGGCTGTTATAGCGCGCTGGGATCAGTACGTGCCTGTTAAGATTGCCCTGCCCAGTGAGCCTTCAAACGTAGACGTACTTTGGGTTAATCAGTTGCCACCAAGAGCCCTGGGGGTTTGTCGTCTCAATATCGTCAATGGTCAAATGCAGGTCTGGGTATACCTTTTGCGTCCGAGCTTTTATGCCGCTGATGTGCCAGAGAGAACTCTAGCCAGTGTTTTCACCCGGGAAATGGGGCATGCACTTGGTCTTTTTGGTAAGTCTGACAAGAATACCGATTTGATGTATGCCGCTGAGAACGGCAGCTCAAACCTCAGCGTCTCTTCCTCTAATACCTCTTCTACTGGTGCCTCTTCTACTAGTTCAGGTACCGGGGCTAAGAAGAAGGCACCGGTCAAGTTTGCCGGTATAGGTGTGCGTGATATCAATACATTAAAGCGTGTCTACGAGGCGGCTCCGTCCCCTCCTGGTCTAAGTCTTTCCCAACCGTTGGAATGGGCGACGAGTTATTAGGCCTCACCTTAGAACACCGAGGGTTAAAGCAAAAAGGGAAATACTTGAGTACTCAAGTATTTCCCTTGCGACTTGTGGGCATTGAAGCCACTAGTTGATAGACATTACCTTGTAACCGCTTGGGATCACGAAAAGCTCTGCGGCTGGAGCAGCGGTGCTGATCTTGGTTAATTGCATACTGGTGGTTGTGCCAGCTGTTTTAGTCGTACTCTTTACCAAGATTTGAGCATTGTTGTCGACCCAAACTTCTGATTCTGTACCGTTTTCTTTGTAGCTCCAACCATGGCAACTGCGGCCATCAATATTTTTCACGCCGAGGTCTTTGGCGTTCTTCTTTTTGGCGGTCTCTGCGTCCATATTGCCTTCGTAGCCTTGTTTTAGAGGCATTTTTGTGATCATTTTTTGAGCTTCCATGATCGAATAGCAGATTTTGCCAGGGTAGTCGCTGATTGAGACTACTTTGAAAGAAGGGCCCTTGCTCTCTGAGCGCAGTTTGCCTTTGCCGTCAGAGGTCAAGCGCATTTCGGTTTTGCCCGCAGCTGAAACACATTCGTAATTGGCGTCGTACACTTTGGGATACAATTCAGCTTTTTTGTCAGCTGCTTGGACGGCAGCGGCGCTGGTTAGGGATATCACGGCAAGAGCCAGTGATGCTAAGACTTTCATGCTTATCTCCTATCTGGTTTTAATGATTACTCTGGCGGCTGATGAGACTACCACAGTATTTAATCAAGCCTTCCTTTGAAATTGCTCATACCATTTGGTCCATAAAAGGTGCAAAATTCATATTGCAGGAAGCCCATGAAAGAGCAACTCTTGCGCCACATTAATTAGGGGGGAGCACTTGAGATGGCCACCGATACGAAGATTCAAGAGTTAACGATTGCCCATAGCCCTGATACTGACGATGCTTTCATGTTCTATGGCTTGCACAAAGGGGCAGTTGAAACTGGCGGTATCAAAGTCAATCAGGTGATGAATGACATTCAGTCTCTCAACCTGGAAGCTCTCAAGGGTCGTTATGAAGTTTCGGCTATCTCTTTTGCTGCTTATCCTAGCGTGCGCCATATCTACAAGCTCATGTGCTGTGGCTCTAGTATGGGCGAAAATTATGGACCAATGGTGGTGGCATTGCCAGGCACCACTATCGATGATTTGAAAAATATGACCGTGGCCATTCCCGGTAAAGAGACCTCAGCTTACCTCACCGTGCGGCTCTGGCAGCGCAGCTTGGGTATTCCTGAGTTAAATGTCGTAGCCGTTCCCTTTGACCAAATTGTGGAACAGGTATTGAGTGGAAAAGTCGGAGCTGGTTTGATTATTCATGAAAGCCAATTGACCTATGCTCAAGAAGGTTTGACCAAACTGGTTGATCTTGGCGTTTGGTGGCAGTCTGAAACTGGGCTACCGCTGCCATTGGGCGGCAATGCTGTGCGCAAGGATCTAGGCGAAGAGATGATGCATGAGGCTGCCACAATCTTTAAAAGTTCGGTGCAGTATGCCCTGGCAAATCGCACAGAGGCTCTTCATTATGCAATGTCGTTTGCTCGGGATATGGACGAAGCAACTGCAGATAAGTTTGTCACCATGTATGTCAATGACTTGACTGTAGATTGCGGCGAACGCGGGCGTGAAGCAGTTCGCCTCTTCTTCCAAAAGGCCTTTGACACTGGCATTTACGATGAGCTAATTGTGCCTGAATTCGTAATCTAAGCCGGTGTCTAAGGCTATGGTCTAAGGCTATGGTCTAAGTCTATGGTCTAAGTCTGTGGTCTAAGGCTGATTGACAAACTGCTTCACTGCACCGACGTAGCCTGCTGCATTGATTAGGCCGATGTCGTTGTGACCCTCACCGTGACAGGTATACATCTGTTTGGGCGGAAGGGCTTTGCTGTACATGGTTTCGCAGTAACTGAAAGGCAAGATCGTGTCTTTGTCTCCATGCATAAACAATATTGGTGGGTGAGTTTCTTGCACGGCACTCAAGTTATCGAAGTTTGGTTCTGGCACTAAATTTGGCGGCAAGACCCAGAGAAAGAAGAGCTTGTCTCGTGCTGCTTGCACTAAAGAAGGAAAGCCTGATTGCAGAATTACTTTTCCCACTTTGCGATTTTTCATGATATTTGTGGTGACACCACAACCCACTGATTCGCCGTAAACAATGATGTTCTCTGGCTTGTAGTGCAGAGTGTTGACGACATAGTCGTAGGCTGTTAGGCCATCGCTAAGGGCGTGGGCACAGGTGGCACTGCCACCACTTTCACCGAATCCTTGGTAGTCATAGAGAAAGACTGAGGCGCCACTGTTGACGAGCAACGAGGCTAAGCCTACGCGGTGGCCGATGTTTCCAGCATTGCCATGAGACACCAAAATGACTTTGTCGCTTGGTTTTTCTACTAACAAGGCCGCCAAGGTTTCGGGCTTTTCGAAACCGGTGTCTTTGCTTAGCTTCGGTAGCGGGATTTTAATTTCTCTACTTTTTGTTTTGAAAAGCTGGTCAAGTTTGCTCAGTTGTGGCTTCCAGCTGACGTCATACATCGGGTGCAACACTGCCGCGTCTTTAAAGACGTAGAGCAAGAGCAGACTGAGGGCAACGTATAAGAAGTAGAGCTGAACCACTGCCTTGATGATTTCTTTCCAGTGAAATTTATTGGGCTTGGTTTTCTTTGGCTTGGTTTCGTTTGGCGTAGAGCTGACTGGAAGCTGATCTTGCACCAGGCCGGGTACCATCTTTTGTACTTGCTTGTCTGACTGATCTTGATTGCTTGTTTCAGTTGATGTTTGAGGCGTCAATGTTTTTCCTCACGAAGATGGGTGGATATTGCAATCTTATATTTGCCTGTTCCCCATCGGGCGGCCGGGCAGACAATTTGTAAAGTGTTGGCGGTTAACTGGAACAACTTAACCGAAGATAGTTATGTGTTAGCGGCCGCCGGGTGGTTGGGCATGATGCTAAAATCTTGGAGCGACTTACAGATCAGAGATTACGGTTCACCTCATGGATGCGACGCAGGAAACGATCGGTTGGGAAACCTACTTAACGGCTGGCAGTAAGGCTCTTGGCCTTAGTCGTTATGATGATGCCGAAAAGCTTTTTCAGAAGGCCTTGATGGAAGCTCGTAAAGAGCTTCAAGAAGGTGCTAAACCGGCTGAAGTTGCTGCAGCGACTGCATCGTCGGAAAGTTCAGTAGCGGCAAATACGGCTTCGGAGAATACAGCTTCAGAAAGTTCGGCAGCAGCAGCAGCGGAAAGTTCTGCAGCAACAGCGGTGGAGAGTTCTAAGGCAACAGCCGATCATGCCCTTGTCGGTGACAATGCTCAATTGGCTGAAATAGGCGTAGCTCGCATCTCGGCTAAGATGGGCGAACTTTATTTGGTACAAGGAAAATTCAAAGAGTCTGAGGCCTTTCTCAAGCAGGCCCTCGATTTGTTCGAGCGCACCCACGGCAAAGAGAGTAAGCCCGTGGCTGATTGCCTGACTGAGATGGGAGCGGTTTACCGTGCCCAGGGCAAGTATTCGTCGGTGGAACCGCTTCTGCGCCGTGCTCTCACTATTTATGAGAGTGAAGATTCAGAGCAGCAAGATCCGCTTGAAGTGGCCACTATGCTTGGTAATTTGGCTGATTTCTTGCGCGCCCACGGTAAATACAATGCCGCTGAGCCTTTGTTCCAGAGGGCTCTAGCCAAGCGTGAGTCGGTGCTTGGACCAGACCATCCCTCTATTGGTCCCTACTTGCACAATCTAGCCTTGCTCTATCACGCCGAAGGTAAGTACGAACAGGCTGAACCGCTCTATGCCAGAGCTGTGCGTATGTTCGAAGAGACTTGGGGCCCGGACCATCCCAGTGTCGCCACCGTGCTCAACTATCAAGCTGAGCTTTATCGCATGCTCGGTGATTTCGCCCGCTCAGAGAAGATTCACTGGCGCGCTTTAAAGATAAGACAGACCGTGCTTGGTTTGCAGCATCCCAGCACGGCCCAGACTCTAAGCAATCTAGCTTTGCTATTCCATATACAGTGCAAGTACGACCAGGCTGAGCCCCTCTATCAGTCATTGCTTGAGATTCGCACCAAAGACTGGGGCCCCAAGCACATGCACGTGGCTGAGGTGCTTAATTCGTTGGCCGAGGTTTATCACGATCAGGAGAAATACGCCGAAGCTGAGCCGCTTTACTGGCGGGCCGTTGAGATTATTCAAGAGAATATGGGTCACGAGCACCCCACTGTAGCCAAGGCTCTGCGCCGCTTGGCTCATCTCTATGAAGAGCAAGAGAACTTTAGCGAAGCGGACCGCCTCTACCGTTGGGGCCTTGGTGTTAGCGAAAAAGCCCTGGGTGCAGAGCATCCAGAAGTTGCTGAATTAGTAGCGCGCTATGCCGCACTGCAGCGCAAGCTGATTCTCGATGACGACGACAGCGACGATACCACCGAGATTCTCTGGCGGGACTAAGGACTCAAATTTACTGGCCTGTACTAGCTTGTAGGCTCTTGCTTGCTGGATCTTGTTGCCTGGAACTAGCTGACTGGCACTAGCTTAGAAGCCCCTGGCATGCCGACTTTGAGCTTCTGGCGCACACCTTCACCGGCCAGAATACCGCTAGTTGCTGCTTGGCCTACACCGCGAGTCCACGAGCTAGAATCACCAATGATGAAGAGATTGGGCACATTGGTTTCCATATTCTTGTTCACTGAAATTGAGTCAGGATAGCTCTTGCACTCAGGAGCATAGAGCAAAGTTGATTCACCAGCCACACCGGGGCAGATCTTATCGAGGGCATCGAGATACTCAATGATGCTTTCCAAAATGCGGTGCGGATAGGCTAGGGAAATATCGCCGCATTCAGCTTCTAGCGTCGGTTTGATCAAATTGTTGGTGAGAGACTTTGTTCTTCTGCCCGCTTTGAGATCGCCTAAACGCTGAACTAGTGGGCCGCCGCCAGCAAGCATGTTGGCGATTTTAGCAATAGTCTGCGAATACATTTGCGGGTTTTTGAATGGTCGGGTGAATGTTTTTGAGACCAGCACTGCAAAGTTGTTGTTCTCAGACTTTTCGTACATCTTCGAGTGGCCATTAACGAGCACATAGTCGCGGTGGTTTTCTGGAGTGACAAAACCTTTCGGGTTCGAGCAGAAGTTCCGCACTACATCGCCAGAGTGACGACTTCTGTAGTAGAGCTTTGGCTCGTAGAAGCGCTTATCGACTTCTTCTGTGAAGAAGGCACTGGTTTCAACGCGAATACCAATATCGACTTGGCCAGGGTTAATATCGAGAGCTTTATAGAACTCTTGCTGCGTGAGCCAGGCTGCTCCGCCGCGACCAACCGAGACAATACACATGTCGAAAGTGTCTTCGACTTCTTCTTCAGGTTTGCGATAGCGGTCTGAACGCACCGCAAATTTCTCGTTGCGCCGCGCTACTGAAACCACTTTCTTGTCAAAGTGAAAGACTATGTTCGAGCCCTTGGCCTTAATTTCATTGAGAATGCTGGTGTTGATGGCTGGGGCGTTGTCTGAGCCGCAGTGCAGAAGTTCCTGATAGTGGTAGACCATGCCAGCCATAGTGGCTTTCTTTTTGATCCAGTCAAGATCTTCGCTGTTGGGTTTAACTACTGGTATTTCGCAAGGTGCATGCTGCAAGATTGTAGCTCTGACCATGTCTAGGCGCTTTTGCAGTTCAGTTTCGCCGACCAGGTCATAAAGTCGCCCGCCGATTACCGGTGAGGCTGAAAGTATTACTTTGAAGTCGTTCCAGCTGCCAGCTGACTGGCCAGGGGCGCAGTAACTGCAAGCTTTGGGCGGGCATACGGTCAATTTGCCTTGGTCGATAGGGCAGGCATAGCGCTTCTCGTAGGTTGGACCGACGTCAAAGACGTGTACTTCAATGTCTGCGCCAGCCAACTCTTTGAGAGCGAAGAGGCCGGAGGCACCGAGGCCAATAAGAGCGAGTTTTTGCATAATTTACCGTGCTGCCACCAAATCGTTAAGCTTAAAAGCAAACCATTATCCTACCATCGTTTGGCAGGGTTGCTAAGAGAAGATTGCGAGGCCTTTATAGAAGTTTTTCTTAATCTAAAGTAGGGGATATGAAAGCTGAGGCGAAGGTTCTGCAAAATTTTTAGTCGGGAATTACTGTAGGCACCTGAGAAACTACTGCGAGTTTATCAATCAAATCTTGCCAATCTTCTTCTCCAACTCTGGCAAGTAGATCATCTTGGGCTTGCTGCCATAGTGG